>NZ_JBIWPP010000016.1:0-158655 GCF_044768335.1 Streptomyces sp. NPDC101151 | reverse complement strand
CGAGGACCGCGCGAAAGCGCCGGTACTCGCGCAGTTCGCGCATCAGGCCGACGTCGTGGCGGCCCGGCGCGGGCGGTTCGGGCTCGCCGTGCAGGCGAGCGCGGGGCGCTCGGCGAGGACCGCGCGAAAGCGCCGGTACTCGCGCAGTTCGCGCATCAGGCCGACGTCGTGGCGGCCCGGCGCGGGCGGTTCGGGCTCGCCGTGCAGGCGGGCGCGGTAGGTGTCGAACTGGTGCTGCTGGGTGATGGTCATGGCGGATCGCCTTTTCGGGACGTGGCTGATCGGTGACTGATCGGGCTCCGCGGCTGCCCCGGTGGCATCAGATTGCTCCTGCTCAGAGCCGATGTCCCGTGGATTGACGGCTGGCGTCAATCCACGGGGGCACTGTCAGTGGCCGGGTGCACCATGGGGGCATGAGCGTGACCATCGACATCACCGGACTGCCGCCGGAGCGGGTCTCCGTCGTGCCCTCCCCGCTGGCGGAGCTGGGGATGGCGCTGCACGCGCTCAGCGAGCCCGGCCATCACCCGCAGCTGCAGGGCTGGGCGACCGCGGTGTCGACGCGGCTGGACCCGAGCCTGGCCGACCGGCTGTGCGAGGCGGAATTCCTGTGGCGCACCACGTTCTCCGACGTCTTCGCCCCGTTCGCCGGGATTCCCGGCGGGCGTGCGCAGCCGGGTGCCACCCTCGCCGAGGAACTGGACCAGCTGGACAAGCTGACGGACGAACAGTTCGTCCACGCGGCCCTGGAATTCACCTGCCAGCTGCGTTACGACGTCAGCGGCCCCGGCCCGCTCGACGATCCTGAGCTGCGCCGGCGCTCCCTGGAGCTGGCCGCCGCGCGCGGTGCCGTCCAGGAGCGGTTCACACTCCGGCTGCTGGAGGACCCGCCGGCCGTCCGCGCCTGGTTCCGGCAGCTCATGGTCGACTGCGACGAAGCGTTCTTCGCCGACACCTGGGCCCGGCTCCAGCCGCAGCTCGCGGCGGACGCCCGGCACAAGACCGAACTGCTGCGCCGCAAGGGCCTCGGCGAGGCCCTCTCCTCGCTCTCCGGTGCCGTCTCACTGGACGAGCAGACCGGGCTCATCACCGTCGACAAACTCCTGGTGGGCCGCACGGCCACCGGCGACGGCGGCCTCGTCCTGGTGCCGACCAGCCTCGGCTGGCCCCATGTGATGGTGCTGCACCGGTACGGCTGGCAGCCCACGATCACCTATCCCGCCAGCGGCTCCCACCCCCAGGCGCCCTCCGTCGAACAGCTCACGCGCCGTCTGGAGGCGCTGGCCCACCCGGTGCGGATGCGGCTGTGCCGCCATCTGGCCCGCGCCCCGCACAGCACCAGCGAACTGGCGGACGCGCACGGCATGTCCGCCCCCGAGATATCCCGGCATCTGGCGGTGCTGAAGAAAGCGGGCCTGATCACGAGCGGCCGCCGCGGCCGGTACGTCCAGCACCAGCTGGACCTGTCCGCGGTTGCCCGCCTGGGCAGCGACTTCATCGAGGGCGTCCTGCGCTGAGGCGCCGAGGTCCACGGACCGGGACCTCGGTGGTCCGGCGTCGGCCGTGCCCGCCAGGCGCACCGCCGTCCGGCGTCGGCCGTGCCCGCCGGGACCGCGATGGCCCGGCCTCAGCCGTGCCCGCCGGCCCGCACCAGTCCGGTCTCGTACGCCAGCACCACCACCTGCACCCGGTCGCGCAGACCGAGCTTGGTCAGGATGCGACCCACATGGGTCTTCACCGTCGCCTCGGACAGCACCAGCCGGGCCGCGATCTCACCGTTCGACAGGCCCTGCGCGACCAGCACCATGACCTCGCGCTCCCGGTCGGTGAGCCGCTCCAGCTCCTTGTGCTGGGGATCCCGGCCGGCGGAGGGCAGCATCGGCGCGAACCGGTCCAGCAGGCGCCGGGTGGTGGAGGGCGCGACCACCGCGTCACCGCTGTGCACGGCGCGGATGGCCGCGAGCAGCTCGCCCGGCGGCACGTCCTTGAGCATGAAACCGGAGGCGCCCGCCTTCAGCCCGGAGAAGGCGTACTCGTCCAGGTCGAAGGTGGTCAGGATCAGCACCTTCGGCGGGTTGGGCTCGGAGCAGATCCGCCGGGTGGCCTCCACGCCGTCCAGTTTCGGCATGCGCACGTCCATCAGGACGACGTCGACGGCGGTGGAACGCACCACCTGAAGGGCCTCGACGCCGTCACCCGCCTCCGCGACGACCTCCATGTCCGGCTGTGCGGCGAGCACCATCCGGAACCCGGTGCGCAGCAGCACCTGGTCGTCGACGAGCATCACGCGGATCGCCATCGGGTCCTCTTCCGTGTTTTCCGGGTCTTCGGTTGCCGTGTCCGCCGTCTTCGGATGCCGTCGGCAGGGGTGTTACAGGTGTCAACAGGGGGCGTGCGGCGGCGTCAATGCGCCGGTTTGAGCGGGAGCAGCGCGCTGATGCGGAATCCTCCGCCCGGGCGCGGCCCCGCGTCCAGGGTGCCGCCCACCATGCCGATCCGCTCGCGCATGCCGATCAGGCCGTGCCCCTGGCCGTCGGCGCCGCCTTCCTCGTACAGCTCGTGCGGGGCGCCCTGCCCGTCGTCCTCGACGAGCAGGCCGAGCCCGTCGTCGAAGTAGACCAGCCGTACGCTCGCGCCCGCGTTGGGCCCGCCGTGCTTGCGGGTGTTGGTGAGCGCCTCCTGCACGATGCGGTACGCGGTCAGCTCCACCCCACTGGGCAGCGGGCGCGGGGTGCCCTCGACCTTGAAGTCGACGGGCAGACCGGAGCTGCGGCACTGCTCGACGAGGTCGTCGATCTGGTCGACGTCCGGCTGGGGGACGTACTCCCCGCTCTCCTGGTGCTCGCCGGTGCGCAGCACGCCCAGCAGGCGGCGCATCTCGGCGAGGGCCTGGCGGCCGGTGGAGGAGATCGTCTCCAGGGCCTTCTTGGCCTGGTCGGGGGCGGCGTCGAGGACATAGGCGGCGCCGTCGGCCTGGACCACCATCACGGACACGTTGTGCGCGACGACGTCGTGCAGCTCGCGTGCGATCCGGGCGCGCTCGGCCGCGACCGCGACCTTCGACTGCGCCTCGCGCTCCCTCTCCAGCCGGGCGGCGCGCTCCTCCAGCTGCGCGAAGTAGGCCCGGCGGGTGCGCATCGAGTCGCCGAGCACCCAGGCGAGGGCGAAGGGCACCGTCTGGAACACCGCCAGCGCCGTCTGGCCGAGAAGGCTCGTCTGCGCCTCCGGCCAGCGCACCTGCGCCAGGGTCGCCGCGCACAGGCTCACCGCGAGCGCCAGCCGCGAGGCCCAGCGCGCGCCGACCATGGCGACCGTGTAGGTGATCACCAGCATGGCGAAGTCGGCGACGGTCGTCTCGATGTTCAGGACGAGTTGCAGCAGCCCGGTCGCGAAGGCCAGCAGCAGCATCGGCTCCGGGTAGCGGCGGCGCAGCGCGACGACGAGGCAGAGGACGGCGGACACCGCCAGGCCCCCGGCGACCGGCATGTGGTGGTCCGGTGCCCCGTGGATACTCACCACGCTCACGCCGGAGAGCCCGAACAGGACGACGGCCCAGAAGCTGTCGACCCATGTCGGGTGCCTGCGGAGGAAGTCATAGAGGCGCTGCACGTAACCCAGAGTAGGGAAGCGAAGTGTGTGCAGGGGTCAACCGGAGGACCGATCCGCACCCGGGACGCATACTCCGCAAGGTGGAGGCAGTGATCACCTGTGCGCCTAGTCTGTCCCGGTGACGGATGAGGCGACGGCGGAGAGCGTCCGCGAGGGACGCGGCTGGCGGGAGGCGGCCGAGGAGGCGCTCTACGGGCCGCACGGCTTCTACCGGCGGCCCGAGGGCCCTGCCGGGCACTTCCGTACGTCCGTGCACGCCTCCCCGCTGTTCGCGCGGGCGGTGGCCCGGCTGCTGTGCCGGGTCGACGAGGCGCTCGGGCGCCCGCGGACGCTGGACTTCGTCGACCTGGGCGCCGGGCGCGGGGAGCTGATCACCGGCGTGCTCGCTGCCCTGCCCGCCGACGTGGCCGCCCGCACGCGCGGGTATGCCGTCGAGATCGCCGGCCGTCCTGCGGGCCTGGACGAGCGGATCACCTGGCTGAGCGACCTGCCGGACACGGTCACGGGGCTGCTGTTCGCCAACGAGTGGCTGGACAACGTGCCCCTCGACGTGGCCGAGGTGGACCCGGCGGGCGTGCCCCGGCTGGTGCTCGTAGCGGCGGACGGCACCGAGCGGCTGGGGCGGCCGGTGTCGGACGCGGACGCGCACTGGCTGGCGCGGTGGTGGCCGTTGCCGGCCGAGCAGGGGCTGCGCGCGGAGATCGGCCTGCCCAGGGACCTGGCGTGGGCGGCGGCCGTGGAGCGGGTGGCGCGGGGGCTCGCGGTCGCCGTGGACTACACGCACACCGCGGACGCGCGCCCCCCGTTCGGGACCCTCACCGGCTTCCGGGAGGGGCGCGAGACGGCGCCCGTACCGGACGGGTCGTGCGACATCACGGCACACGTCGCGCTGGACGCGTGCGCGGCAGCGGGCACGGCACACACGCTCCTAGACACCGCACACACGCCGCCTGACACGACACGCACACCCCCGGGCAAGCCACCCACGCCCCCTGACACTCCGCGTACACCCACCGACACAGCGCGCGCGCTCCCCGCCGCGCGCCTCCGCACGCAACGCAGCGCCCTGCGCGCTCTCGATCTCACCGGCGCACGCCCCCCGCTCGCGCTGGCCTCCACGGACCCCTCGGCCTACGTGCGCGCCCTCGCGAGCGCCGGCGAGGCCGCCGAACTCACCGCCCCGGGCGGCCTCGGCGACTTCGGCTGGCTGCTCCAGCCGGTGGGCATCCCGGACCCGCTTCCGCGGGACACCTAGGGCCTCCCGCCTGCCCCCGCCCGCCTCGCCCGCCCTGTTCGTCGATGTCCCCGACCTACTTGTCGATGTCCCCGACCACGAAGAACATCGACCCCAGGATCGCCACCATGTCCGCCACCAGCGTCCCCGGCAGCAGTTCGGTCAGCACCTGGATGTTGTTGTACGACGCCGAGCGCAGCTTCATCCGGTACGGGGTTTTCTCGCCCTTGCTGACCAGGTAGTAGCCGTTGATGCCGAGCGGGTTCTCGGTCCAGGCGTACGTGTGCCCCTCGGGCGCCTTCAGCACCTTGGGCAGCCGCTGGTTGATCGGCCCGGGCGGCAGCTCGGCGAGCCGGTCCAGGCAGGCGTCCGCGAGGTCCAGCGCGTTGTGGGTCTGTTCCAGGAGGCACTCGAAGCGGGCGAGGCAGTCGCCCTCGCCGCGGGTCACGACCTTCAGCGTGTCCTGGAGGTCGCCGTAACCCAGGTACGGCTCGTCGCGGCGCAGGTCGAAGTCGACGCCCGAGCCGCGCGCGATGGGCCCGCTCACGCCGTAGGCGTGCACGGTCTCGGGCGCGAGCGTCCCCACGCCCCGCGTACGTCCGCGGAAGATCTCGTTGCCGAGCACCAGGTCGTCGAAGACGTCCATGCGGGAGCGGACGGCGGCGACGGCGGCACGCGCGCGCGTGCTCCATCCGGCCGGCAGGTCCTCCTTGAGGCCGCCGACGCGGTTGAACATGTAGTGCATGCGCCCGCCGGAGACCTCCTCCATGACGTTCTGGAGCACCTCGCGCTCCCGGAAGGCGTAGAAGACCGGCGTGATCCCGCCCAGCTCCAGCGGGTAGGACCCGAGGAACATCAGGTGGTTCAGCACCCGGTTCAGCTCGGCGAGCAGCGTGCGCGTCCACACCGCCCGCTCGGGGACCTCCATGCCGAGCATCCGCTCCACGGCGAGGACCACGCCCAGCTCGTTCGAGAACGCCGACAGCCAGTCGTGGCGGTTGGCGAGCATGATGATCTGCCGGTAGTCGCGCGCCTCGAAGAGCTTCTCGGCGCCCCGGTGCATATAGCCGATCACCGGCTCCGCGTGCTGGATCCGCTCTCCGTCCAGCACGAGCTTGAGCCGCAGCACGCCGTGCGTGGACGGATGCTGGGGGCCGATGTTGAGCACCATGTCGGTGCTCTCGGCGGCGCCACCGATGCCGACCGTGGTCTCCGTCGCAGTCATGGACCCAGTTTCCCCTACGTACGCTGGCCCCATGGATACGGGGAGCCCGGAGACGACCGGGGTGACGGGGGACGAGCCGGTGTGGCGGGGACTGCCGCCCGGGCTGCTGCGCATGCGCCGGCTGCTGCTGGTGGTCTGGACGGGCCTGCTCGCCCTCGCGGCGGGGCTGCTGCCCGGCCTGCTCGCGGGACCGGCCTGGGCCGCCTTCGCGCTGCTCCCACTGGCCCTGGCCGCATGGGGTTGGCGGCTGCTGCGCCGGAACTGGCGGTCCTGGCGGTACGCCGAGCGCGCCGACGACCTGCTGATCACCCGCGGTGTCCTGTGGCGCGAGGAGACCGTGGTGCCGTACGGGCGGATGCAGCTGGTGGAGGTGACCTCGGGGCCCGTGGAGCGCTACTTCGGGCTGGCCAGCGTGCAGCTGCACACCGCGGCCGCGGCGACCGACGCGGCCATCCCGGGCCTGGACCCCGCCGAGGCGGAGAGGCTGCGCGACCGGCTCACCGAGCTGGGCGAGGCCCGATCGGCGGGGCTGTGACCACGCCGGACGTCACGGACGTGACGGAGCGCCCGCCCGTCGCCGAGCGGCGGCTGCACCCCGTCACGCCGTTCCGGCGCGCGTGGGCGCCGGTCGCCGTACTCGCCGGATGGGCCGTGCACGACCCGAACGGCACGCAGGAACAGCTGCAGCGGCTGACCTCCACCATGCTCCTGATCGGGCTCGCCGTGCTGGTCCCGGCGGCCGGCCTCTACGGCTTCCTGTCCTGGTGGTTCACACACTTCGCGGTCACCGACACCGAACTGCGCATACGCACCGGGCTGCTGTTCCGGCGCACCGCGCACATCCGTCTTGAGCGCATCCAGGCGGTCGACGTCACGCGTCCGCTCCTCGCGCGCGTCGCGGGTGTCGCCAAGCTGCGGATCGATGTCGTCGGAGCGGACAAGAAGGACGAACTCGCCTTTCTGGGCGAGCAGGAGGCGAGCGTCCTGCGCGCGGAGCTGCTGGCCCGCGCGGCGGGTTTCGCGCCCGAGACGGCACACGAGGTCGGTGAGGCGCCGGCACACGAACTGCTGCGCGTCCCCCCGCGCGAACTGGCACTCTCCCTCGTGCTGACGGGCGCCACCTGGGGCTCCCTGATCGCCGCCCTCGTCGTCCCGCCGGTGCTGTGGCTCACCACCCACAGCGTGTGGACGGTGCTCGCCGTCGGCCTGCCGCTGCTGGGCGCGGCGGGCGCGAGCAGCGCGGGGCGGTTCGTCACCGAGTACGACTGGACGGTGGGCGAGTCCCCGGACGGACTGCGCATCGACCACGGGC
Source organism: Streptomyces sp. NPDC101151 (assembly GCF_044768335.1). Taxonomy (NCBI): domain Bacteria; kingdom Bacillati; phylum Actinomycetota; class Actinomycetes; order Kitasatosporales; family Streptomycetaceae; genus Streptomyces; species Streptomyces sp. NPDC101151. Next base: position 151,275 of record NZ_JBIWPP010000016.1, on the reverse strand, counting down.
TGCTCGACCGCGCGCACGAGACGGTGCCGCCGGGGCGGGTGCAGACCGTGCGGATCGTGGAGCCGCTGCTGTGGCGGCGGCGCGGCTGGGTGCGGGTGGAGCTGGACGTGGCCGGGTCCGCCAATTCCGTGCTGGTGCCGGTCGCCCCGCGCGCGGTCGCCGAGTCGGTCATAGCGCGCGTGCTGCCCGGCGTGACCGTACCGGCGGCGCTGTCCCGTCCGCCGCGCCGGGCCGGGTGGTGCGTGCCGGTGTGGTGGCGCGGCCACGGCCTCGCGGTCACCGGATCGGTGTTCGCCGCCCGGCACGGTCTGCTGCGCCGCCGCCTGTCCCTGGTCCCGCACGCCAAGGTGCAGAGCGTACGGCTCACCCAGGGGCCCTGGGAGCGCCTGTGGCGGCTCGCCGGTGTCCACGTGGACACCGGGGCCGGCAAGACCGTCACGGCCCGTCTGCGGGACGCCGAGGAGGCGGCACGGCTGCTGCGTGCCCAGGCGGAGCGGTCCCGTACCGGCCGCAGGGACGCCCGTCCGGACCGCTGGATGGCCTGAGCCCGGCCCACCCCTCGCGGGTGAACCGGGCCCGGTGCCTGGTGGATGCTCAGGAAGCCGCGGTGCGCAGCCCCTGCAGGTCGATCTGCTCCGTCTCGTCGTGCGCGGTCAGGTCGATCACCTGGCCGATGCCGCGCGACGCCTCGTCGGCGGGCTTGAACTCGGCCTCGGCCTCGGCCTTGTGCAGCGCGAGGGCCTCCTGGCCGACGACGTCCGCGAGGTCCTCGTTCTGCACGGACTCCAGCGCGGCGGACGAGGCGTCCTTCTGGGTGCCGAAGAAGTCGAACCCGCCCTCGATCGCCAGACGCCGCACGGGCGTGGCCGATACGACAGCCACCGCGGTCGGCACCGTGAAGTGACCGGAGGGCTGCTGCCCCGCGGGCATGGCGGGCTGGTCCGGCAGCGTCGAGGTGGCGGCCGCGCGCGTGTGCCCGTCGGCCGCCTCGGGCTTCCCCTGCGCCTCGCCCTCCTGAGCGGCCTCCGGCGCGGGCTGGTTCTGCGGGCCGTCACCCGAGGCCTCGGCGGACCCGGCCCGGTCGGGCTCGGGCTGCACGGGCTCGGGCTCGGCGGACTCCGTCATGGCCTTGGCTGACGCCCCGTCACGGTCGAGCCGGGACAGCGCCACCGCGGCCTTCAGGAACAGCTGCGCGCCCCCGGTGGAGAACGCCGCGCCGCCCTTCGGCTTCTCGTCGGCGGAGTCGGCGGGCTCGGCGGAGTCAGCCGACTTTCCGGAATCAGCGGGCTCGGCGGACTCGGCGGACTCCGCCGAGTCGACGACCTCGGACTCGGCGCTGCGCGCGGGCGGGAGCGCGGGCGCGCCGGACGGCACGGCCGCCTCGATCTCCAGCAGCCGGCGCCCCTCCAGGGCGCTGGCGCGCTCGGTCTCGGCGGTGGCGTAGCGGCGCAGCAGGGCGGCGTGCTCGTTGCGCAGGCCGGCCAGCTCCGCGCGCTTGGCGCGCAGCCGCTGCTCCAGCTTGGTGCGCAGCTCGCGCGACTCCTCCAGATCGCTCTCCAGTTCGGCGACCCGCTCGTCGTAGCGCCACTCGTCACTGGCACGCGCGCGCGTGAGGTCGGCGACCTGCTTGCCCGCCTGGGAGTCCCAGCGACGCATCACGACAGCGCCGGCGGCGGCGGTCGCCGCGGCGGCCGCTGCCAGCGTGCGCAACACCGTGACCTCGGAGAACACCCAGGGACCCAGCGCGCAGGCGACGGAGACGCCGGCGATCGCCGACGGAGGCAGAAGCCGGTGCAGAGGCGGTGAATGGCGATGGCGTCCACGTGGCATGGCCAGAAACTTACCGCGCGTAGGCGAATCGTGGACCCCCGCCCCGTAAAAACACCGCCACACCTCAGGCTTCACGGGGCATCAGGCGCACCGGCTCAGCGGTCGCTCAGCCGTCCGCTGATCCACTGCAGCGTCGGCGGGATCTCCCGCCGCCAGGTGTTGAAGTTGTGCCCGCCGCTGTCCAGGATGATCGACGAGATCCGGGTCAGGTTCGTGGCCCGCACACGCTCTATGAACCTGAGCGTGTCCTTGTAGTTGTGTTCCCCGAGCTTGCTGCTGGTGACGAGCAGCGAGGTGTCGGGCGCGGGCTGGTGCTTGAGGAACCACCACAGGTCGGCACGATTCTGCAGATTCTTGTCGCCGTGGAAGAGGTCACCGGTCGTGGGATCGATCGGCGCCTTGTAGTACGGCGAGAGACCGGCCCCGGCCGCGTAGACGTTCGGGTGGTGCATGGCGAGCTTCAGCGCGCAGTAGCCACCGGTGGAATCGCCGATGATGCCCCAGCTGCCGGGCCGCTTGCCCACCCGGTAGTGCGCGAGCACGGCCTCGGGCAGGTCCTTGGCGAAGAAGGTCTCGGTCTGCGGTCCGCCCGGGACGTCCACGCACTCGGTGTCGCGCGGCGGCGCCACGGTCGGCCGCATCATCACCAGGATCATCGGCTGCATCCGCCCGTCCTTGGCCAGCTCCTGCGCCGTACGCGGGTAGTGCAGTTTGTCCACCAGCGCCTGGGCCGTACCGGGGTAGCCGGTCAGCACGACGGCCGCCGGGAACGTACGCGTGCGGTACTGCGGCTGGAAGTACTCGGGCGGCAGGTAGACGTACGCCGGTGTGGCGATGTGGGTCTTGCGGCCCACTATGTCGACCTTATGGATCTGGCCGGCCGTCTGCGGCCGGGAGCCCTTCACACCCTGCACCGTGGAGGTGGAGAGCACCTGGAGCGGGCCGCCTGTGCCGCCGTTGGCCGAGTGGTCGACGACGACGCCCTGGTCGGTCTCCCTGCCGAACAGGTCCGCCCAGCTCGCGTAGAAGCCGAAGGCCTGGTTGGCGGCGACCCCCAGGGTGGAGAAGAGAGCCAGCTGTGTGGCAAGGAGCAGGGCGACACGCCCGCTGACGGCCCGCCAGTTCTGCCGGGCCAGCCGTGGCCACAGCCACACCGTGGCGACGAACAGCACCGCGGCGAACGCGACCGCCAGCACCAGCACTTTATTGCTCGTGAGACCCATGGGCTGTTCCTGCCTGCGCTTTCCGCCCGTGGCCCACCACGCATCGTTGCGAGGACTTGCCCGGGGCTTTCCTTGGCCTTTGACCCGACTTTCCGGAGGGGAGTGAACCTCTCTCCCCGAGACACCGTCCTAGAGGGCGCAATGTCGCCGGATGCCCGATCGGCACCGGGTTCAAGGTCTCTCGCAGAACTACGGGATGCGATGTCTGTCAGGATAGATGGGGAAATGTCGGGCGACGTTCCGAGCCGATCAAGCCGGGCGCGGCGCATAATGCGCGGCCCGCGCCCCGAGGCCGTCCCCGCTCTGGTCGCCAGGGCGTGCGCCCTCGTGGGCGTTGTGGACATCGCCGCGGGTGTGTTCCCGCGCTTTCGGCACAGCCGTATGCACGCTCTCGCCGAGGTCCTGCCCGGCTCCACCGGGCCCTTCGCCGCGGCGCTCTCGCTCAGCGCCGGCGTGCTCCTGCTCCTGCTCGCGCACGGGCTCAAACGGCGCAAGCGCCGGGCCTGGCGCGCCGCGGTCGCGCTGCTGCCGGCCGGTGCCGCCGCCCAGTTCGTGTACCGGCACTCGGTCATCGGCATGCTCATCTCGGTGGCGCTGCTCGTACCGCTGCTGCGCCACCGCGACGAGTTCGCGGCCCTGCCCGACCCGCGCAGCCGCTGGCGCGCGCTCGCCAACTTCGTCCTGATGGCCGCCGGTTCGCTCGGCCTCGGACTGGTCATCGTCAGCGTCCACCCGAACCGCATGGTCGGCGACCCGAGCCTGGCGGACCGGCTGACGCATGTCGTCTACGGCCTGTTCGGCTTCGAGGGCCCCGTGGACTACGCCGGCAACACGTCCTGGACGGTCGCCTTCTCGCTCGGCGCCCTCGGCTGGCTGACCGCGGTCACCACCATCTACTTCGCCCTCCGCCCCGAACACCCGGCCGCCCGCCTCACCGAGGAGGACGAGTCCCGCCTGCGCGCCCTGCTCGACAAGCACGGCGGCCGCGACTCCCTCGGCCACTTCGCGCTGCGCCGCGACAAGGCGGTCGTCTTCTCGCCCAGCGGCAAGGCGGCGGTCACCTACCGCGTCGTCTCCGGCGTCATGCTCGCCAGCGGCGATCCCATCGGCGACGTCGAGGCCTGGCCCGGCGCCATCGAACGCTTCATGGACGAGGCCAAGGCACACTCCTGGACACCGGCCGTCATGGGCTGCTCGGAGACGGGCGGCGAGGTGTGGACCCGCGAGACCGGCCTGGACGCCCTGGAACTGGGTGACGAGGCGGTGGTCGACGTAGCGGATTTCTCGCTCGCCGGACGCGCGATGCGCAATGTGCGCCAGATGGTCAAGCGCATCGAGCGGGCCGGCTACGAAACCCGGGTACGGCGCATCCGTGACCTCGGCGAGGCCGAGCTGGAGCGCATCCGCCGAGCGGCGGAGGACTGGCGCGGCACCGACACCGAGCGCGGCTTCTCCATGGCGCTCGGCCGCATCGGCGACCCCGTCGACGGCGACTGCCTGATCGCCACCGCCCACAAGCAGGACGAAGTGCCCGGCGAGTACGGCGACCTGAAGGCGGTCCTGCACTTCGTGCCCTGGGGCGTGGACGGCGTCTCGCTGGACCTCATGCGCCGCGACCGCAGCGCCGACCCCGGCATGAACGAACTGCTGATCGTGGCCGCCCTGCAGGCCGCCCCCAAGTTCGGCATCACGCGGGTCTCGCTGAACTTCGCGATGTTCCGCTCCGCCCTCGCACGCGGGGAGAAGATCGGGGCGGGCCCGGTGCTGCGCGCCTGGCGCGGGCTGCTGGTGTTCCTCTCCCGCTGGTTCCAGATCGAGTCGCTGTACAAGTTCAACGCCAAGTTCCAGCCGCGCTGGGAACCGCGCTTCGTCGTCTACCGGGCCTCCGGCGACCTGCCCCGCATCGGCTTCGCCGCCATGCAGGCCGAGGGCTTCGTCGACCTGGCCCTGCCGCTGCCGCGCTTCCTGCGCCGGCGCAAGGCGGCCGCCGAGCGCCCCTGCGCGCACGCCGTCGCGGAACGCGACGTCCGAGCCGCCTGACCCCGGACGGCCGGCCCCGTGCGCGGCCGGCTCGGCCCCGACCGGCCCGGGCAGGAAGCCCCACCCCCCTCCAGTACGGGGCTTCCGCCCGGGCCGCGGCGCGTTCGCGGCGCCGCCCTGGGCCTACGCTGAACATATGAACAACCTCAGCGGGCGTGGTCGAGTGGCAGGCCTTCCGGAATGGGACCGGTGCGCGGTCATGGGGGTCGTGAACGTGACCCCCGATTCCTTCTCCGACGGCGGCCGCTGGTTCGACACGACCGCCGCCGTCAAGCACGGCCTGGACCTGGTCGCCGAGGGCGCGGACCTGGTCGACGTCGGCGGCGAGTCCACCCGCCCCGGCGCCACCCGCGTCGACGAGGCCGAGGAACTCAGGCGCGTCATCCCCGTCGTCCGCGGCCTCGCCTCCGAAGGCGTGGCCGTCTCCGTCGACACCATGCGCGCCTGCGTCGCCGAACAGGCCCTCGCGGCCGGCGCCGCCCTCGTCAACGACGTCAGCGGCGGCCTCGCCGACCCCGCGATGATCCCCGTGGTCGCCGCCACCGGCGCCCCCTTCGTCGTCATGCACTGGCGCGGCTTCCTCGACGGCGGCAACGTCAAGGGCGTGTACGAGGACGTCGTCGCCGAAGTCGTGGACGAACTGCGCACGCGCGTGGAGGCCGTTCTCGCGGGCGGCATCGCCCCCGACCGCATCGTCGTCGACCCCGGCCTCGGTTTCTCCAAGGAGGCCGAGCACGACCTCACCCTCCTCGCCCACCTCGACCGCCTGCGCGTCCTCGGCCACCCCCTGCTCGTCGCCGCCTCCCGCAAACGGTTCCTCGGCCGTGTGCTCGCCGGCCCGGCGAGCGCACCCCCGCCGGCCCGCGAGCGCGACGCCGCCACGGCCGCCGTCTCCGCGCTCGCGGCGCACGCCGGCGCATGGGTGGTGCGTGTCCACGAGGTACGCGCCACGGCGGACGCGGTACGGGTGGCACGGGCCGTGGAGGGAGCGCGTACGGCAGAGTCCTCACCGGGCCCGGAAGGCGAGCGCGGAGCGCACCCGGAAGGAACCCGGTGAGCGCCCCCCACACCGACGTCGAGCAGGTGGAGGCCGCCAACACCGCCTTCTACGAGACGATGGAGCGCGGTGACTTCGAGGAGCTGTCCGCGCTCTGGCTCACCCCCGCCGACCTGGGCGTCGACGAGGAGTACCACGACCCGGCGGACACCGGCGTGATCTCCTGCGTCCACCCCGGCTGGCCGGTGCTCACCGGCCGCACCGAGGTGCTCAGGTCGTACGCGCTGATCATGGCGAACACCGACTACATCCAGTTCTTCCTCACCGACGTGCACGTCTCCGTCACCGGCGACACCGCCCTCGTCACCTGCACCGAGAACATCCTCAGCGGCGGCCCGGCCCCCGAGGACGGCGCGGAACTGGGCCCCCTGGTCGGCCAGCTCGTCGTCGCCACGAACGTGTTCCGGCGCACAACCACCGGCTGGAAACTGTGGTCGCACCACGCCTCCCCCGTACTGGCCGGAACCGACGAGGAAGACGAAAGCAACCAAAACGGAGTAGACGGCGTGGATCCGGACGACACCCCCCGCACGTGAACGGGTACGCGCCCCACAAGGACCAAGAAGTGGTTGGAATCACCTACCCGGGGGTATGTGCGGCTACCAGCCCATGACGCGACCGGGTTCCCCAGGGGAAACACACGGTGAAGCCTCCGGATCCCCACCCGGGTCCGCGCTCCGGTGACCCGGTCGTGTCAGTGCCCGCAGGTAGATTCGTCTGAGGCCGGCGTGCCGCCCGCACGCGACACCGTCCGGCCGTTCCCGACGATTGCAGGAGTGATTCGCGTGGATCGTGTCGCGCTGCGCGGCCTGAAGGCCCGCGGGCACCACGGCGTGTTCCCCAAGGAGCGCGAGGAGGGCCAGACCTTCATCGTGGACCTCGTCCTTGGCCTGGACACCCGGCCGGCCGCGGCCGACGACGACCTGACGAAGACCGTGCACTACGGCGTCGTGGCCGAGGAGGTCGTGGCCGTGGTCGAGGGCGAGCCGGTGAACCTCATCGAGACCCTCGCCGAGCGGATCGCCCGGACCTGCCTGAAGCACGACGGGGTCCAGGAGGTCGAGGTCCGTGTCCACAAGCCGGACGCCCCGATCACCGTCCCCTTCGACGACGTGACCGTCACCATCACCCGGAGCCGAGTATGACCCGACCTTTCGCCCAGGGTCACAGCGACCCGACCGTCCAGCCCGTGCCCGCCTCGGTCGTCGAACAGGTCGACGCCGCCGACACGACACTGAGCAACCCGAAATGGGCCGTGATCTCCATCGGCTCCAATCTCGGCAACCGCCTGGAGACCCTCCAGGGAGCCGTCGACGCCCTGGAGGACACCCCCGGCGTCCGCGTGAAAGCCGTGTCGCCGGTCTACGAGACCGAGCCGTGGGGCGTCGAACCGGGCAGCCAGCCCTCCTACTTCAACGCCGTCGTGGTCCTCAAGACCACCCTCCCCCCGTCCTCCCTGCTGGAGCGCGCCCACGCCGTCGAGGAGGCCTTCAACCGGGTCCGCGACGAACGCTGGGCGGCTCGCACCCTCGACGTCGACATCGTCGCCTACGCCGGCGTCACCTCCGACGACCCGCAGCTCACCCTCCCCCACCCGCGCGCCCACGAGCGCGCCTTCGTGCTCGCGCCCTGGCACGACATCGACCCGCAGGCACAGCTGCCCGGAAGGGGCGCCGTGGCCGAACTGCTGTCGGTCGTCACCCGCCACGGCATCGCGCCCCGCCAGGACCTGGAACTCCGACTGCCCGAGTAGTCGTTAAGGTCAAGACGACTACAGTCCGGGACGGTCCGGGGGAGCTGAAGGGACACCGTGAGAGAGCTGCGCATCAGGGTGCTGGCCGGTGTGTTCATCGTGGCCGGAATCCTGTCCTGGGCGGGCGCCCGCCTCTGGAACTCGATCGGGACACTGCCCAGCGTCCCCCTGGCCGCCCCCATCGTCCTCGCCCTGATCGCGGTGGTGCTGCTCTCCACCGCGCTCTCGCTGCGCTCCCGGTTCAAGGCCCAGCGCGAGCGCCTCTCCGGTGCCAAGGGCGTCGACCCCCTGATGGCCGCCCGAGCGGTCGTCTTCGGCCAGGCCAGCGCCCTGGTGGCCGCCCTGGTCGCGGGCATGTACGGCGGCACGGGCGTCTTCCTCCTGGAACTCCTCGACATCCCCGCCCGCCGCGACCAGGCCATCTACGCCGGCTTCTCGGTCCTGGCCGGCATCGGCGTGATAGTGGCGGCCCTGTTCCTTGAGCGGGTCTGCAGGCTCCCGGAGGACGACGACCACAACCAGACGGGCGCGGAACCGGTGGCCTGACCACCGGCTCCGGAGCCGTCGTTCAGCGCGCCATGATGAGGCTCATCGCCTCGTTCCGCGTCGCCGCGTCCCGCAGCTGACCGCGTACCGCCGAGGTGATGGTCTTCGCGCCCGGCTTGCGGATGCCCCGCATCGACATGCACATGTGCTCGCACTCCACGACCACGATCACGCCCCGCGGCTCCAGGATCTCCATCAGGGAGTCCGCTATCTGCGTGGTGAGCCGTTCCTGCACCTGCGGGCGCCGGGCGTAGACGTCCACGAGCCGGGCCAGCTTGGACAGACCGGTGATCTTCCCGGTCACGGACGGGATGTAGCCGACGTGGGCGACCCCCCTGAACGGCACCAGATGATGTTCGCAGGTGCTGTACACCTCGATGTCCTTCACGAGCACCATCTCGTCGTGCCCCAGGTCGAACGTCGTCGTCAGGACGTCCTCGGGCCGCTGCCACAGGCCCGCGAAGATCTCTTTGTACGCCCGCGCCACCCGGGCCGGCGTCTCCCTGAGGCCCTCACGGTCCGGGTCCTCGCCGACCGCGATCAGCAGTTCCCGTACAGCGTTCTCGGCACGCTTCTCATCGAACTCACCGATGGTGCCCTCGCCGTCCAGGGTCACGGGGTCGGTCATCTGGTTCCTCGTTCCTGTGCCTGTCACGCGTGCGGCCACACGCTCTCTCTGCGGACATGCGGAAATGCCGCGCCCCCCAGGCTAAAACCTGGGGGGCGCGGCATTCATTCCGGGCCGGTTGGCCGAAAGTGTCAGCTCTCGGGGCGGTCCTCGGGGGCCTGCTCCGTCAGCGGAGCGGACTCCGCCGACGTGGACTTGGCCGTGCTGATCGCCGCCGTCGTTCCGTTCGCGCCGTTCGTCAGTGCCAGCTCCCTCGGGGAGAGCACCGGCGGGCGGGTGGAAGGGGTACGGCGTGAGGAGCCGGTCCAGGCGGGCCGCGGCGGGCGCTTGTGGATCGTGGCGAAGACCTCGGCGATCTCCTCCTTGCCCAGGGTCTCCTTCTCCAGCAGGTGAAGGACGAGCTGGTCGAGCACGTCACGGTTCTCGACCAGGATCTCCCAGGCCTCGTTGTGAGCGGTCTCGATGAGCTTCTTGACCTCTTCGTCGACCAGCGCGGCGACCTCTTCCGAGTAGTCGCGCTGGTGAGCCATCTCACGTCCGAGGAAGGGCTCGCTGTTGTCGCCGCCGAACTTGATGGCGCCGAGCCGCTCGGTCATGCCGTACTGCGTGACCATCGCGCGGGCCAGGTTGGTGGCCTTCTCGATGTCGTTGGCGGCGCCGGTGGTCGGGTCGTGGAAGACCAGTTCCTCGGCCGCGCGGCCGCCCAGCATGTACGCGAGCTGGTCGAGCATCTCGTTGCGGGTGGTCGAGTACTTGTCCTCGTCCGGCAGCACCATCGTGTAGCCGAGGGCACGGCCGCGGGAGAGGATCGTGATCTTGTGGACCGGGTCGGAGTTCGGTGAGGCCGCCGCGACCAGGGCGTGACCGCCCTCGTGGTACGCGGTGATCTTCTTCTCCTTGTCCGACATGATCCGGGTCCGCTTCTGCGGTCCCGCGACCACGCGGTCGATCGCCTCGTCCAGAGCCTTGTTGTCGATCAGCTTCTGGTCACTGCGGGCGGTGAGCAGCGCGGCCTCGTTGAGCACGTTGGCGAGGTCGGCGCCGGTCATGCCCGGGGTGCGGCGGGCGACGGCGGCCAGGTCGACGTCGGTCGCGACCGGCTTGCCCTTCTGGTGGACCTTCAGGATCTCCATACGGCCCTGCAGGTCCGGCGGGTCGACGGCGATCTGCCGGTCGAAGCGGCCGGGGCGCAGGAGCGCCGGGTCCAGGATGTCCGGGCGGTTCGTGGCGGCGATGAGGATCACGCCGCCCTTGACGTCGAAGCCGTCCATCTCGACCAGCAGCTGGTTGAGGGTCTGCTCGCGCTCGTCGTGACCGCCGCCGAGGCCCGCGCCGCGGTGGCGGCCGACCGCGTCGATCTCGTCGACGAAGACGATCGCCGGGGCGTTCGCCTTGGCCTGCTCGAACAGGTCACGGACTCGGGAGGCACCGACACCGACGAACATCTCGACGAAGTCGGAACCGGAGATCGAGTAGAAGGGCACTCCGGCCTCGCCGGCGACGGCGCGCGCGAGGAGCGTCTTGCCGGTACCGGGGCGGCCGTAGAGGAGCACACCCTTGGGGATCTTGGCGCCGACGGCCTGGAACTTGGCCGGCTCCTGGAGGAACTCCTTGATCTCGTGGAGTTCCTCGACGGCCTCGTCGCAGCCGGCGACGTCGGAGAAGGTCGTCTTCGGGGTGTCCTTGGTGATGAGCTTCGCCTTGGACTTGCCGAAGTTCATGACCCGGGAGCCGCCGCCCTGCATCTGATTCATCAGGAACAGGAACACGACCACGATCAGTACGAAGGGCAGCAGCGAGAGCAGCACGCCGACGAACGGGTTCTGCTTGGACGGCGAGACTGTGTAGCCGTCCGGAATCTGCTTGTCCTGGTATTTGCCCTGCAGGGTGCCGGCGATGGTCACGCCCTGGTCGCCGATGTAGCTCGCCTGGATCTTCGAGCTGCCCTCGACCTTCTGGCCGTCCTTGAGGGTGACCTTGATGGTCTGCTCGTCACCGGTGGTGAGCTTGGCCGACTCGACCTTGTTCTCGTTGATCGCCGCCACGACCTGGCCGGTGTCCACCGTCTTGTAGCCGCCGGACGAGCCGACGACCTGCATCAACACGACCACGGCAAGGACGGCCAGCACGATCCACATGACCGGCCCACGGAAGTATCGCTTCACGTCCATCCATACGGAGCGGAGCCGCCCCGTCCCTCCTGCCATAGTGAGTTTGATAAGACAGTTCTTCTGACGGTACCCCAGCATTGTTGTCCGAAGCCGCACGGAGTGGCGCGGACGGCAGGCAATCCCGTCTCTGCATGCTCCAACGGCGCGAAACCCGCTGGGGTTCCCGGTCGTCTTACAAGAGCTGGTCCGGTTGGCTCAGCCGCCGTAGACGTGAGGCGCGAGCGTACCGACGAACGGCAGGTTGCGGTACTTCTCGGCGTAGTCGAGGCCGTAGCCGACGACGAATTCGTTCGCGATGTCGAAGCCGACCCACTCCACGTCGATCGCGACCTTGGCCGCGTCCGGCTTGCGCAACAGCGTGCACACGTTCAGGGAGGCGGGCTCGCGGGAGCCAAGGTTGTTGATCAGCCAGGACAGGGTCAGGCCGGAGTCGATGATGTCCTCGACGATCAGGACGTGCCTGCCCTTGATGTCGGTGTCCAGGTCCTTGAGGATCCGCACGACCCCGGAGGACTGGGTGCCCGCGCCGTAGGAGGACACGGCCATCCAGTCCATGGTGACGGGGGTGGACAGCGCCCGGGCGAGGTCCGCCATGACCATCACGGCGCCCTTGAGGACACCGACGATGAGCAGGTCCTTGCCCGCGTACTCCGCGTCGATCTTCGCGGCCAGCTCGGCCAGCTTCGCGTCGATCTCTTCCTTGGTGATGAGCACCTGCTTGAGGTCGGCACCCATGTCTTTCGCGTCCACCCGCATCACTTTCGGTCGTCCCGCACTTACGGCCGCACTTACGGCGACCGGCTGCCCGGCCACCGTCGGAGGGTCGCTCCTGGGTCGGGATTCAGCCTTGCCGAATCACCAGTCTGCCACCCTGGCGCTGGGCGACGACTTTGCCGGGGAGATTGATGGCTCCCTGGCCGCGCCAGCCCGTGATCAGCCGGTCGACTTCCTCGATGTGGCGGGCGAAGAGGGATCCGGCCGGGGCACCGGCCTCGATGGCGGCACGGCGCAGGATGCGGCGGCGTACGGCGGGCGGGAGGGCGTAGAGCTTGGCGCACTCCAGGAGGCCCATGGCGTCGCGTACGGAGGCATCGGCCTGGCTGGCCCAGGAGTCGAGGGCGTCGGCGTCGTCGCGGGAGAGCTGGGCGGTGCGGGCGAGGGCCCCCACGACGCCTTTGCCGAGGGCCTTCTCGAGGGCGGGCAGGCCCTCGTGCCTGAGCCGGGAGCGGGTGTAGGCGGGGTCGGCGTTGTGCGGGTCGTCCCAGACGGGCAGGGACTGGGCCATGCAGGCCTTGCGCGCGGTCTGCCGGTCGAGGCACAGGAAGGGACGCCGGTAACGGCCGTCGGCCCCCGAGACCGCGGCCATTCCGGACAGGGAGCGGATGCCGGAGCCGCGGGCGAGTCCGAGCAGGACGGTTTCCGCCTGGTCGTCGCGGGTGTGACCGAGCAGGACCGCGGTGGCGCCGTGACGTTCGGCCGCGGCATCGAGCGCGGCGTAGCGGGCGTCTCGGGCGGCGGCCTCGGGGCCGCCGTCGCGGCCGACGGTCACGGCGATGGACTCGACGGGTCCGAGGCCGAGTTCGCGCAGCCTGAGGACGACCTCGTCGGCGCGGAGGTCGGAGCCTGGCTGGAGGCCGTGGTCCACGGTGATGCCACCGGCGCGGATGCCGAGCTTGGGGGCCTCGAAGGCGAGGGCGGAGGCGAGCGCCATGGAGTCGGCGCCGCCGGAACACGCGACGAGCACGAGCGCGGAGGGGGTGCGCTCGTCGTGGCTCGGTGCGCGGGCTGCTTCCGTGACTGCGGCGGCGGCTCTCGCTACTGCTCCGGGAGTGCGACTGTGGTCGGTGAGGATGTCGTGAAGGACGCGGCGGACCGCCAGGCGTATCGCCGCGACCGCAGGATGGGGACCCATGTCCGGTTCCCTTCATGAAGTTTTCGGGGGGTGAGCCCGAGATTCGGTCACTCAGAGTGTGTAGATGGTGACAGAAGCGGGCCGTTCCCCGAGCATTGCACGCCTACCCATGGCTCACGGTCCCTCGGACGGGTGATTGAAGGGGCGTTCGCCTGCCGTCGGCCGGATTCGGTTCACGACGTCCCGCACGGTTCACGACTCGGCCTTGCGGTGCACCCGTGCGACCCAGTCCGCCGGTTTGGCGATCTCCGCCTTGGTGGGCAGGGTGTTGGGGGATGTCCACACGCGGTTGAAGCCGTCCATGCCGACCTGGTCGACGACGGATCGTACGAAGCGTTCACCGTCCCGGTACTGCCTGAGTTTGGCGTCCAGACCGAGGAGCTTGCGCAGGGCGAGGTCCAGGCGGGAGGCGCCCTTGGCGCGGCGCTGCTGGAACTTCTCGCGGATCTCGCCGACGGTCGGTACGACGTCCGGGCCCACTCCGTCCATGACGAAGTCGGCGTGGCCCTCCAGCAGGGACATGACGGCGGTGAGCCGGCCGAGGATCTCGCGCTGGGCCGGGGTCTGGACGAGTTCCACGAAGGAGCGTCCGCCGTCGTCCTCCTCGCCCTCGGGTCGGCCGCCCGCGAGGGACTGGGCGGCCTCCCGGACGCGTTCCAGGACGGTCATCGGGTCGACGTCGGTCTCCGCCAAAAACGACTGGATTTCACCCTCGAGGTGGTCGCGGAGCCAGGGCACGGCGGTGAACTGCGTGCGGTGGGTCTCCTCGTGCAGGCACACCCACAGACGGAAGTCGTGCGGCTCGACGTCGAGTTCGCGCTCCACGTGGACGATGTTGGGCGCGACGAGGAGGAGTCGGCCGCCACCGTTCTCGCCGGCCGGGAGGTCGCGGGAGGCGGGCGCGAAGGTCTCGTACTGGCCGAGGACGCGGGAGGAGAGGAAGGACAGCAGCATGCCGAGTTCGACGCCGGTGACCTTGCCGCCGACGGCGCCGAGCACGGCGTTGCCGGGGCTGCTGCCGCGCCGTTCCTGCATCTTCTCCAGGAGGGGCTTGAGGATCTCACGGAAGCCGGCGACGTTCGCCCGGACCCAGCCGGGGCGGTCGACCACGAGGACGGGGGTGGCGTGGGTCTCGTCGGTGCCCATACGAGTGAAGCCCCGGACGTGTCGTTCCGAGGCTTTCGCGTGCCGGCGCAGCTCCGCGACGACGGACCTGGCCTCGTCACGGCTGACTTCGGGGCCCGGTCGTACGAGCCGTGTCGCGGTTGCCACCGCGAGGTTCCAGTCGACCATCCCGGGAGATGCGGTGCCACCGAAGCTCGTCATGTGTCAACGGTACGTGAGCACTCCCCGTCGGGGCAGGCCATGGGGGCCGGGCACGGCGGGTGCGGCCGGGCGGCGGCAAGCGGCGGAGGTGGCATCTGCGTTGGCAGGTGCCTACCGGCAGCCGCACCCCGCCAGCGCCGTCGCCGTCCTGTCCAGGGCCGCCTGTGCCTCCAGCGCGTTCGTCGTGCCGGAGGCGAGGAAGGCGAAGGCCAGGAGGTGGCCGTCGTTGTCGACGACCGTGCCCGCCAGGGCGTTCACACCGGTGAGGGTGCCTGTCTTCGCTCGTACGACCCCTGCGGCACCGTCGGTGTAACGGCTGCTCAGGGTGCCGGTGAAGCCTGCGACGGGAAGGCCGGTGAGGACCGGGCGGAGGCCGGGGCGGGCCGGGTCGGCGGCCTTGACCAGCAGGGCGGTGAGGAGGTTCGCCGTGAGCCGGTCGTCGCGGTCGAGGCCGCTGCCGTCGTGGAAGGAGGCGCCGGCCATCGGCAGGCCGAGCTTGGTCAGCCGGGCGGAGACGGCCCTCGCGCCGCCGTCGAAGCTCGCCGCCTCGCCGCTCGCCAGGGCGGTGTGGCGGGCCAGGGCTTCGGCGATGTCGTTGTCGCTGTTGGTCAGCATCCGCTCGACCAGGGTGGACAGCGGGGGCGAGGAGACTCCGGCGAGGGTCTCACCGCGGCCGGTCGCCTTGGAGGGGCCGGGGGAGGTGGTCGTGATACCGGCCTTCCGGAGGAAGCCGGCGAACTTGTCGGCCGCGTCCGCCGCCGGGTCGCTCACGCGGGGCACCGGGCCGCCGGCGGAGTCGTCGGTGCGGCCCTCGTCGACGGTCAGGGCGCTGACCGGGGCGAGGTTGTCGTTGACACCGACGGGATGCAGTTCGGGGCCGGTGTAGAGCGTGGTGTCGTAGGAGAGCGTGACCTGGCGGATGCCCCGCTTCTCGAGCTTGGCGGCGGTGTCGGTGGCGAGCGTGCGCAGGCTGGCCCAGCCTCCCGCGGCCTTCGGGTGGGCGGTGAGGGTGGGGTCGCCGCCGCCCACCAGGACCAGTTCCCCGGTGTCGGGTTCGAGTGCGGCACGAGTGGTGAAGCGGTGGTCGGGGCCGAGGGCGGACAGGGCGGCGACGGCGGTGGCGATCTTGGTGGTGGAGGCCGGGGTGAGGGCCTGGCCGGCGCCGGTGCCGTAGAGCTGCTTGCCCGTGCCGACGTCGACGACGGCCGCCGTGTGGCTGCCGCTGAGCGCGGGGACGCCCAGAAGGGGCTCCAGGACGTCGGCGAGGGACTTCTGGGCGGGCGGGGACTTCTTGGTGCTGACGGTGCCCGTGGTGGCGCCCAGGCCCGCCAGGACGGATGCGGCGCTCGGTGCGGGCCGGGGCGCACGCGCGTCCGCGGCCGAGTCGCCGTGATCTGCGCCACCTGGCCGCTCCAGGGCGGCGGCCCGGTCCCGCTCGGCCGTACGCTGACCGTTGGCGTCCCAGGGACCGGCGACGGTCACCACACCGGCGGCCAGCGCCAGCCCGGCGGTGGCGGCGCCCGCGGTGTAGTGCCAGGTCCTGACGGCGCGCGGCCGGGGGAGGTGTGCCGGCCCGGGCCGCACGGCCTTCGTCAGCCGCACGATCCGCGGTTTCGCGGCCGTCGCGGCGCGTGCCAGACGCGGTCGCACGGCGTTCGCGATCCGCAGCACGTGCGGTCTCGCGCCTCGCCAAGGCCTCAGTTCAGGCACGACCACCAGCCCCTTTCGCGATCACACACCTGCGTGAGGGACACTTAACCACCAGAACTATGTGCTGATCATGGAGGAGCCACCGGTGGAGTTCGACGTCACGATCGAGATCCCGAAGGGTTCGCGGAACAAGTACGAGGTGGACCACGAGACCGGTCGGATCCGGCTGGACCGTCGCCTCTTCACCTCGACCGCCTACCCGGCCGACTACGGCTTCGTCGAGAACACTCTCGGCGAGGACGGCGACCCGCTGGACGCGCTGGTCATCCTGGACGAGCCGACCTTCCCGGGCTGCCTCATCAGGTGCCGCGCGATCGGCATGTTCCGGATGACGGACGAGGCGGGCGGCGACGACAAGCTGCTGTGCGTTCCGTCCACCGACCCGCGGGTGGAGCACCTGCGCGACATCCACCACGTGTCGGAGTTCGACCGCCTGGAGATCCAGCACTTCTTCGAGGTGTACAAGGACCTGGAGCCCGGCAAGTCGGTCGAGGGCGCCAACTGGGTGGGCCGCACGGACGCGGAGCTGGAGATCGAGCGGTCCTACAAGCGCTTCAAGGACCAGGGCGGCCACTGACCGTCCGGTCTGCCTGCCACGGGCCGCGGCACCCTGCCTGGGGTGGCCGCGGCCCTTTGCGTGCCCATGCGCATACTGAGGCTTACGGAAGGTGTCGTTCAGGGAGCGGTGCGAGGTGACGGAGGCGGAGGACAGGAAGCCTCGGTCGGACGAGGCGCGGACCACGTACGACCCGGAGATCACGTCCGAGTTCGCCATTCCCGAGGGCCTGGAGGTCCCCAAGGGCGTCGGTGAGCCGGAGACGACGTCCGAGTTCGCCGTGCCCCAGGGCCTGGCAGCGCATCCGCCGAGTACCGAGCCGGACGGGTCGGCGTTCAGCCTGCCGCGCACCTACAGCGCCAAGGACGCCCCGACCGCGTTCACCCCGGCGACCGGCATGCCGACGGTCAGCCTGATCAAGGACGCGCCCTGGCAGGACCGGATGCGCACGATGCTGCGCATGCCGGTGGCCGAGCGGCCGGCGCCCGAGCCCGTGCAGCGGGCCGAGGAGGGCGGGCCGGCGGTCCCGCGCGTGCTCGACCTGACCCTGCGTATCGGGGAGCTGCTGCTGGCGGGTGGTGAGGGCGCGGAGGACGTCGAGGCCGCGATGTTCGCGGTGTGCCGGTCCTACGGCCTGGACCGCTGCGAGCCGACCGTCACCTTCACGCTGCTGTCGATCTCCCACCAGCCGTCCCTGGTGGACGACCCGGTCACGGCGTCGCGGACGGTACGCCGCCGGGTCACCGACTACACACGGCTCGCGGCCGTGTTCCGGCTGGTGGACGACCTGACGGACCCGGAGGCCCATGTCTCCCTGGAGGAGGCCTATCGGCGCCTGGCGGAGATCCGCCGCAACCGGCACCCCTACCCCGGCTGGGCCCTGACCCTGGCGAGCGGGCTGCTCGCGGGTGCGGCCTCGGTACTGGTCGGGGGTGATCTGATCGTGTTCGTCGCGGCGGCGGTGGGCGCGATGCTCGGCGACCGGCTGGCGTGGCTGTGCGCGGGGCGCGGGCTGCCGGAGTTCTACCAGTTCACGGTGGCCGCGATGCCGCCCGCCGCGATCGGTGTTGCCTTCGCGCTGGCCGACGTCGACGTGGAGGCGTCCGCGGTCATCACCGGTGGGCTGTTCGCGCTGCTGCCCGGGCGGGCGCTGGTGGCGGGCGTGCAGGACGGGCTGACGGGCTTCTACATCACCGCCGCCGCGCGCCTGCTGGAGGTCATGTACTTCTTCGTCGGCATCGTCATCGGCGTGCTGCTGATCCTGTACTTCGGCGTGAAGGTCGGCGGCAAGCTGAATCCGGACGCGGCGCTGATCCTCTCCGAGCGGCCGTTGATCCAGATCGCGGCGTCCATGCTGCTGTCGCTGACGTTCGCCGTGCTGCTGCAGCAGGAACGATCCACTGTGCTGGCGGTGACCCTGAACGGGGGTGTGGCGTGGTCGGTGTACGGCGCGATGCACTACGCGGGCGGGCTCTCCCCCGTCGCCTCCACGGCCGTGGCGGCGGGGCTGGTGGGGCTGTTCGGGCAGCTGCTGTCGCGGTACCGGTTCGCGTCCGCGCTGCCGTACACGACGGCTGCGATCGGGCCGCTGCTGCCCGGTTCCGCCACCTACTTCGGGCTGTTGTCGATGGCCCAGAACGAGGTGGACAAGGGGCTCGTGTCCCTGGCGAAGGCGGCCTCCCTGGCGATGGCGATCGCCATCGGGGTCAACCTCGGTTCGGAGATCTCCAGGCTGTTCCTGCGGGTCGGCTCCGCCGGTAAGCGCCGGGCCGCCAAGCGGACCAGGGGATTCTGATCCCCTTACGGGGCGCGGTAGTTGCCCTGGTTGTAGTCGTACGGCTGCTGCTGCTCGCCGTAGGGCTGCTGCTGGGGGTCGTACTGCTGCTGCGGGTGCTGGTGCTGCTGCTGGTCGTAGTACTGGTGGTCGTAGCCCTGGTGCTGGTCGTAGCCCTGGTTCCAGTACTGCTGCTGGTCCTGCTGCGGCTGCTGCTGGGGGGCGTACTGCTGCTGCGGGTGCTGCTGCTGGTAGGGGCCCTCCGGCTCGATGCGGCGCAGGCGGGTCGTGGCGTCGTCCATGGCCGGCTGCTGCTGGTACGGGGGCTGCTGGGGGGCGGCCTGCGGCTCGGGCTGCGCCGCCTGCGGCTTCTTGCTCTTGCCGCGCGCCCGGAGGAACTCGATGGCGATCGGGATCACCGAGACGAGGACGATCAGGATGAGGATCGCCTCGATGTTCTTCTTGACGAAGTCGATGTTGCCCAGCCAGGAGCCGAGCAGCGTGACGCCGGCGCCCCACAGGACACCGCCGATGACGTTGAAGGTCAGGAACGAGCGGTACTTCATGCCGCTGACGCCCGCGATGATCGGCGTGAAGGTGCGCACGATGGGCACGAAGCGGGCCAGGACCAGGGACTTCGGGCCGTACTTCTCGAAGAACTCGTGCGCCTTGGTGACGTTCTCCTGCTTGAAGAGGCGGGAGTCCGGGCGGTTGAAGAGCGACGGGCCGACCTTCTTGCCGAACATGTAGCCCGCCTGGTCGCCGAGGATCGCGGCGACGCAGATCAGGGCGATCGCGCCCCACAGCGGGAAGTCCAGCTGGTGCGAGGTGATCAGCAGACCGCAGGTGAACAGCAGCGAGTCGCCCGGCAGGAAGAAACCGATGAGCAGACCGGACTCGGCGAAGACGATGAGCAGCAGGCCCCAGATGCTGTAGGTGTGGAGCAGATGGTTGGGATCCAGCCAGCTCGGGCCGAGGGCGAGTGTCATCACGGGTCCGGGCTCCTGAGGGGATGAGGGCGGCTGCGGCGGCTGAACGTCGATGGGCTGCCGCACAAAGCTATCAACGCGACGTGACCGCTCCAGGTTCCACCGGTGACTCCAGGATGCACTGTGCGGCAACCGGGGCAAAGCTGTGAGCCATGGGACTCGATGACTACGGCGGCGGCCAGGGGCCCCAGCCGGACGTGCTGGTCGTCACGACCAACGACGTGCCCGGATACCGGGTGCAGCAGGTGATCGGCGAGGTCTTCGGCCTCACCGTGCGCTCGCGGCACCTGGGCAGCCAGATCGGCGCCGGGCTGAAGTCGATGATCGGCGGCGAGCTGAAGGGGCTCACCAAGACGCTCGTGCAGACCCGCAACCAGGCCATGGAGCGGCTGGTGGAGCAGGCACGCGCGCGCGGGGCGAACGGAGTGCTGGCGTTCCGGTTCGATGTGACGGAGGCCGCGGACGTGGGCACGGAGGTGTGCGCGTACGGCACCGCGGTGGTCCTGGCCCGGGAGTAGGCCTCCCGGGCCGGGGGTCAGGCCGTGTGCCGGTCGGCGTTCGCGGCGATCGCCTCGCTCAGGTGATCGGCGAGCCCGGGCCGCGAGGAGTCGTAGAACGCCTTGAAGCGCTCGTCGGCGACGTACATCGCGCCCAGGCAGCGGTGCATGGCGTGCGGGCACTCGTAGAACCACTTGCCGATGTGCCGGCGGTGCTCCTCGGCCAGGTCCATGGCCGCCTCGCCGGTGGGCTGCCCGCCCGCGGCCATCAGGGCGACGTACCGCTCGGTCCAGTCGTCGGCCTCGGCCTGCAGGCGCTTCCAGTCCTCCTTGGTGTAGCGGGCGGCGCGGCGCTGCGACTCGGCGTAGGCCTCGGTGCCGCCCCAGCGCTGCTCGGTCTCCTCCGCGTACTGCTCGGGGTCCTTGTCCCCGAAGACCTCGAACCGCTCCTCGGGCGTGAGATTGATGCCCATCGTGCGTGCCTCCATGGCGTGCTCCACGGCCGCGGCCATCTTCTGCAGCGTCTCGATCCGGGCGGTCAGCAGTTCGTGCTGGCGGCGCAGGTGCGCGCGCGGGTCCGCGTCCGGGTCGTCGAGCAGGCTCGCGACCTCGTCGAGCGGGAAGCCGAGCTCCCGGTGGAACAGGATCTGCTGAAGCCGGTCGAGGTCGGCCTCGCCGTAGCGCCGGTGTCCGGCGTGGGTGCGCTCGCTGGGCACGAGCAGGCCGATCTCGTCGTAGTGGTGCAGCGTGCGCACCGTGACCCCGGCGAACCCCGCGACCTGTCCCACGGAGTAGCTCACTTTCCGCTCCTTTCGTCGGTACGCCCTCCACGCTGAGGCCTCACGCCACGTGAGGTGCAAGCCCGTTCCGGGGCGGTGCCCCGCCTGCCCCGTTCCGGATGTTTCACCTGTTTCATCCGCTTATGGTGAGCCAGTGGCCCAGGACTCCGCGCAGCAGGCGCCCACCACCGCTCCCGCGGCCCCTGCGCGCGCCCTGTTGCCGTTGATCCTGCCCGCTCTCGCCGTGGGCGTGGTGTCCAGCCTCCTCTTCGTCGGGGTCAGCGTCGGGGCCGAGCAGCTCCAGGGCGTGCTGTGGCAGAACCTGCCCGACGCCCTGGGAATCGGCCGCTACTCCGTGCTGTGGATCTTCGTCATGCTCATCGCGACGGGTATCGCCGTCGGTCTGGTGGTGTGGAAGGTGCCGGGGCACGCGGGGCCCGACCCGGCCACCACGGGGCTGAACGCGCCCCCGCTGCCGCCCGTCGTGCTGCCCGGCCTGCTGCTGGCGGCGGCCCTGATGCTCGCGGGCGGCCCGAGCCTCGGCCCCGAGAACCCGATCATCGCCGTCAACGTCGGGCTGGCGGTGTGGCTGGGCCGCCGGTTCGCGCCCAGGCTGGCGGGCCCCCTGTGGGTGGCGCTCGCGGAGGCGGCGACGCTCGGCGCGCTGTTCGGCACCCCGGTCGGCGCGGCCCTGGTCATCTCGGAGGCGCTGGCCGGGCAGCGGATCAAGGGGCAGCTGTGGGACAACCTCTTCGCCCCGCTGGCCGCCGCCGCGGCGGGCGCCCTGACGACCGACCTGGTCCACCACGCGACCTTCGACCTCCAGCTGCCGCCGGTCGGCCGGCCGGGCGGGGGCGACGTGCTGGCGGCGATCGTCATCGCGTCGGTCGGCGCGGTGCTCGGCATGTGCGCGGTCCGCGCCTTCCCGTACGTCCACGGCGCCTTCCAGCGGCTGCGGCACCCGCTGCTCATGCTTCCGGTGGGCGGGGCCGTCCTGGGTGCGCTGGGGGCCCTGGGCGGCCCCCTGACCCTCTTCAAGGGGCTGGACCAGGTCGCGGAGCTGGCGCACGACCCCGAGGGCTGGTCGGCCGGGCAGTTCGCCACGATGACGGTGGTGAAGCTGGCCGCCCTGACGGTCGCCGCGTCCTGCGGCTTCCGCGGCGGCCGGATCTTCCCCGCCGTGTTCGTGGGTACCGCCCTCGGCCTGTGCGCCCACGCCCTGGTGCCCGCCGTCCCGCCCGCCGTGGGCGTGGCGGCGGGCGTGCTGGGCATGCTCCTGGCCATCACGCGGCAAGGCTGGGTGAGCCTGTTCACCGCGGCCGTCCTGGTGGCCTCCCCGGTCGTCCTCGCGCTGCTGTGCATCGCCTCGCTGCCGGCCTGGCTGCTGGTGACGGGGCGCCCGCAGATGCAGCTGCGGCCGGACGGCGCTCCGATCCGATGACCCACTCCCCCCGTCTGGAGGCACGTCCATGGCCCTGCACAACGGTCCCGAGAAGCACGAAGAACGGCCCATGTCGGTCAACCCCTTCTTCGGGGAGGCGAATCCGGTCGGCGGGATGACCGAGGCGCCGCCCACGCACCGGCTCCCGGACAGCCCGCTGCCCCCGTCGACGGCGTACCAGCTGGTGCACGACGAGCTGATGCTGGACGGCAATGCCCGGCTGAACCTGGCGACCTTCGTCACCACCTGGATGGAGCCGCAGGCCGGGGTGCTGATGGCTGAGTGCCGGGACAAGAACATGATCGACAAGGACGAGTACCCGCGCACGGCCGAGCTGGAGCGGCGCTGCGTGGCGATGCTCGCCGACCTGTGGAACGCGCCGGACCCGGCGGCCGCCGTGGGCTGTTCGACCACGGGGTCCAGCGAGGCGTGCATGCTCGCCGGGATGGCACTGAAGCGGCGCTGGGCCACGCGCAACGCCGACCGCTATCCGGGAGCCCGCCCGAACCTGGTCATGGGCGTCAACGTCCAGGTCTGCTGGGAGAAGTTCTGCAACTTCTGGGAGGTGGAGGCCCGGCTGGTCCCGATGGAGGGCGACCGGTACCACCTGGACGCACAGGCGGCGGCCGAGCTGTGCGACGAGAACACCATCGGGGTCGTCGGCATCCTCGGCTCCACGTTCGACGGATCCTACGAGCCGGTCGCGGACCTGTGCGCGGCCCTGGACGCCCTCCAGGAGCGCACCGGTCTCGACGTCCCGGTGCACGTGGACGGCGCGTCCGGCGCCATGGTGGCTCCTTTCCTGGACCAGGACCTGGTGTGGGACTTCCGGCTGCCGCGCGTGGCCTCGATCAACACCTCGGGGCACAAGTACGGCCTGGTCTACCCGGGCGTCGGCTGGGCGCTGTGGCGGGACCCGGAGGCGCTGCCCGAGGAGCTGGTCTTCCGGGTCAACTACCTGGGCGGCGACATGCCGACCTTCGCGCTCAACTTCTCCCGGCCCGGCGCCCAGGTGGTGGCGCAGTACTACTCGTTCCTGCGGCTGGGCCGGGACGGCTACCGCGCGGTGCAGCAGTCGACGCGGGACGTGGCGACCGCGCTCGCCGGGAAGATCGAGGCGCTCGGCGACTTCCGTTTGCTGACCAGGGGCGACGAGCTGCCGGTCTTCGCCTTCACCACCGCCCCCGACGTGACGTCGTACGACGTCTTCGACGTCTCCCGGCGGCTGCGCGAGGGCGGCTGGCTGGTGCCCGCGTACACCTTCCCGCCGAACCGCGAGGACCTGTCCGTGGTGCGGGTCGTGTGCCGCAACGGCTTCTCCCACGACCTCGCCGACCTCTTCATCGACGATCTGAGCCGCCTGCTGCCGGAGCTGCGCCGGCAGCCGCATCCGCTGACCCGGGACAAGGAGGCGGCCACCGGCTTCCACCACTAGGACGAGACCCGGTGCCGCGGCACTAGCGCCCCAGCCCCGCGAACTTCCGTACCGCCAGGGGGAAGAACAGCGCGAGGAGGCCCAGCGGCCAGGCCACGGCCGCCCACACGTGGCCCGGCTCACCGCCCTGGCTGCCGAGCAGGTCCCGTACGGCCGTGGCCGTCTGGGAGAGCGGGTTCCACTGGACGGCCGTGCCCAGCCAGCCGGGCATGGCGTCCGGCGTGGCGAAGGCGTTGGAGAGGAAGCCGACCGGCCAGATGAGGATCTGCACGGCCTGGACCAGCTCGGGCCGGCCGGCGATCAGGGCGAGGTGGATGCCGACCCACAGCATCGCGAAACGGAGCAGGAGCAGCAGGCCGACGGCGCCCAGGAAGGCGCCGGGGCCGCCGTGTGCCCGCCAGCCCAGCGCATACGCCACTGCCGTCATCAGCCCGAGCCCCACCGCCGACTGGAGCATGTCGGCGGCCGAACGGCCCACCAGGACCGCCCCGTTGGCCATGGGCAGGGAGCGGAAACGGTCGACGACGCCCTTGTCGAGGTCCTGGGTGACGTTGAGCATCGTGCCCTCAAGGCCGAAGGCCATGGTGAGCGCGAGCATGCCGGGCACCAGGTAGTCGACGTAGTCGCCGGCGACGCCCCGGCCGCCGCCGACCAGGTAGCCGAACATCAGCAGCAGCATCACCGGGAAGACCAGGGCGACCAGCACCTGCCCGGGCTGCCGTGCCCAGTGGGCGAGTTCGCGCCGGGTCATGGTCCAGGAGTCGGTGAGGACGTACGGGGACACCTGCATCAGGCGGCCTCCTTCACTCGGTTCTCGTCGCCGGTGAGGTGCAGGAACACCTCGTCCAGCGTGGGCCGGCGCAGGGCCACGTCCGCCGCCTCGATGCCGGCGGCCTCCAGCGCGCGCACGACCTCGGACAGCGCGCCCATGCGGTCGGTGACCGGGGCGCTGAGCAGCCGGCGGTCGGTGTCCACCGAGACGCCGTCGACGGGCAGCAGGGCGGCGGCCGCGCCCAGTCGGCCCGCGTCGCGCAGGACGACGTCGATGCGGTCCCCGCCGGTGAGGGTCTTCAGCTCGTCGGGGGTGCCGTCGGCGACCACCCGGCCGTGGTCCACGAAGGCGATGCGGTCGGCGAGCTGGTCGGCCTCCTCCAGGTACTGGGTGGTGAGCAGGACCGTCGTGCCGCCGCCGACCAGGGAGCGGACGGCCGCCCAGACCTCGGCGCGGCCGCGCGGGTCGAGGCCGGTGGTGGGCTCGTCCAGGAACAGCACCTCGGGTTCGGTGATCAGGGAGGCGGCGAGGTCGAGCCGGCGGCGCATGCCGCCGCTGTAGCGGGCGACCGGGGTGCGGCCGGTGTCGGTGAGGTCGAAGCGCTCCAGAAGCTCTGCGGCGCGCACGCGCGCGTGGCGGGCGCCGAGGTGGTGCAGACGGGCGAACATCTCCAGGTTCTGCCGGCCGTCCAGTTGCTCGTCCAGGGCCGCGTACTGGCCCAGCAGGCCGATGCGCCGGCGGACCGCGCGGGCCTCGGTGAGCACGTCGTGCCCTGCGACCTCGATGCGGCCGCCGTCCGGCCTGAGCAGGGTGGCCAGGATCCGGACCAGGGTGGTCTTGCCCGCCCCGTTGGGACCGAGCACCGCGTGCACGGTGCCGCGGGCCACCCGGAGAGCGAGCCCGTTCAGAGCGTGTTCGGCGCCGTAGGTCTTGCGTGCGTCCTCGACGGTGATCGCCGTGCAGGCCATGCCACTCCCTCGCTAGTCAATTTTGACTACCCGCTTGAAAGTAACGTCCCGGAGGGCATTGGTCAAACTTGATTAGCGGTGGTCCTCCGGATGCCGCTCCCCCGTCGCGTACGGGTTCTCCTCACCCTCGGCGAGGACGCCGACGAACGGTTCGCCCTCGCCGTCGAACGTGTAGGCACCGCTCTCGACGCGCTCGACGAGGCCGCGGGTCCACGCGGCCTCGGAGTCGGCCGTGTGGACCCACATGTTCATGATCTCGCCGATGTGGCCGAGCTGCCCGGGCCCCTCCTCGGGCACGTAGTGCTCGGTGACCGAGGACCGCCACTCCTCGATCCTCCGGGTCCGCTCCTTCAGCAGCGCCACCGTCTCGGCCCGGGGCAGGTCGACCATGAAGCCGATGGCCGCCGTCTTCACGTCACCCCGCTGGTCGTAGGTGACCAGCGCGTCGCGCAGCAGGGCGAAGTACTCCTCCTCGCCCCGGTCCGTGAGCTCGTACTCGACGCGCGGCGGCCCTCCGGCGGTGGACGGCGCGATCTCGTGCGCGTGCAGCAGTCCCTGTTTCCCCATCTGCTTCAGCGCGTGGTAGATGGAGCCCGGCTTGGCGTTGGACCACTCGTGCGCGCCCCAGTACTCCAGGTCGTTGCGCACCTGGTAGCCGTGGGCCCGCCCGTGCTGACGGACCGCGCCCAGCACGAGAAGACGGATCGCTGACATGCGGTCCAGGTTATTGCCGCGCGGCTAGCCGGCCTGCTCCAGGGCCACCAGCTCGAAGGCCGTCCTGCCGTCCAGGGACTCCCTGATGATGTCGGCGTGGCCGGCGTGCCGGGCCATCTCGCGGATCAGGTGCAGACAGAGCCAGCGCAGGGAGACACGGCCCTCCGGCGGGAACCAGGGGTCGGGCGGCAGCGGGAAGGTGTCGTCCAGGCTGGGCGCGGAGCGGATGTACTTCTCCGTCTCGGCGGCGACCTGCTCCCAGTACGCGACCTTCGAGGCGACCGTCTCGTCGCCGACCAGCTGGAAGGTCTCGTGCCAGTTCGTCTCGTCGCGGTGGACCGCCGGCGGCTCCTGCCGGGCCCGGGCCAGCCAGCTCTGCTCGACCTCGGCGACATGCTTGAGCAGGCCGCCCAGGGACAGCTCACTGGCGCTGGGGCGGGAGCGGGCCTGCTCCTCCGTCAGCCCGAGCAGCGCCCTGCGGATCCCGCCGCGCTGCTCCTCCACGAACGCCAGCAGCGCCCCGCGCTCGTCGCCCTGCATCTCCGCCGACACGTGAGTGACCATGACCGACCGCCTTTCATCGGGTCTCCCGGGGGCCTCCCCCCTGACACCGACAAAGCTACGGGCCCTTGCGGTCAGCTTCTGTCCGCAAGGGCCCGCCACTCGAAGGAACCTAGAACGGGAACCCGCTGCGGCCGTGCTGCACCGAGATCCACTTGATCGTCGTGAAAGCCTCCAGGGTGGTCTCGCCGTTCAGGCGGCCGAGGCCGGAGTGCTTCTCGCCGCCGAACGGCACCAGCGGCTCGTCGTGCACGGTGCCGTCGTTCACATGGAACATGCCGGTTTCGATCTGCTTGGCGAACGCCACACCGCGCTCGATGTCACCCGTGTGCACGGCGCCGCTGAGGCCGTACGGGGTGTCGTTGACCATCCGGACCGCCTCCTCCTCGCCGTCGAAGGGGACGAGGAAGACGACCGGCCCGAAGACCTCCTGCTGGAGCAGGGCGGAGTCGGCCGGGACGTCGGTGAGCACCGTGGGCTCGACCAGGTTGCCGGTGGTCGTGCCGTGCACCAGGGCCGTCGCACCCTCGGCGAGGGCCTGCTCGACCGTGCCCGAAATGGCGCCCGCCTGCGCGGAGTTGATCACCGGGCCGATGACGGTCTGCGGGTCGCGCGGGTCGCCCACCTTGAGCGTCCTGACCTTGGCGACGAACTTCTCGGTGAACTCGTCGGCGACCGAGCGGTCCACCAGCACGCGGTTCGCGGCCATGCAGACCTGGCCCTGGTGGACGTACCGGCTGAAGACCGCCGCGTCCACCGCGTAGTCGATGTCGGCATCGTCCAGGACCACCAGCGCGCTGTTGCCGCCCAGTTCGAGCACCGAGCGCTTGAAGTGCGAGGCGCAGACGGTGGCGACGTGCCGGCCGACCTTGTCGGAACCGGTGAACGAGATCACCTTCGGGACCGGGTGCTCGATGAAGGCGTCGCCGATCTCGGCTATGTCGGTGACGACCACGTTGAGCAGGCCGCCCGGCAGCCCCGCTTCCTCGAAGATCTTCGCGACCAGGGTGCCGCCGGCGATCGGGGTGTTCTGGTGCGGCTTGAGCACCACGGCGTTGCCGAGGGCGAGCGCCGGGGCCACCGACTTGATCGACAGCAGGAACGGGAAGTTGAACGGGCTGATCACGCCCACCACGCCCACCGGGACCCGGTAGACCCGGTTCTCCTTGCCGTCGGCCGGGGAGGGCAGGATCTTCCCCTCGGGGCGCAGCGCCAGGTGGACCGACTCGCGCAGGAACTCCTTGGCGAGGTGCAGCTCGAAGCCCGCCTTCACCCGCGTGCCGCCCAGCTCCGCGATGATCAGCTCGGCAATCTCCTGCTCGCGGTCCTCTATCAGTCTGAGCGCCCGCTCGAAGACCGCCCGGCGGGTGTACGGATTGGTCGCGGCCCACTGCTTCTGGGCACGGGCCGCGGCCTGATAGGCCTGGTCGACCTCGTCGACCGTGGCCACCGTGATCGAGGCCAGCTTCTCGTCGTCGTAGGGGTTGAAGTCGATGACGTCCCAGGAACCGGTGCCCGGGCGCCATTCACCGTCGATGTATTGCTGGGCCAGGTCGCTGAAGTAGGACGACATGTGATCCCTCAATCACTAGCGATGCCAGATCCTGGTCACGGTCTGATCACCCGTCATCGTACTTGCGTTTCAACCGAGTTGAAGGAGACCTCTCAAGACAACTGGACGAGGCCCCGCAGCAGATCCCGGCTCTCGTCCGGGCCGGGGCTGTCCTGCTGCAGTTCCTTCAGGGCCTGCTCGTACTGGCCGACGTCCTCGCGCTTGTCCAGATAGAGGGCGCTGGTCAGCTGCTCCACGTACACCACGTCGGACAGGTCCGACTCGGGGAAGCTGAGGATCGTGAAGGCGCCGCTCTCGCCGGAGTGCCCGCCGAAGCCGAACGGCATGATCTGCAGCCGTACGTTGGGGAGCCCGGAGATGTCGATCAGATGCTGGAGCTGGCCGCGCATCACGTCGCGGTCGCCGTAGGGACGGCGCAGGGCGGCCTCGTCCAGGACGATGTGGAACTCGGGCGCATTGCTGTCGAGCAGGTGCTTCTGCCGCTCCAGGCGCAGGGCGACGCGTCGCTCCACGTCGGCCGCGCTCGCACCCTTCATGCCGCGCCTGACCACCGCGCGCGCGTACTCCTCGGTCTGCAGCAGGCCGTGCACGAACTGCACCTCGTACACCCGGATCAGCGAGGCGGCGCCCTCCAGGCCCACATAGGTGGGGAACCAGCTGGGCAGCACGTCGGTGTAACTGTGCCACCAGCCCGCGACGTTGGCCTCCCGGGCGAGGGAGAGGAGGGACTCGCGCTCCGCCTCGTCGGTGATGCCGTACAGCGTCAGCAGGTCTTCCACGTCTCTGGTCTTGAAGCTCACCCGGCCCAGCTCCATCCGGCTGATCTTCGACTCCGAGGCGCGGATCGAGTACCCGGCCGCCTCCCGCGTGATCCCCCGTGCTTCACGCAGTCGCCTGAGTTGCGAGCCGAGCAGCATGCGCCGCACCACCGATCCGGGCTCTCCCGCGCTCACGTTCGCCAGCCTCCCCAACCGTCTTCAGGGGCCGAAGTCTGCCACTAAAACACTTCGAGCAGTACTCGTCCGGTTACAGAAACGGAAAGAGGTCAGCCGTTTTCCGCACTCAGAGGTCCGGACCTCTGACAAAGAAGCGATCCAAGTTGGCGGAAAAAATGGCCAAGAAGCGGTACGGGCAGGTTCAATTCGGTCGCGTGCACGTGCATCTGCCCTTGCATCTGCCCTTCGCATCCGAAACCATGGTCCCGCGCCACCGCTGCATCGCAACGACCGCGAATTCCCGGGAGTGCCTCGCATGGGGACGAATGGATCGACCATGCTCAAGCCGTTACGGCAGGGCCTTCCGCCGTTGGATCCCTCGGCCGTGTCCGATGCCGCCTCCTGCGCCCTGCCGGCCCGTTACGAAGCGGTGCGCGAGGCCCGGCGGTTCACCCGGGGCACCCTGGACCAGTGGGACGTGGGCGACCGCTTCGACGACATATGTCTCGTCGTCTCCGAACTCGTCACCAACGCCCTGCGGCACGGCCTGCCTCTCCCCCACCACCCTTCCGGCGAGGCACTGCGCACCGCACCGTCCGACTCGGCCGACGCGAACTCCTCCGAGCACACGTCCTCGGTACGCCTGCACCTGATGCGCTGGACCGGTCGGCTGGTATGCGCCGTGCGCGACCCCAGCCACGCGACGCCCGCACCGCGCGATTCGGACGACTTCTCCGCCGAGTCGGGCCGGGGTCTTTTCCTGGTCGATTCCTTCTCCGACAGCTGGGGCTGGCACCCGCTCGCGGGCACCCTGGACGGCAAGGTGGTCTGGGCGCTGTTCCGGCTCCGGACCGCCGGCTGACGCGGTCCGGCACCTACCGACGCCGCGTTTCTACGCGCGTACACCCATATCTACGCGCGTACCCCCGTACTTTCACCCGCCCGTCACCCAACCGCCGTACCACTGACTCGTTTCAGGGCCGATGAGATCAGCCGGCGATCAGGTGGTCGAACTCGCCGTCCTTGACACCGAGGAGCATGGCCTCGATCTCCGCGCGGGTGTAGACGAGCGCGGGCCCGTCCGGGAAACGCGAGTTGCGCACGGCCACCTCGCCGCCCGGCAGCCGCGCGAACTCCACACACGATCCCTGCGAGTTGCTGTGCCTGCTCTTCTGCCAGGCCACTCCGTCCAGCTGCGTGGCAGCCATGCCGTTGTACACGTCGTACCCCCCGTACACGCCGTCAACGTCGCGGTCCACAGTCGCTCCCCGGTGGTGCACTGGCTGGTGTGGCCATAGATGCTGTAGTCAACTGACCCGGATCATAGCTCTGTTCATGTGCAGATGCGTGAGCAGATGCACGTGCACGGGGGGTGTTCCCTCGATTACAGCTTTGACGTCCGCTTTACCGAAGCTCTTCCAGCGTCTGCCCCAGAGGTGGCAGCACATGCCCCCTCCAGCCCCCGTCCATGATCTTCCGCGCCATCATCTGCGCCGGGTCGTCCGGATCGAATCCCTCGTGCACTAGGAAGAGACGCGTACCGCGCCCTTCCTGTTCCAGGGTCCACGTGATGGTCCAGTCCGCGGGATTGGCGGGATCGGCATCCGTCCACCGGAGGGACAGCATCCGCTCGGTGTCGTAGGCCAGCACCTGCACCTCTACGACGCCGGAGAAGCGGGAATTGGGACGTGGGACCGAGGTCATCCGGTACTGGTGGCCGACCTCGAGCCGGAAGTCCTCGGCGCCGGGCATCTGCCAGCGGGCCAGCAGATCGGGCTCGGTCAGGGCCCGCCAGACCTTGGCGGGCGGGTGCGGGAAGAACTGGTCGACGCGGATCGTGGTGAGGTCGTCGGCGTCGTCGGGTGCGGTGCTCATGGATGGTCATCGTGGGGCATGCGGTCGAGCAGATCGCCGAGGCCCTTCAACCGGTCCCGCCAGAACCGCTCGTACGGATGGAGCCAGTCCTGCACATCGGCGAGCGGGGCCGCCTCCAGGCGGTAGATGCGCTGGCGGCCGGAGCGCTGCTCCGAGACGAGACCGGCCTCCCGGAGCACCTTGAGGTGTTCCGAGAGGCTCGGGCGGCGCATGTCGAAGTGGTCGGCCAGGGCCTGCACGGGCTGCGGCCCGCGCTCGCGCAGCAGCCGGAGCACCTCGCGGCGGGTGGCGTTGGCGAGCGCGGCGAAGACGCGGTCCTCGGCGGCCTCCCGGGTTCCGGCTGCGGTCATTGCCGACCTTCCTACTGGTGAGCCTCCGTGAGCAGCATCAGACCGTTGCCGTCGGGGTCCTGGAAGGAGGCCATCCGGCCCCAGGGGTACTCGTCCGGACCCTGCACCTCGGTGCCCGCCTCGGCGAGCCGTGCGCAGTCGGCGTCGACATCGGTCGTCAGCAACATGATCCCCCGGGTCGATCCGGGTTCGAAATCGCCCATCCCCGGCCCGGAGAGCGTGAACACGGTCTGCGCGCCCTGCGGCGCGACCTGGAGCCACCGCCCCGGCGGCATCTGGCGGTCGGCGGTGACCTCGAAGCCGAGGACGTCCCGGTAGAAGCGCAGGGCGCGGTCCTGGTCGGAGACGGGAAGCGTGACGAATGAGGCATGCGTGATGGTCATGCCCCAAGAATAGGTAGGCAATTCCCTACGCGTCAATCGTAGGGGATTACCTACCCATGGCCACTCACCTGCTGGAGTACGCCAGCAGCGCCATCTCCCGCGCGTTCCTGACGGCCCGTGCCGGCTGCCGCTGCTGCTGGGCGGCCACCCGGACGACCCGGCGGCTGCGGATTCCTGCCCGGCGTCCGGAAGTCCTCCTGGTAACGGCTGGTAACTTGCTGCGGTCCCTCCGGTCCGGGGGATGTCGTCCGCGACGGGCCGACGGTCCCGGGGCGGCCGGCCCGCTACAGCTTGGGAGGTTGACGTGACTACGGCGACTGCAAGGGTGCGGACCGCGGCCGCGGCCGCGGGACTGGTGGGCGCGCTCGCGCTGACCGCGTGCAGCGGAGGCGGTTCCGAGGACGACTCCTCGCCCAGTTCGGGCGCGACCCCGACGTCCACGAGTTCCGGCGGCGCGGTGACGGGCGCCTCCGACAAGCTCCAGGGCAGCTGGATCACCACCAGCAAGGGCTCGATCGTGGCCCTGGTGATCACCGGAAAGCAGGCCGGGCTCTTCGCGACCGGCGGGACCGTGTGCAGCGGCGCCGCGGGCACCGAGTCGGGCATGCAGATGATCCATCTGAGCTGTACCGACGGCAGCAAGGACCGGGTCACCGGCATGGTCGAGACGGTGGACAAGGGCGCCATGAAGGTGACCTGGTCGGGCAAGCTCGGCCAGGAGACCTACACCAGGGCCGAGGGCGGGAAGCTGCCATCGGGGCTGCCGACGGCACCCCTGAAGCAGTGAATTCGGCCGGGGCACGTGATCGGGCCCCGGCCGCAGGCGCCATGATGCAGGGAGACCGCCTCCACCTTGATAGGGACCTGCTCATGCGCGCCATTCCGCTCACCGTCACCGCCCTCGCCGCCGCTCTGCTGCTGACCGCCTGCAATGACAGCGGCGGCGGGAACAACGGCAAGAGCAGTTCCGCCTGCGAGATCGGCGGGGTGTCGGTGCAGATCGGCTCTGCGAGCGTGGCCCCGGCCGCCGGTGACACGGGCGAGGTGCCCATCAGCATCACCAACCAGAGCGCGCCCTGCACCCTGGACCGCTTCCCGAGCGCCCTGCTGAACACCGGCAACGCCGAGGTGGATGTGCCCGTGCAGCAGGGGGCCAAGGCCCAGAAGCTGAAGCTCGCCAAGGGCGACTCGGCGTCCTTCAGCATCACCTATGTGCGTGGCAAGGCGGACGACAAGAGCAGCCTGGGGGCGAAGACCGTGAAGATCACTCTGCCCGGCTCCTCCGCGAGCCGGAGCTTCCCGTGGTCGTACGGCCCCATCGCCGCCAAGGGCTCCTCGACCGCTCCGGACGCCTCCGTCAGCGCCTTCCAGCAGGTCGGGGACTGAACTTCGCGGCAGCGGGTTGACCCGGACGGCGGCGGCCGGCCCTCACGGCAGTCTGGGCCGGGCCCTGACCTGGGCCTCGTCCGCCGCTCGCGCGCCCTCCGTCCAACCCGCCGCGTCGCTCACGCCACGCAGCCGGGTCGTGGTGGTCTCGGGGAACAGGCGCTCCAAGCGGTCGGTGACGGCTATGTCCCGGGTGGCGAGGACCGGCAGCAGGTCCTGGGTCACCTGGGTCTCGGCGGCGGCCGCGAGACGGTCACCGACGCGGTGGGCGTAGGCCGCGAGGAACGACTGCCGGAAGGTCTTGGTCCGCTTGCGGCCGCCTGCTCTCTGGGCCGCCTCCGCCCTGGCCATCGCGTGCGTGGCCTGCACGAGCAGCGAGGTGAAGAGCAGCTCGACCGCCTCGAGGTCCGCCTCGAAGCCGACGACCGTGGAGAAGCCGAGCGGTTCGTTCCACACCGCGCGGCAGTGGTTGGCGGTGGCCACCGCGTCCAGCAGCACCGCCTTGGCCTGCTCGTACGGCGGCTCGACGCCGATGCGGCAGGCGCCGGGCGCGTCCGACGCGGGGGCACCGACGGCGAGCAGCGCCTCGTCGACACTGTGCCGGGCCATCAGCTCCTGCGCCTTCGCGCTCAGCGCCTCCGCCTCCTCCGGATACCCGGTCGCCTCGGCCTTGGCGAGCAGGGCACGGATCCGGCCGAGCATGCGGGCGGCGGCGGGCCCGTGCTCGCGGCGGGGTTCTTCGAGGGGCTCCAGGGCGGGCAGGCGGAGCAGCAGGCGGTACAGCTGGAGGACGGCGGTGGCGTGCGAGAAACGGTCGCCGGCGCGCGCGGGGTCCTCCGGCAGGGCCTCCAGCTGGGCGGCCCAGCGGTGCCCGCGCGGGCGATCCCGCCCGGTCTGGGCCCGGATCAGCCCCGCGGCCAGGCGTACCTGGCCGTCCTCCAGCTCACGCCGTACGAGCCGTACGACGTCGGCGGGCTGCCAGCCGCGCTGCCAGGCCGTCGCGACGAACTCCTCGCCCCGACGTGCGAGTTCGGCGTCCGCGGCGGGGTCGGCGGCAAGCAGGGAGGCGCCGGTGTCGAGTCCGGCGTCGGTGTCGTCGTACAGGGCGGCCCGGAAGGCCGTCTCGACGGTGCTGGCTGTGCTGGTCACGCTGTCGATCGTGCCATGCGGCGCCGACAGCGGGCCGGCGTCGTCCACACCCTGTGGACAGTCTCGGGCGCGGGCGGACGGCCGCCCGCCCGGGAGCGGTCGAAGGCTCCTGCACCGGCCGGGCGGGGACGTCGGGGTGGACGCCGGTGCCGCACCCGAGCAGCCGCCGCGGGAGGGCGACATGGACTGTCAACCATCGGTTGACAGTCCATGAGTGACAACCTACGGTTGACGCATGGCGACCAACCCGAACATCACGGCATCCGTCCGCCTCGACGACCTCATCGCGGCGATCAAGAAGGTGCACCCCGAACCCCTCGACCAGCTCCAGGACGCGGTGATCGCCGCCGATCACCTCGGAGACGTGGCCGACCACCTGATCGGCCACTTCGTCGACCAGGCCCGCCGCTCGGGCGCGTCCTGGACCGACATCGGCAGGAGCATGGGCGTGACCCGGCAGGCGGCACAGAAGCGTTTCGTGACCAAGGAGTCCGCCGACCTCGACCTCAGCCAGGGCTTCAGCCGCTACACCCCCCGCGCGCGGAACGTGGTCATGGCCGCCCACAACGAGGCGGTCGCGGCCCGCAACCCGGAGGGCCGCCCCGAGCACCTGGTCCTCGGGCTGCTGGCCGAGCCGGAGGGCCTGGCCGCGAAGGCGCTCACCCGGCAGGGCGTCCTGCTGGACTCCGTGCGGCAGGCAGCGACCGCCGCGCTACCGCCGGCCGCGGAGGACGTCCCCGACCTCATCCCCTACGGCCCGGAAGCCAAGAAGGTCCTGGAACTCACCTTCCGCGAGGCCCTCCGGCTCGGCCACAACTACATCGGCACCGAGCACCTCCTGCTGGCCCTGCTGGAGCACGAGAACGGCGAGGGCGTGCTCAGCGGGCTCGGCATCACCAAGGCGGCGACCGAGGAGTACGTCGCCAAGGTGCTGGCGACGCTGCTGGAGCAGAAGACGGCGGCGGCGGAGGCGGCGGAGGCCGCCGGCGACGGCTCGGCGGGCTGAGACCGGCCCCGGGGCAGACCTCTGCCACCGCACGACCCGCCGACAGCCGAGCAGCGCGGTCGCGGCGCCGCCGGAGCGGCACGCGGCGGGGGCGCGCACGTGCGCGCCGGGTCGAGACGTCGGCGCTGGCCCGCGGCGCCCGTCCGGCCCCCGCCGCGTGCCGCGCCGGGCCGCCGAGGGCAGACCTGCACGGGCACTGCTCCGCAAGCGCCTGCCTTCGGATAAGAATCCGCAGATCAGGGTCATTGTCAGAGCCCCCTGCCACACTCGCAGTCATGACCGACCGGTGGGCTCTCGCGCCGGCCGAGGACGGTGGCGTGGACGTCGCCCCCCTCGGCCCGGACGGGCTGCCCGCCGGTCCGGTGCGGCGGGAGAGCGATCTCGCCGAGGCGGTGCGGAGCCGCCCGGAGGTGACGCGCTGGGTGTGGCGGTCGACCACCGAGGTCTATCCGCGTCTGCTCGCCACGGGGGTGCGAGTGGAGCGGTGCTACGACATCGAGGACGCCGAAACACTCCTGCTGGGCCACGAGGGCCGGTACGGCGAGCCGCGTTCGGCCGCCGCCGCCCTGGCCCGCCTCCGCGGCGGCCCCGTGCCGTCCGACCCGCCGCAGCGCCCGGCCGAACCGGGCGCCCAGTCCCCCTTGTTCGAACCGACGGGCAACCGCCTGCCGCTGGCGGACCTCCTCGTGGTCTACGCCGACCAGCAGCGGCGGCACGAGAAGACCGCCCACCCCGACCGGATGCGGCTGCTGACCGCCGCAGAGTCGGCGGGGATGCTGGTGGCCGCCGAGATGAACGCCGCCGGTCTGCCCTGGAGCGCCGGCGTCCATCGCGAGCTGCTGCACGATCTGCTCGGGGAGCGGTATGCGGGTGGCGGCGAGCCGCGCCGCCTCGCCGAGCTGGCCGACGAGGTCTCCACGGCCTTCGGCCGCCGGGTCCGGCCCGACCTGCCCGCCGACGTGATCAAGGCCTTCGCCCAGGCCGGCATCAAGGTGAAGTCCACCCGCCGCTGGGAGATCGGATCCGTCGACCACCCCGCGGTCGAGCCGCTGCTGGAGTACAAGAAGCTGTACCGGATCTGGGTCGCGCACGGCTGGTCCTGGCTGCAGGACTGGGTCCGTGACGGCCGCTTCCGGCCCGAGTTCCTCGCCGGCGGCACGGTCACCGGGCGCTGGGTGACCAACGGCGGGGGCGCGCTGCAGATCCCCAAGGTGATCCGGCGGGCGGCGGTCGCCGACCCCGGCTGGCGGCTGGTCGTGGCCGACGCCGACCAGATGGAGCCGCGCGTGCTGGCCGCGATCTCCCGTGATCCGGGCCTGATGGAGGTGGCCGGCCGCGAGAGCGACCTGTACCAGTCCGTCTCCGACCGCGCCTTCTCCGGCGACCGGAACCAGGCCAAGCTCGCCGTACTCGGCGCGGTCTACGGCCAGACCTCCGGCGACGGCCTGAAGAACCTCGCCGCCCTGCGCCGCCGCTTCCCGAAGGCGGTGGCCTACGTCGACGAGGCCGCACGGGCCGGCGAGGAGGGCCGGCTGGTGCGCACCTGGCTGGGCCGGACCTGCCCGCCCGCCGCCCGGCCGGGCGAGGACGCGGAGGAGGAGGCGGGCATCCCCATCGGCGACGACGACTCCGAAGGCCAGGCCTGGGTGCCGGGCTATGCCTCCACCGACTCCCGCGCGCGGGGCCGCTTCGCCCGCAATTTCGTCGTGCAGGGCAGCGCCGCCGACTGGGCCCTGCTGCTGCTCGCCGCGCTGCGCAGGGCCTGCGCGGGCCTGGCGGCCGAGCTGGTGTTCTTCCAGCACGACGAGGTGATCGTGCACTGCCCGGCCGAGGAGGCGGACACCGTCGTCCGGGCCATCCAGGACGCCGCGGACCTGGCCGGACGGCTGACCTTCGGCGAGACCCCGGTCCGCTTCCCGTTCACGACGGCGGTGGTGGAGTGCTACGCCGACGCCAAATGAACACCTGTCACCGGGCCGAGGCGTCGGACAGCAGCTCCCGCAGCTCCTCCAGCACCGTCTGCTCGTCCGTGCCGTCCAGCGCCACGAGGGCCGCGCGCCAGACGTCGTACGCCTCGGCCCGAAGTCCCTGCTCGCGCAGCAGCAGCCCGTGCTGGTGGCGGGCGAGACCTCCCATGTAGCGGTCGGCGCGGGCGTCGGCCCGGCGCAGCAGTTCGGTGCACTCACCGGCGGCCCGCTCGGCCTCGCCCAGCCGCCGCAGCGCCCGGACCAGACCGAGCCGGGTCTGCGACTCGCCGTGCCAGTCGCCATGGCCGCCGAGGATGCGCAGGCTCTCCTCGAAGTGCCCGGCGGCAGCGGCCGGTTCGCCGAGCGCGAGATGGGCGTAGCCGATGTTGCAGTGCGCCGAGTGCTGCACGATGACCGCGCCGATCGCGTCCCCGATCGCCAGCGAGCGCCGGTGCTGCTCGATGGCGGCCCGCGGATCGGTGTGCTCGTAGAGGTTGCCGAGGTGGCTGCGGGTGACGGCCGCGCCGTAGGGGTCGTCCAGCTGCCGGGAGTACGCGAGGCTCTGCCGCAGCGCCTCCCCGGACTCCGCGAACCGGCCGAGCCCCTCCAGCAGCAGCCCGCGGTTGTTCAGGCAGCGCCGGATCCAGGAGGGCGCGCCGAGCCGCCGCCAGATCGCGAGGGCCTGGTCGGTGAGGGCCAGGGCGTCGTTCTGCCGGCCGGTCATGAAGTGCAGGCCCGCGAGGTCGCCCAGGGCGTACGCCTCCGCGGCCGCGTCCCCGAGCCGCCGCGCCACGCCGAGCGCCGCCCGCCCCAGCACCTCCATCTCGGCGACCCGTCCGCTGCGCTGCACATAGGGGAAGAACAGCCGGACGAGCACGGAGAGATGGGCGGCCCGGCGCTCGTCGCCGGTGCCGGCGTTGCGCTCCACCAGCGCGACGATGTTCTCCAGTTCCACATCGCCCCAGGCGAACGCCATCTCGGTGGACTCGAAGGAGCCCAGGGCGGCCACGTCCGTCGCGTGCTCCGGCGGCTGGGCGGAGGTGGGCGTCCGGCGGTCGTCCTGGTCGAGACCGGGCTCCACGACGGCGACGAGGGCACGCTCGGCGACGGCGCCGTACCAGCGCAGGGCGATGAGGTCCGGATCGGCGCCGGTGCCCGAATCGGTGCTCCGGCCGGCCAGTTCGCGGGCGAAGTCACGGACCAGGGCGTGCGGGGCGTAGCGGCCGTACGCCGTCTCCTCCAGCAGGGCCACGTCGACGAGCCGGTCCAGGGCGGCCTCGGCGCGGCGCGGGTCGGTGCCGGTGAGGCGGGCGACCAGCGGGGCGCCGTAGGTGGGCAGGTCGAGCGCGCCGATGTGACGCAGGGCCAGGGCCGCGTCCCGGTCGGCCTCGCGCTCGGCGGCGGCGAGCGCGTCGTGGGCGACGGCGAGAGAGCGGCGGACGCTCAGGTCGTCGTACTCCAGGTGGTGCAAGCGGCCTTCCGTGGCGGCCAGTTGACCGGCCAGCACGTCGGGGGTGAGGGCCCGGCGGGCGGCCAGCCGGGCGGCGACGACGCGCAGCGCGAGCGGAAGTCTGCCGGTCAGCTCGACCAGGGGATGACCGGCGTCGAGCCCCTCGCGGCCGCTCACCGCGCGCAGCAGTGCCGCGCTGTCCTCACCGGTCAGCGGGCCGAGCGGGAAGCGCCGGGCGCCGTCCAGGGCCGTCAGCGGCGACCGGCTGGTGACGATCACGGCGCAGCCGGGCCCGGCCGGCAGCAGCGGCCGCACCTGGGCCGCGCTCGCCGCGTCGTCCAGCACCAGCAGGATGCGGGCCGGGGCGAGCAGCGAGCGGAGCAACGCGGCCGCGGCGTCCGGGTGTTCCGGGATGTTCCGGGGCTCGGCGCCGAGGTCCCGTAGCAGCGCGACGAGCGCCTGGGCCGCGGTGAGCGGCGGCATGCCGGGCGTCGCACCGTGCAGGTTGACGTACAGCTGGCCATCGGGGAAACGTTCCCGCAGCCCATGGGCGACATGCAGGGCCAGCGCGCTCTTGCCCACGCCGGCCATGCCGCTGATCACGGCGAGGTGGCTCCGCCGGCCGGCGAGGGTGTCCTGGAGCGCCTCGCTCTCGGCCGCTCTTCCGGTGAAGTGCGCCGGCGGTGCGGGAAGTTGGGCCGGTACAGGTGCGGCTGCGGTCGCGGATGCGGGGGCTTGGGCATGGGCGGGTACCCGGCCCTCGGCCGGATTCCGGTTCCCACCCGCATCGCCCGTACCGCCTTCGTCGCCGGGTGTGGGGTGCCCCTGCGGGGTGTGCTCGCCGTCGGCGGCTGCGGGTGCGTGGGTGCGCTGTGCGGGAACCCGGGCGGTGATGCCCCCGGCGCCCGGTGCCGACGGGCCCCGCAGGACCTCCACGTGGGCCTCGCGGACCCCCGCGCCCGGTTCGATGCCGAGTTCCTCGATCAGGCGGGCACGCAGGTCGCGGTGGACGGCCAGGGCCTCGGCCTGACGGCCGGTGCGATGCAGGGCCAGCATCAACTGGCGGTGGTACGCCTCGCGCAGCGGATGCTCGGCGACCAGGGCCGCCACCTCCGGGACGAGCTCGGCCAACCGCGATCCGCCGAGGGCCAGTTCGGCGTCGTACCGCCACTCCAGCAGGAGCAGCCGCGCCTCCTCCAGGCGCTGCACGAGGGCGTAGCCGCCGAGATCGGCGGGGAGGCCGCTGAGCGGTGTGCCGCGCCAGAGCGCGAGCGCGGCCGCACAGGGGCGCACGACACCCGCCCAGTCCCGCCGGGCGTGCGCGGCGCGCGCCTCGGCGACCCGGGCGTCGAACACGTGCACGTCCAGCTCGCCGTCGTCCACGCGCAGCAGATAGCCGGGCGCCACGGCCCTGAGGCGCTCGGGGTCGTCCAGGAGCCGACGCAGCCGGGTGACGTGGTTGTGCAGGGAGGCCTGCGCGGAGACGGGGGGCGCCCCGCCCCACAGGGCGTCTTTCAGCGACTCGACGGACACCACCCGGCCGGCCTCCAGCAGCAGCGCGGCGAGCAGGGCACGGACCTTGGGGCTGCCGATGGCGCGGACGAGGTTGTCGGAATGGTCGGCCGTGCTGTCGAGGGCGCCGGGGACGTCATGGGGGTCGTACGAAATCCCGTACGGCTGTCGGTCGTACAGGACAGGTGGTCCCAGCAGTCCGAACCGCAGCTCGCACCGCCGCATCCCGCTCCACTGCCTTCCCGCGCGATCCGTCCGACCACGCCGCACGATGGGTGCACACCCATCGTTCCCTGGCGGAAATCCGCCCTGCCCACAGCGGTTTCCCGCCACCTTCCACCTGCCGGCCGGGGCCGGAATCCGTTAGGGTTCCTGCCTACTGGCGCTGCCACCCGGCATCTTCCGGCCAACCGGTCCGCGACCTGCGGGCGAACCGTTGGCCACATGTTAGCGATCCGTTGGTGGGCCCTGATGTGATCTTTCCATCGGATCCGGCCCGACGGCGCGCGCGGCAAGTCGCGTAACTCGGGGGAGTGTCGCCGCAGGCCTGGTCCGGGGACGCACAGGGGTCCCGGTCGGCGGAGGTGAACGACCGGGGCCCTGTCCCGTACCTGTCGCGTCCTTCGCTCAGACGACGGGCGGGCGCCCGAGCCGGGTGAGCCGCCACACCGTCCGCCAGCGCATGGGCCGCCGCTCGCCGGCCGGCTCCCGCAGCCCTTCCATGAATCCGCCGAACCAGGCGCGCAGCCCGGCCGCGGAGCGGGTGCGGGCGAGGGTGAGCAGCAGCCACGCCCCGAGATGCACGGGGATGAGCGGCACGGGCAGCCGGCGCCGGACCAGCCAGACCCGGTTGCGGGCGTTGACGCGGTAGTAGATGGCATGCCGGGCCGGCGAGGTCTTGGGGTGTTGCAGGAGCAGCTCGGGGGCGTAGAGAATCTTCCAGTCGGCGTCGGCGGCCCTCCAGGCGAGGTCGGTCTCCTCGTGCGCGAAGAAGAACTCGGCGGGCCAGTCCCCGGT
Source organism: Streptomyces sp. NPDC101151 (assembly GCF_044768335.1). Lineage (NCBI taxonomy): Bacteria > Bacillati > Actinomycetota > Actinomycetes > Kitasatosporales > Streptomycetaceae > Streptomyces > Streptomyces sp. NPDC101151. The sequence goes on along the minus strand of NZ_JBIWPP010000016.1, from coordinate 109,990 downwards.
CTCGGCCAGCATCGCCGTCCGAAGGGCATGCCCGCCGCCGAGGAACCCGGTGACATATCCGCCGCGCAGGGGGTCGGACTTGCCGACCCGGGGCACGTGCCGCTGCTGGGTCTCGCCGTGCTCGTCGGCGATGCGGAAGCCGACGATGCCGAGGCGGGGGTCGGCCGCGTACAGCTCGCGCACCCGGCGCAGCACGTCGGCGTCGACGAGCAGCCCGTCGTCGTCCAGTTCCACGACCACGTCGACATCGCCGTACTCGCGCAGCCGGGCCAGGGCGATGTTCCGCCCGCCCGGGCAGCCGAGGTTGTCCTCGACGTCGATGGTGGTGACCTCGCCCGGCAGGCAGAGCCGCCGGGCGAACTCGGGCAGCCGGCAGCCGTTGCCGACGATCACGATGCGGGCGGGGGCGACGCCCTGCTTGGCCACGGACTCCAGCAGGGCGTCGACTTCGGCGGGCCGGTTGCCCATGGTCACCACGGCGACGGCGATCCTCGGCTCCACCACGTCCTCACCCCATCCGGCCGACGGCGGCACCGGCGTCCTGACCGCACGGCGCCCACCGTTCACCAAGATGTTGCCTCAGGTGCGCCGGTTCACCAGACGCCGATTCACTTTGCTGCGCCTTTGCTGCGGTTTTGTCCACACATTTCTCTGCGCCACAGGAACCTCGGCGCCGGCCTGACCAAGGCCCCGCTGGACAAGCGGCCGGAAAGGGGCGTGGGCGCAGGCTGATCCCCGGCCACGAGCGGCCGTCCGGGGCGCGGGCACAGTGCTCGTCCCACGGTCGCCGGCCCGTCGACCTGGGCCCTGGTCGACGACACCGTCGCCGTCCGGAACCGGCACCGCAAGCAGCGGCAGGCAACCGCGGCCGCCGCGCAGCGCCTAGTCGGCCTGTTCAAGCCTTTTGTCCGGCGCGCAGACCTCGCACGGCGCGAGGTAGCCGAGGGGATCGCGGAGCGCGATGCGGATCTGGTCCGGTGTGACGCGTGACGTCTTGCGTCGGGGCATGGCGCAGTCGGCCAGGTGGTAGAGCGCGGGCTGGGGGTGCTTCGGATGCTTTTTCGGCTCGACGACGAATCCGGTCGCCCGGGGCTCACCGGAGTCGGGTTGGGTGGCGAGGGGTGGCACTGGACGCCGTGGCCGGGATCGCCGCTGCGGCGAGGACGCGGCTTGCCGTTCGGCGGCAGCGAGGGCCTCGCGGGCGGCTTCGCGCTGGAGCCGCAGATAGACGCCGACGGTCTCGTTGTCGGCGACCCGGCTGTCGAGGTACGCCAGGATCGCTCTCAGGCGAGTCGGATCAGGCGGCAGCTCAGACACATGTTCGATTCTAGGGGGGACGGGGGCACCTGCAATCCCTGAGGCGTGTGTCCTGTGCCATCGGACTCCGGGTCGGGCTGCCCGGCCGTTCCGGTCGGCTACGGAGCGCCTTGCCCGGTCGGCGGAGGCCGGTCGAGGCGTTGGATCGCGCCGCGTGGGGTGTTCCCCGGACTGTCATGGCTGCTTCACTGAGCAACGAGACGCATTCGGAGGGTAGGCATGTCTGATCTGGAAGATGCTGCCGCTGCTCATGCACGCCGGCTGAGGAGGGAGGCCGAGGCCGCAGCCGCACAGCGCGCCGAGGCGCAGCGTGCCGCGGAGCAAGAGCTTGCGCGCTTGCGTGCGCGTGCCCGGGAGTTCTTTGCCTTCGCCCGTGACCATGGCGCCCCTGTGTTCCGCCGTTACGACCCTGCAGAACCCATGGCCAACACCAAGCTGACTCGTACTGACGAGGTCTGCGTAGTTGTTGTGTCCATCAAGTACGAGGTCGGGGGCCCGAAGGCGGTCACCAGCAGTGGCCTGGTCTACCCCTGGGCGCGGCTCCATCAGAAACGGAGATTCCTCAACCCCTGGTTCCAGGGCATTCGCGACAACGTCTTCGTCACCGCCGACATTCACTCACGCAGCTACGGCGCCCCCGGGAACCTCATCGACTGGGTGGCCGCCGCGGCGGCGTTGCTCGATCCAGTGGCAGGGGCCGGCGTGCAAAAGGACGGATCGATCAAGTACCTCTAGGGCGGAAGGACGCTCCCACCTGCCGAAGGACGCGATGCGCCGCACGGGCGACCGCCTCATGTCCGGCCCGGGGCCGACAACTGGGACCAGAACTGCCCACGGACACCCGCGCGGACCGCACCCGGCGTCGCCGCCGTATGTACTGAACGAGAAAACCCCAGGTCGGAGAAGATCCGATCCGGGGTTTCAGAAGAGCCGCCTTCGGGATTCGAACCCGAGACCTACGCATTACGAGTGCGTTGCTCTGGCCATCTGAGCTAAGGCGGCACGCCGTCCGCACTATGGTGCGATCAGCAACGTCGGTAAGTCTACACAGTTTCCGGAGGTGCTCCGTACCACCCCCCGGAGCACCCCGAGCCACCGCGCCATCAGGGCTATGAGCAGCGTTTTCCCTCCGCCGGAGGGGTTCCGTGGAGGAGGTACGTGTCGATCGCCGAGTCGATGCAGGTACTGCCGCGCCCATAGGCGGTGTGGCCGTCTCCGACGTAGGTCAGCAACCGGCCCGAGGAGAGTTGGCGGGCGAGGGACCTCGCCCAGGGGTAGGGGGTCGCCGGGTCACGGGTGGTGCCGACCACGACGATGGGTGCCGCACCCTTCGCCTCGATGCGGTGCGGCTCGCCCGTCGCCTTCACCGGCCAGTACGCGCAGTTCAGCGAGGCCCAGGCCAGGCCCTTGCCGAAGACCGGGGACGCCTTCTCGAACTCCGGCAGAGCCTTCTCCACCTGCTCGGGGCCGGCGAAGGCGGGCGGCAGGTCGAGGCAGTTCACGGCGGCGTTGGCCATCATCAGATTGCTGTAGTGGCCATCCGAGTCGCGTTCGAAGTAACTGTCGGAGAGGGCGAGCAGGCCCGCGCCGTCGTTCTTCTTCATCGCCGAGGTCAGCGCGTCGCGCAGCTGCTCCCAGGTCCCCTGGTCGTACATCGCCGCGATCACCCCGGTGGTGGCCAGCGACTCGCCGAGCTTGCGGTGCTCGGCGCCGCCCGCCGGGACGGGGTGGGCGTCCAGCTTGCGGAAGAAGGCCTGGAGGTGCTCGCCGACCTGCGCGGGCGTCGTGCCCTTGCCGCCGAGCGGGCAGTCGGGCTGCCGTACACAGTCCTTCGCGAACGCCTGGAACGCCGTTTCGAAGCCCGCCGTCTGGTCCAGGTTGAGCCTGCGGGCGTCGAGGGAGGGGTCCATCGCCCCGTCCAGCACCAGGCGGCCCACCCGGCCCGGGAACAGCCCGGCGTACGTCGCCCCGAGGAAGGTGCCGTACGACGCCCCCACATAGTTCAGCCTGGAATCGCCGAGCACCGCCCGCAGGATGTCCATGTCCCGCGCCGCCTCGACGGTGGACACGTGCCGCAGCAGCCGCGCCGAGTGCTCCCCGCAGCTCTCCGCGAACTTCTCGTACGCGCCGACCAGCGCATTCGTCTCCTTCTGGTCGTCGGGTGTGCTGTCCGTCTGCGTATAGGTGTCCATCTGGCGACGGCCCAGGCATTCGACGGGCTCGCTGCGGGCGACGCCCCGTGGATCCATCGCGACCATGTCGTACCGGGCGCGGACCCCGGCGGGATAGCCGACGCCCGCGTAGCTCTGGAGGTAGTCGATCGCCGAGCCGCCCGGTCCGCCCGGGTTGACCAGCAGTGAGCCGAGCGGCTTGGCCTTGCCGGTGGCCTTCTTGCGGGCGACGGCGAGCCGGACGTCACCCGAGCCGGGCATGGCGTAATCCAGCGGCGCCTTCATCGTGGCGCACTGGAAACCGGGGACACCGCAGCTGCGCCAGTGCAGCTTCTGGGTGTAGTACGGCGACAGCGCCGAGGGCGTGGCACGCGGCAGCGCGACCAGCGCCGCCTGCGCGGTGTCGCCGGACGGCGTGGTCGAGTTCCCGGGGGAACAGGCGGACACGAGCAGCGCGGCGGCCGCAAGAAGGGTGTCCGTGACGCGCACCGTCGCCCGGGTCCGGTTTCGGGTCCGAGTTCCGGTCCGGGTCCGGGGGTTCCGGCGGGGGGATGACCAGGTCTGCATCAGGCGAGCGTAACGCTGAGCAACAGAATGGGTGCGGTACGTGCGGACCGACGCCTCGTACGAGGGACGCGGTCCGTCAACCACCGTACGCCCGGCTCACCCCGCCCGCAGTGCCATCGTCATCGCCTCCACCGCCAGCAGCGGAGCCACATTCCGGTCAAGGGCCTCCCGGCAGGCGGCGATCGCCTCGATGCGGCGGAGCGTGGACTCCGGGCTGCTGCCGTGGGCCAGCCGCCCCAGGGCGTCCTCGGCGTCTCCGTTGGCGATCGCGACCTGTGAGCCGAGCTGGAGGGCGAGGACGTCGCGGTAGAAGCCGGTGAGGTCACCGAGGGCGACGTCCAGGCTGTCGCGCTGCGTACGGGTTCTGCGGCGCTTCTGCATGTCCTCGAGGTCCTTCATCACGCCGGCCGTACCGCGCGGCAGCCGGCCGCCCTGGGCCGCGCCCAGTGCCGCCTTCAGCTCCTCGGTCTCCTTGCCGTCCATCTCCTCGGCGAGCTGCTTGGCGTCCTCGGCGGCCGCGTCGACCAGTTCCTGGGCCGCCCTGAGGCAGGCGCCCACCTCGTCCAGGCGCAGGGGCAGCTTGAGGACCGCGGCTCGGCGCTCGCGGGCCGCCGGGTCGGTGGCCAGGCGGCGGGCCCGGTCGACATGGCCCTGGGTGGCGCGGGCGGCGGCCGCGGCGACCGCGGGTTCGATGCCGTCCCGGCGTACGAGCATGTCGGCGACCGCGTCGACCGAGGGCGTGCGCAGGTTCAGATGGCGGCAGCGGGAGCGGATCGTGGGCAGGACGTCCTCGATCGAGGGGGCGCACAGCAGCCAGACCGTACGCGGGGCGGGCTCCTCGACGGCCTTGAGGACGGCGTTCGCCGACTTCTCGTTCAGCCGCTCGGCGTCCTCGACGAGGATGATCTGCCAGCGGCCGTTCGCCGGCGCGGTGAACGACTTGCGGACCGTGTCCCGCATGTCCTTCACCAGGATCTCGGCTCCGACGGCGGCGACCGTGGTGACGTCCGCGTGCGTGCCGAGCAGCGCGGTGTGACAGCCGTCGCAGAAGCCGCAGCCGGGGGATCCGCCGAGGGCGCGGTCGGGGCTCACGCACTGCAGGGCCGCGGCGAAGGCCCGCGCCGCCCGGTTCCGGCCCGCTCCGGGCGGGCCCGTGAACAGCCAGGCATGGGTCATCTTCGACGCCTCCGGCAGCGGCCGGCCCGCTGCGGCGGCCGTGACGAGGGCGTCGGCGTCCCGCGCGGCGGCGTCGAGCACCGCGCCCACCTTCTCCTGCCCGACGAGGTCGTCCCACACGGTCACGGGTCACGCCGCCCTTCCGTCGCACTGCGCGTTCCGGTGTCCATTGTGCGGGTGGCCACTGACAACGAAGGCCGCCGCCCGTCAGCGAAGAGCGGCGCTTGTCGACGAAGAGCGGCGCCCGTCGGATCTCCGACGGGCGCCGCCCCATGTCCTCGCTCAGCCGCGGCGACCGCGACCCCGGCCCTGGCGGCCCGGGTCCTCGCCGGGCTCCCCGTACTCCTGCTCGTCGTACGACCCCAGCAGCTCGTCCGCCAGGGTCGGCAGGTCGTCCAGCGGGGTCTCCTCGGCCCAGTCCGAGCGCGGCCGACGGCGGGGCGTGCCGTCGGCGTCGACCTGGGGCATCTCGCGCGTACGCGGCTCGGAGCCGTCGGGCCCCGCCGCGGGCCGCTCGTCCCGGAAGAGACCGGGCGGCATCCGGTCCGCCGGGGCGTCACCGCGTACGGGCCGCAGTACGGCGGTCTCGTCCACCGCGCCCGGGGTCACAGGCGGAAGCACTGCCGTCTCGTCCGCCGCGCCCGGGGCCACCGGTGGACGTACGGCCCTGTCGCGGGCCGGGACGGGCGGAAGCACCGCCGTCTCGTCCACCGCGCCGGGGGCGACCGGCGGCTGCGGCAGCTCTGCCGTCACCTCGGATTCGGGGCCGGGCCCGGCCCGCAGTGCGTCGCCGCCCCGCTCCTCCCGCACCGGCCGCAGCACCGTCGTCTCCTCGGCACCCCGGGAATCGGCCGGCGTCGGCACAGTCCCGTCCGCACCCGGCGAGACCACCGGCGTCGGCACGGTCACCGCGTCCGGTGCCAGGCCCGGCACCGTCGGCTGCGGGGTGCTGGGCCGCAGTGCCGCCGCGTCGGCCGCAGCCGCGGCCTCGGCCGCCTGGCGGCGGGCCTCCTCGGCGCGCAGCAGGGCCTCCTCGGCCTTGCGCTGCTTCTCCAGGCGTCGCGCATCCTCCTCGGCGCGCAGCCGGGCCTGTCGTGCCTCTTCCTCGGCGCGCAGCCGGGCCTCCTCCTCGGCCTGCTTGCGCCGCTGCTCCTCCTCGGCCCTGCGGCGGGCCTCCTCCTCGGCGCGGGCCTTCTCCTCCGCGAGGAGTCGCTGTCGCTCCTCCTCCGCCCGGCGCCGGGCTTCCTCGGCCCGCTGCCGGGCCTCCTCCGCCTGCCGCTCGGCCTCGCGGCGCTGCGCCTCCTCCAGCTCGCGGCGCTTGCGCTCCTCCTCCTCGGCGCGCAGCTTGGCGAGCTGCTCCTGGCGCTCACGCTCCAGGCGCTCCTCCTCGGCCTTCCTCCGCGCCTCCTCCTGGGCCTTGATCTCGGCCTCGGACAGCGGCAGCACGGTGTCGAGCCGGCGCCGGATCACGGTGGTGACGGACTCGGGCTCCTGCCCGGCGTCCACGACCAGATAGCGGCCGGGATCAGAGGCGGCGAGCGTGAGGAAACCGGCCCGCACCCGCGCGTGGAACTCGGCCGGCTCCGACTCCAGCCGGTCCGGCGCCTCCGTGAACCGCTCGCGGGCAAGCTCGGGCGAGACGTCCAGCAGGACGGTGAGGTGCGGGACGAGCCCGTTGGTGGCCCAGCGGCTGATGCGGGCGATCTCGGTCGGGGACAGGTCGCGGCCCGCGCCCTGGTAGGCCACGGACGAGTCGATGTACCGGTCCGAGATGACGACCGCGCCGCGCTCCAGGGCGGGCCGTACGACGGTGTCGACGTGCTCGGCGCGGTCGGCCGCGTACAGCAGCGCCTCCGCGCGGTGCGACAGGCCCGCCGAGGACACGTCAAGCAGGATCGAGCGCAGCCGCTTGCCCACGGGGGTGGCCCCCGGCTCGCGGGTGAGCACGACCTCGTGGCCCTTGGCACGGATCCACTCCGCGAGCGCCTCGGCCTGGGTGGACTTGCCGGCGCCGTCGCCGCCCTCCAGGGCGATGAAGAATCCGTTCGCCGCCGGTGCCGTGACCGGGTCGTCGCCGCCCAGCAGCGCGTCCTTGAGGTCCTGCCGCAGCGGGACGCCCGAGCGGTCGTCGACCTTGGCGAGCACCAGCGCGGCCACCGGCAGCAGCAGCGCGCCGACCAGCATCAGCGTGAAGGCGGCGCCGCCGTGCTCGAAGACGAACTTGCCGTTCTCCATCCGGTGCGGGCCGATCAGGGCCGCGACCAGGGGCGCGATCAGGGCGCCGAGCGCTATGACGACACGTACGACCGCGTGCAGGTGCTCGGTGGCGCGGGCCCTGCGGTACTCCTCGGTCTCCTGGTCGAGCAGCGCATGCCCGGTGTTGGCGGCCACGCCCGCGCCGATGCCGGCCAGCGTGACGATCAGCAGCACCGTGGTGACGTCCGGGACGAGCCCGGCGGCCAGCAGGGCGATGCCGGTGAAGGCGATCGCCAGGGCGAGCAGCCGGCGGCGCGAGAGCGAGGGCAGCACCGAGGGCGCTGTACGGATGCCGACGGCGACGCCGCCGGTCAGGCCCAGCACGAGCAGGCCGTAGAGGACCGGGCCGCCGCCCAGGTCGGTGGCGTGCAGCACGCACACCGCGACCGCGGCGGCGATCGCTCCGGCCACGGCGGCGCAGGCCGGGACGAGCAGCGGAATGGCGCCCGTACGGCCCTTGTCGACGCCCGTGCCGGTGCGCGGGCGACGCAGTCCCTCCAGCGGGGACCGCGGGCGCGGAGTGCGCGTGTCGGGCAGCTCCAGGAAGGTCAGCACGGACAGGGACGCGGCGAACAGACCTGCTGCCACATACGACCCGAGGGCCGCCTGGTGCTGGTCGAACCAGGCCACTCCGGTGCCGAGCAGGGTGTTGAGCAGGGCGGCGACGACCAGGGCGGCGGCCGCCAGCGGAACCGCGAGGAAGCTGGTGCGCAGTGCGAGACGGCGCAGGGCGTCCAGATGGTCCGGGAGCGGCCGTACCGTCGCCCCCTCCGGCGGCGGGGCGGGCAGCAGGGCGGGGGCCGCGCTCTCCCGGCACACCGTCCACAGCCGCTCGGCGACGCCGGTGACGAAGACGGTGACCAGCAGGACGGCGAGTGCGTTGTCCGGGGTCCAGTCGATCCACAGGGGCGCGACGATCAGCATCGCGGCCCGCAGTCCGTCGGCGCCGACCATGGTCCAGCGGCGGTCGAGCGGGCCCTCCTGGGCGGTGAGCGTGGTCAGCGGGCCCAGGAGGACCGCGCCGAACAGCAGGGCGGCGACGATGCGCGCGGCGAAAACGGTCGCCACTGCGAACCCCACGCCGCGGTAGCCGCCGCCGAAGGAGCCCTCGGAGATGGCCGCCTGCAGGACGAGGACGATCAGCACGAGCAGCGCGAGGGCGTCACCGACGCCACTCACGAGCTGCGCGCTCCACAGGCGCCTCAACTGTGGTCGGCGCAGCAGGGAGCGGACAGCTCGCTCGCGGGAGTCCGCGACCAGGGTGTCGTCCGGTGCTGTGGTGGGGGCCGTTGGCTGCTCGGCTCGCGTCATGCGTTCAGCCTATCCGCAGCCACCGACACCACACCCAGGCCGTCCGGGCGTGCGCACGCCCCGACACCAAAGTGATGCCGGGGCGTTCGTCTCGCGAAACCGGAATGGCGCGGCGGGCGCCGCTCCGACGGAGCGTCAGTCCTCCGCTGCGGGAGCCGTCGTCTTCTTGGCCGTCGTCTTCTTCGCCGTGGTCTTCGCGGCCGCGGTCGTCTTCTTCGCCGCCGTCTTCTTGGCCGCGGCCTTCTTCGCCGGAGCGGCCTTCTTGGCCGTGGCCTTCTTCGCCGTCTTCTTGGCGGGCGCCTTCGCCCGCTTCTCGGCGAGCAGTTCGAAGCCGCGCTCCGGAGTGATCGTTTCCACACTGTCGCCGGAGCGGAGGGTCGCGTTGGTCTCGCCGTCGGTGACGTAGGGACCGAAGCGGCCGTCCTTGACCACGACCGGCTTGGCGGAGACCGGGTCCTCGCCCAGCTCCTTCAGCGGCGGCTTGGCGGCGGCCCGTCCGCGCTGCTTCGGCTGGGCGTAGATCGCCTGCGCCTCCTCCAGCGTGATCGTGAAGAGCTGGTCCTCGGACTGCAGCGAGCGCGAGTCCGTGCCCTTCTTCAGGTACGGGCCGTAGCGGCCGTTCTGCGCGGTGATCTCCACACCGTCGGCGTCGGTGCCGACGACACGCGGCAGCGACATCAGCTTGAGCGCGTCCTCGAGGGTCACCGTGTCCAGCGACATCGACTTGAAGAGGGAGGCCGTGCGCGGCTTGACCGCGTTCTTGCCCGTCTTCGGGGTGCCCTCGGGGAGGACCTCCGTGACGTACGGGCCGTAGCGGCCGTCCTTGGCGACGATCGCGTGCCCGGTCTGCGGGTCGTTGCCCAGCTCGAAGTCGCCGCTCGGCTTGGCCAGGTACTCCTCGGCAAGCTCGACGGACAGCTCGTCCGGCGCGAGGTCGTCGGGGATGTCCGCGCGCTGGTGGCCCTCGGAGTCCTTCTCGCCGCGCTCGATGTACGGGCCGTAGCGGCCGACGCGGAGCACGATGTCGTTGCCCACCGGGAACGAGGACACCTCGCGCGCGTCGATCGCGCCCAGGTCGGTCACCAGTTCCTTGAGGCCGCCGAGGTGGTCCCCGTCGCCGTTGCCGGCGTCGGCGGCCGCACCCGCGACCGTGCCCTCGCCGAAGTAGAAGCGCTTCAGCCACGGCACGGCCTGCGCCTCGCCGCGGGCGATGCGGTCGAGGTCGTCCTCCATCCTGGCGGTGAAGTCGTAGTCGACGAGCCGACCGAAGTGCTTCTCCAGGAGGTTGACCACGGCGAAGGACAGGAAGGACGGCACCAGGGCCGTGCCCTTCTTGAACACATAGCCGCGGTCGAGGATGGTGCCGATGATCGAGGCGTAGGTCGACGGGCGGCCGATCTCGCGCTCTTCCAGCTCCTTGACCAGGGAGGCCTCGGTGTAGCGGGCCGGGGGCTTGGTGGCGTGGCCGTCGACCGTGATCTCCTCGGCCGACAGCGGGTCGCCCTCGCCGACCTGCGGCAGCCGGCGCTCGCGGTCGTCCAGCTCGGCGTTCGGGTCGTCGGCGCCCTCGACGTAGGCCTTCAGGAAGCCGTGGAAGGTGATCGTCTTGCCGGAGGCGCTGAACTCGACGTTCCGGCCGTCGGCGGCGGTGCCGCCGATCTTCACGGTCACGCTGTTCCCGGTCGCGTCCTTCATCTGGGAGGCGACGGTCCGCTTCCAGATCAGCTCGTAGAGCTTGAACTGGTCGCCGGTCAGGCCGGTCTCCGCCGGGGTGCGGAAACGATCACCCGAGGGGCGGATCGCCTCGTGCGCCTCCTGGGCGTTCTTGACCTTGGCGGCGTAGGTGCGCGGCTGCGGGGGCAGGTAGTCGGCGCCGTACAGCTGCGTGACCTGGGCGCGGGCGGCCGCGATCGCGGTGTCGCTCAGCGTCGTGGAGTCCGTACGCATGTACGTGATGTAGCCGTTCTCGTACAGCTTCTGCGCGACCTGCATGGTCGCCTTCGCGCCGAAGCCGAGCTTGCGGCTGGCCTCCTGCTGCAGCGTCGTCGTACGGAACGGGGCGTACGGCGAGCGGCGGTACGGCTTGGACTCGACGGAGCGCACGGAGAAGCGGGTGCTCTCCAGTGCGGCGGCGAGGGCGCGGGCGTTCGCCTCGTCGAGATGGAGGGTGTTCTCGCTCTTCAGCTGTCCGACGGAGTCGAAGTCGCGGCCCTGCGCGACCCGCCTCCCGTCGACGGTCTGCAGGCGGGCGACCAGCGACGACGGGTCCGAGGAATCCCCCGCGCGGCCGGTCGCGAAGGTGCCCGTCAGGTCCCAGTACTCAGCAGAACGGAAAGCGATGCGCTCGCGTTCCCGCTCCACCACGAGCCGGGTCGCGACCGACTGGACACGGCCGGCCGACAGGCGCGGCATGACCTTCTTCCACAGGACCGGCGAGACCTCGTAGCCGTAGAGACGGTCGAGGATGCGGCGGGTCTCCTGGGCGTCGACCATGCGCTGGTTCAGGTCGCGCGGGTTGGCGACGGCCTCGCGGATCGCGTCCTTGGTGATCTCGTGGAAGACCATCCGCTTGACCGGGACCTTGGGCTTCAGGACCTCCATGAGGTGCCACGCGATGGCCTCGCCCTCGCGGTCCTCATCGGTGGCGAGGAAGAGCTCGTCGGAGTCCTTCAGCAGGTCCTTGAGCTTCTTGACCTGGGCCTTCTTGTCGGCGTTGACGACATAGATCGGCTCGAAGTCGTGTTCGACGTCCACGCCGAGACGGCGTACCTCGCCGGTGTACTTCTCCGGCACCTCCGCGGCGCCGTTGGGAAGGTCGCGGATGTGCCCGACGCTCGCTTCGACTACGTAGCCGGGGCCCAGGTAGCCCTTGATCGTCTTCGCCTTGGCAGGCGACTCGACGATGACGAGTCGGCGGCCGCCCTGTGCGGTCTCGCTGGTCGGGGACAACTTCGCTCTTCTCTCCGGTCGACGCTGGGGCCTCCCCAGGCCTGTGTCCCGGGGTTCGCGGCGTGCTTCTGGCTCGTGTGACGCTGCGGAGTGTGACGGTACATCCCGCCCCCGTGTCAAACGGGAAAAGCCCACAACGGCCACTCGAACGGTAACCCGACTACCGGCATTCCTGCCGCCCGGAGTGTTCGGCGACCCCTTGTCCCCTGTCCGGAGCGTGACGCTCCAATTACCTGTGATTACCCGTACGGCAGTACGGGCGCCGACGTCAGAGGCGGCTGAGGCAGTAAGCGCCCAGGCCGAGCGCGATGACGCCGACGGCGCCGGCGAGGGTGGCCGATGCGACCGGACTCACACCGTGGGCGACCGGCTCGTTCCGCCGCACCCGGGTGCCGGTCCATACCAGCAGGGCGCCCCCGAACAGGGCGAACACCACTCCCGCGAAGATCGCCGGCCCGCTCTCCATGCCCCGTCCGCCCCTTCCGTGCCGTCCGCCCGTACCCAGCGCGGGGAGGGTGGCACGCGCGGGAGACGGGCGGGCGACATCGGGGTGAACGCAAGGTCGACACCCCGCCGAACGATCACCCGAACAGGGCCGGCTCGGCCCGGCGCAGGTATTTTCCGGCCGTTTTGCCGGCATGGGCGCGTCCTGGCCCGTGCCACCGGCATACGACGTCGATCCGGACGCGGTACGACGGCCCGGGTACCCGTGTCCACGGCACCCGGCCCGGCGACCGTGAGGGCGTCACGCACCCCGCCTCACACCACCGGCTCCAGGAAGCCCTGCTCCACCAGCAGCCGGATCTGTGCGGGCGTGCGGTCGCGCAGCAACAGCGGGTCCTCGCCGACGAGTTGCGCGATGGCGTCCAGGATGCGGCCGGCGCTCAGCGTGCCGTCGCAGACACCCGCGAAGCCCGCGCCGACCGTGTCCACCTTCGTGGCGCGCCGCATCCCGCGGTGCTGGCGCAGCACCACGTGCTCCGGGTCCTCGGCGCCGGGCAGCCCGACCTGCTCCTGGACGACCTCGGCGACCAACTTGAAGTGACCTTCGAGCAGGGCCGCGTCGTCGTACTCCCGCAGGTAGTCGAGACGGTCGAAGTGCGCCCGGATCGCCTCCCCGAGCGGCTGTTCGACCGGGTGCGGCCACTCCTCCACGGTGACGGACGGCTCGGCGGCCCCGGTCCTGCGCAGGGTGATCCATCCGAAGCCGACCGCCTTGACCTTGCGCGCCTCGAACTCGTCGAGCCAGGCGTCGTACCGGGCCTGGTACTCCGCGGGGTCCCCGCGGTGGTCACCGGCGTCCCTGAGCCACAGCTCGGCGTACTGTGTGACGTCCTGCACCTCGCGCTGCACGACCCAGGCATCGCACCCGCGCGGCACCCATGACCTGAGCCGGTCCTGCCAGTCCTCCCCCGCGACGTGCTGCCAGTTGGCGAGGAACTGCGCGAACCCGCCCTCGTTCAGCCGCTCCCCCGCCTGTTGAACGAGCGAGCGGCACAGATCGTCCCCGCCCATACCGCCGTCGCGGTACGTCAGCCGGGCGCCCGGCGAGATCACGAAGGGCGGGTTGGACACGATCAGGTCGAACGTCTCGCCCTCCTTGACCGGCTCGAAGAGCGACCCCTCGCGCAGGTCCGCGGCGCGCGCGCCGGAGAGCGCGAGCGTGAGAGCCGTGATGTGCAGCGCGCGCGGGTTGAGGTCGGTGGCCGTCACGCGCGTGGCGTGCTGGGAGGCGTGCAGCGCCTGGATGCCGGAGCCGGTGCCGAGGTCGAGTGCGGAGGCGACGGGCGTACGGACGGTGATGCCGGCGAGGGTGGTGGAGGCGCCACCGACGCCCAGCACGACGCCCTCGTTCCGCTGTCCGATGCCGCCCGCGCCGCCGACCGCGCAGCCCAGGTCGGACACGATGAACCAGTCCTCACCGCCGGGACCTCCGTAGGGACGTACGTCCACCGTCGCGGCCACCTCGTCGCCGCCCACACGCGTGAGCCACCCGCACTCCACGGCCTCCTCGGCCGGCAGAACGGCCGCCACGCGCGCGTGGGGCACCGGTTGCTGGAGCAGGAAGAGCCGTACGAGCGTCTCCAGCGGCGTGTCGCCGCGGGTGGCCCGGAGGGCGGGCACGGTCTCGCTGCGGGCCAGCGCCGCGTAGGCGGGGGCGCCGAGCAGATCGAGCAGCCCGTCGGCGGTGAAGGAGGCCGCGAGCAGGGCGTCGCGCAGGCGTGCCGCGACGTCGGGCCGGTCGGTGGCGGGCAGGGGGGCGAGGCCGGAGTCAGTCACGCCCCCCATTGTGGCCCGCGGCGGGCGCCGGAGGCTGCCTCAGCGCGGGCCGTCTCCCGGCTCAGCCGGCCGCCGGCGAGGCCGCGGCCGACGCGGCGACCTTGCAGCTGGGCTGCTCAGCGATCGCCGCCTTGACGTCGCCCTGCTCCAGCCGCTTCAGCGCCTCCGTGCCGCTGTTGCTCTGGGTGCCGATCTCCTTGGTCTCGTCGGCGACCTCGTGCAGGCCCTTGGCGAACTTGCCCTGGTCCTTGGTGTCGAGTCCGTCGACCTTCTTCTGCAGGCCGGCGTACGAGGTGGCGAGGCCGCTGAGGTTCTTGGCCGCGTCCTGCTGCCGCTTGGCGCCGTCGTCCACCCCGGGAGGCGCCCCGGCGCTCTTGATGGCGGCGGCGAGCGCCTTGTAGCCGTCGGCCATGTCCTGGAAGGCCTGCGAGTACGTTTCCTTGGCGGTCTTGGGCGGCAGGTTGCCGTCCGTGGCGATCTTGGCGATCGACGCGTTCGCCGCCCGGATCTTCGCGTCCTGTGCGGGCACCGCGTCGCACACCGTCTTGGCCCAGGCCACCAGCTTGGGGTCGGGTCCGCTGTCCTTGTTGCTGCTGCACCCCGACAGCGCCACTACCAGTACCGCACCGCTGGACAGTGCGGCCGCGAGCTTCTTGTTCACCGGATTGGTCCCTTCCATGGCTCTCGGCCCCCGGAATCTACACGGCGGACCGACGCGCTCCACATGCCGAACGCATATAAGTCAGCTTTTGTGACTTTTTACACCATGCGAGAGAAGGCTCACGACGTGGACGGGCCGCACACGGGAGCGGAGGGGCCACACACGGAAAGCGGTTGGGTCCGCACACGGAAAGCGGTTGGGTCCGCACACGGAAAGCGGGCGGCCGGCGCGTCAGTACGCGCCGCCCGCCCGCCCGTTGAGCAGGCCCGACCGGGACTGCCTACGAAACCACCGCCGGATCTGCCGAGTTGGAGATCCGCTCGGCGCTCTCGTCGTCACCGACCGCGATGCCGCGCCGCTTGGACACGTACACCGAGACGACGATCACCACGAGCGCGAAGATCGCGATCGCGATCCGTACGCCGATGCTCTTGTCGCTGCCGTAGGAGAACTTGATCACTGCGGGCGCGATGAGCAGGGAGACGAGGTTCATGACTTTCAGCAGCGGGTTGATCGCCGGCCCCGCGGTGTCCTTGAAGGGGTCACCGACCGTGTCGCCGATCACCGTGGCCGCATGGGCGTCACTGCCCTTGCCGCCGTGATGACCGTCCTCGACCAGCTTCTTGGCGTTGTCCCAGGCGCCACCGGAGTTGGCGAGGAACACCGCCATCAGTGTGCCCGTGCCGATGGCGCCCGCCAGATAGGAGCCGAGCGCGCCGACACCGAGGGTGAACCCGATGAAGATCGGCGCCATGACGGCGAGCAGACCTGGCGTGGCCAGCTCCCGCAGGGCGTCCTTGGTGCAGATGTCGACGACGCGCCCGTACTCGGGCTTCTCGGTGTAGTCCATGATCCCGGGGTGCTCGCGGAACTGCCGCCGTACCTCGAACACCACCGAACCGGCCGAGCGCGACACGGCGTTGATGGCGAGTCCGGAGAAGAGGAAGACGACCGCGGCGCCGGCGATGAGGCCGACCAGGTTGTTGGGCTGCGAGATGTCCAACGACAGGCTCATCGGCGAGCCCGGCCCGGTGAGCCTCGCCCCGACCTCCTGCACGTTGGTGGTGATCGCGTCCCGGTACGACCCGAAGAGCGCCGAGGCCGCGAGGACGGCGGTGGCGATGGCGATGCCCTTGGTGATGGCCTTGGTCGTGTTGCCGACCGCGTCCAGGTTGGTGAGCACCTGCGCGCCCGCGCCCTCGACGTCACCGGACATCTCGGCGATGCCCTGGGCGTTGTCGGAGACCGGCCCGAAGGTGTCCATGGCGACGATCACGCCGACCGTGGTGAGCAGGCCGGTGCCGGCCAGCGCCACCGCGAACAGCGCCAGCATGATCGACGTACCGCCGAGCAGGAACGCGCCGTACACGCTCAGGCCGATGAGCAGGGCGGTGTAGACGGCCGATTCCAGGCCCAGCGAGATGCCGGAGAGGATGACCGTGGCCGGGCCCGTGAGGGAGGTCTTGCCGATGTCCCTGACCGGGCGCCGGTTGGTCTCGGTGAAGTAGCCGGTCAGCTGCTGGATCACAGCCGCCAGCAGAATGCCGATGGCGACCGCCACCAGGGCGAGGACCCGCGGATCGCCGTCCTTGGCCTTGATCGCCGCGTCACCGACACCCTTGAGGCCGGAGTACGTCGACGGCAGGTAGACGAAGACCGCGATCGCGACCAGGACGAGTGAGATCACCGCGGAGATGAAGAAACCGCGGTTGATCGCCGACATACCGCTGCGATCGGTCCGCCGCGGGGCGACCGCGAAGATGCCGATCATGGCCGTGATCACACCGATGGCGGGTACGAGCAGCGGGAAGGCGAGCCCGGAGTCGCCGAAGGCGGTCTTGCCGAGGATCAGCGCGGCCACCAGGGTGACGGCGTACGACTCGAACAGGTCGGCCGCCATGCCCGCACAGTCGCCGACGTTGTCGCCCACGTTGTCGGCGATGGTCGCGGCATTGCGCGGATCGTCCTCCGGAATGCCCTGTTCGACCTTGCCGACCAGGTCGGCGCCGACGTCGGCGGCCTTGGTGAAGATGCCGCCGCCCACACGCATGAACATGGCGATCAGGGCGGCGCCGAGGCCGAAGCCCTCGAGCACCTTCGGCGCGTCGGCCGCGTACACCAGCACCACACAGGAGGCGCCCAGCAGGCCGAGGCCCACCGTGAACATGCCTACTACGCCACCCGTGCGAAATGCGATCTTCATCGCGGTGTGTGAAACGGTGGTGAGATCCTTTTCCGGCTCTCCCGGGGCCGGGGTTGCTTCCCGGGCCGCCGCGGCGACCCGCACATTGCTGCGCACGGCCAGCCACATGCCGATATAGCCGGTGACCGCCGAGAACACCGCGCCGATCAGGAAGAACACCGATCGTCCGGCACGCTGATTCCAGTCGTCCGCGGGCAGCAGCAGGAGCAGGAAGAAGACGACGACGGCGAATACGCCGAGCGTGCGCAGTTGCCGTGCCAGATACGCCTTGGCGCCCTCCTGGACCGCCTCGGCGATCCGTTTCATGCTCTCGGTGCCCTCGCCCGCTGCCAGCACCTGGCGCACCAGGACTCCCGCGACCACGAGCGCGGCCAGGGCGACGGCCGCGATCACCGCCACGATGATCCGGTTGTCGTCGGTCAGAACTGCGGCTGCGAAGGTTGTGGGTTGGCCCAACTGATGAGGGGTAGAAAGCCCCGCCATTCGTCCTCCTTGACGCTTGGGCTGAGCTCAAGATGTGGACGGATTGTAGGTACCCGATCGTGATCTAAACAGGGCGCGGTAAGCGGAATTGGCCTTCTTGTGCTCTTCAGCAAATGATCGAGGTCGCACGAGGGGGCCCGAAAGAGGTAATGCCTCAAAGGCATTGACGGCCCGATTGATGCTTGATCAAATTATCGGGATATTGATCGTGAATTCCTTCACGAAATCGCGGGGCGTCCGGAAACAGCACGAAGGGCCCTGCTCAGCAGGGCCCTTCGATGCGCTGTACGGGGTTCAGGCGAGCGCGGCGGCCGGCGGAGCGGTGGGCCAGCTCATGCGGATCAGCCCGCCGTTCTCGCCCGTGGTGACCTCCACGTCGTCCACGAGGCCGCTGATGACCGCGAGGCCCATCTCGTCCTCCTCCGCCTCGACATCCGCGTCCGCGGAGGCACCGCCGGCCACCCGTTCGGCGGGGACGGCATGCGGAGCCTCGTCGCCGACCTCGATGGAGAACTGTTTCTCCTCCTCGATCAGCGCCACCTTCACAGGTGCGGTGATGCCACTGCTCTGGTGCAGTCCGACGGCACGGGAACAGGCCTCGCCCACGGCGAGCCGGACCTCGTCCAGGGCGGCCTCGTCCACTCCGGCCCTGCGCGCCACCGCAGCCGCCACCAAGCGGGCGGTCCGGACGTGCTCGGGTAGCGCGCTGAAGCGGAGTTCGACGGTGGCCATGCATCCCCCTCGCAACTACGGGCGTGCGGTTCGGGGGCGGGGCCGCCGAAAGCCCGCACCCCCTGTGAACTTCTGGCCCCGGCCGAACCGGCCCGGGCCGGGGCCGACCGGCGTCCGGACCGAGGTGCGGTCCGGACCCGGTGACCGGCCCGGGGTCAGTCGGTGGCCGCGACCGCTTCCTCGACCGAGGTGTGGATCGGGAACACCTTGGTGAGTCCGGTGATGCGGAAGATCTTCAAAATGCGCTCCTGGTTGCAGACCAGGCGCAGCGAGCCCTCATGGGCACGCACCCGCTTCAGGCCGCCGACCAGCACGCCGAGCCCGGTGGAGTCGAGGAAGTCCACGCCCTCCATGTCTACGACGAGGTGAAAATTCCCGTCGTTCACCAGCTCGACCAGCTGCTCGCGCAGCTTGGGCGCGGTGTATACATCGATTTCGCCACCGACCTCGACGACCGTACGATCGCCGACGGTACGGGTCGACAGGGACAGGTCCACGGATCCTCCAGCACCTTGCTATCGAGCGGTCGCCCCTCGGGACACCTCGGCTTGCGGCCCCCAAGACGCATCGCCAGCCGCGATGGCATTCAATCACTTACCGGCAGGCGTGCACGACGCCTTGGCTCCATTGTCCGTCACGCCAGTGACAGACTCGGTGCCAATGGCCAAGAATCACCGATCCGATCGACCCCTGGCAGACCCGGCGTCCCGCCCGTCTCCGGGCACGGTCCTGGACCGGCTCGCCTCGGGGCCGAGCCGCTCCGCGCGCATCACTCATACGGAGCATGTGCCCCCGCGCGCCGGTCGGCATGCCGTCTGGCCTGATCGAATTCGCTCGGAGGTGATCGCGGCCGTGCAGGCGTGCGGCATCGAGCACCCCTGGGCCCATCAGGCACTGGCGGCCGAGCACGCCCTGGACGGCGACTCGGTGGTGGTCGCCACCGGCACCGCCTCGGGCAAGTCCCTCGCCTACCTCGTGCCGGTCCTGTCGACCCTCCTGGACGGCTCCGAGGCCCCCAACGGCCGTGGCGCCACCGCCCTCTACCTCGCGCCCACCAAGGCGCTTGCGGCGGACCAGTGCCGATCGGTGAAGGAACTTTCACAACCGTTGGGCAGCGCCGTACGCCCGGCCGTGTACGACGGCGACACGCCGTTCGAGGAACGCGAGTGGATCCGCCAGTACGCGAACTACGTCCTGACCAACCCCGACATGCTGCACCGGGGCATATTGCCCTCCCACGCCCGCTGGTCCTCCTTCCTGAAGTCGCTCAAGTACGTGGTCATCGACGAGTGCCACACCTACCGGGGTGTGTTCGGCTCGCACGTCGCCCAGGTGCTGCGCCGGCTGCGCCGCCTGTGCGCCCGCTACGGCGCCTCGCCCGTCTTCCTGCTGGCCTCCGCGACCGCCGCCGAGCCCGCCGTCGCCGCCCGCCGGCTGACCGGCGTGCCGGTGGCCGAGGTCGCCGACGACGCCTCCCCGCGCGGAGAACTGGTCTTCGCCCTCTGGGAGCCCCCGCTCACCGAGCTGCACGGCGAGAAGGGTGCACCCGTACGGCGTACCGCCACCGCCGAGACCGCCGACCTGCTGACCGACCTCACGGTGCAGGGAGTCCGCTCGGTCGCCTTCGTGCGCTCGCGGCGCGGCGCCGAGCTGATCTCGGTGATCGCCCAGGAGAGACTGGCCGAGGTCGACCGCTCCCTGGTCCGGCGTGTCGCGGCCTACCGCGGCGGCTACCTGCCCGAGGAGCGCCGCGCCCTGGAACGCGCCCTGCACTCCGGCGAGCTCCTCGGTCTGGCCGCCACGACGGCCCTGGAGCTGGGCGTGGACGTCTCTGGCCTGGACGCGGTGGTGATCGCCGGATATCCGGGCACGCGCGCGTCCCTGTGGCAGCAGGCGGGCCGTGCGGGCCGCTCCGGACAGGGCGCCCTGGCGGTCCTGGTGGCCCGCGACGATCCGCTGGACACCTTCCTCGTCCATCATCCCGAGGCCCTGTTCGGCCAACCGGTGGAATCCACGGTCCTCGATCCCGACAACCCCTACGTCCTCGCCCCGCATCTGTGCGCCGCCGCCGCGGAGATCCCGCTGACCGAGGAGGACCTGGACCTCTTCGGCCCCGCCTGCACGGAGCTGCTCCCCCAGCTGGAGGCCGCGAAGCTGCTGCGCCGCCGGACCAGGGCCTGGCACTGGACGCGCCGGGAGCGGGCCGCCGACCTGACCGACATCCGGGGCTCCGGCGGACGGCCGGTGCAGGTCGTCGAGGAGGGCACGGGCCGCCTGCTCGGCACGGTCGACGCGGGCGCCTCGCACTCCACGGTCCACGAGGGCGCGGTGCACCTGCACCAGGGCCGCACCTACCTGGTGCGCTCCCTGGACCTGGAGGACTCGGTCGCCCTGGTCGAACAGGCCGACCCGCCCTATTCGACGGTCGCCCGCGACACCACGGCCATCTCCGTCCTGGAGACGGACGTCGAGGTGCCCTGGGGCGCCGGCCGCCTCTGCTACGGCTCCGTCGAAGTCACCAACCACGTGGTCTCCTTCCTTCGCAGACGACTCATCACGGGTGAAGTGCTGGGCGAGACGAAACTCGACCTCCCTCCTCGTACGCTGCGCACGCGCGCGGTGTGGTGGACGGTCACCGAGGACCAGTTGGACGAGGCCCGGATCAACCCGGAGATCCTCGGCGGCTCCCTGCACGCCGCCGAGCACGCCTCGATCGGCATGCTGCCGCTCTTCGCCACGTGCGACCGCTGGGACATCGGCGGCGTGTCGGTCCCGCTCCACCCCGACACGCTTCTGCCCACGGTCTTCGTCTACGACGGCCACCCCGGCGGAGCGGGTTTCGCCGAGCGCGCCTTCCACACCGCCCGCGCCTGGCTCGCCGCCACCCGGGAGGCCATCGCCTCCTGCGAGTGCGAGTCCGGCTGCCCGTCCTGCATCCAGTCCCCCAAGTGCGGCAACGGCAACGATCCGTTGCACAAGAGGGGGGCCGTACGGCTCCTCACGGTGCTGTTGCGCCAGGCTCCGGAGGAGAAGCCCGAGGAGAAGCCGGACGAGGGCTGAGCCGTGCGGCGCCCGGGGCATGTGCCCGATCCGGGAGCGCGGCCGGCACCGGCCCCTGCACCGGCCCCGCAGGCCCCGCTCTGGCCCTGACCTCCGCCGCGAACGGCCCCCGTCCGGACGCCGCCGTCACGTCCGAGGTCTCGCCGACGATCGCGCACCGCACCAACCGGGCCCCCTGGGCGACCGCCACCCGCTCCGCCCGGGCGCAGGCCCCCGAAGCGCCCTCGGCCCAGTGGTCCGCCGCCGCGAGCGCCGCCAGATCCGCGCCGCCGGCTGCCCGGTGACGGACGACGACGGCCTGCCCGAGGGCGAGCACGGCACCGAAGACCACGCACAGCACGGCGATCGCCCCGAGGCTCCAGATGGTGGCGGACCCGCGGTCCGAGCACCGGAGGTCACGTCGGCGGCGCTTCACGGCCCCGCCTCCCCCGCCGGACCCGGCCCCGCCGTGCCTGCATCCTCCCCCGCCGGCCCCGCCGTGCCTGCATCTTCCGCCGCCGGACCCGAACCAGCCCCGCCGGCCTCCTCCACCGCCGCTACGGCCTCCTCCCGCACTTCGAAGGGCAGCCCGGTCAGCACGGGCGGTTCGGCCACCACCGTCACCCGGACCTGGTCACCCTCCCGTCCGACCGTCACCCGCGCCCCACGCGGTGCCGCCTGCCGGGTCACCTCCACCACCGCATCGGCCGGATCCTGCCGGGCGGCTGCGCGGGCCCCCGTGCGGGCGGCGTCCACACACCGGATCTGCGCCGCCACCACGAGCAGTCCCCAGACCAGCGCCATGGTGAACGCCACCAGCACGCACAGCACCACGGCCGACTCCGCGGTCACGAACCCCCGGTCCGCCCCTCGTTCACATCCGCGCACTGAGGGCTCGCTTCACGATGGCCTGCAACTCCGCCTTGACCTGCCCGCTGGTGACGACCTCGTAGAGCAGCAACGCGAACCCGACCGCCGCGATGATCCCCATCGCATACTCGGAGGTCACCATGCCCGCATCCCTGCGGCACCGCTCCCGCAGGCGCGCCCACAGCCCTACGGCCCTCTTTCGCATCCTGAACCTCCGCATCTCAAACCCCTTTCGCTCCCGCTCTGTTGTCCGACGTCCGCATCACCTGTTGCCGCCCATCGCGGTCCTCTTCAGCCCCCACCCCCTCCCACCACGCCGCCCGCCAGCCCGATCACCACGGGCAGCACGCCGATCGCGATGAACGCGGGCAGGAAACACAGCCCCACCGGTGCGGAGACCAGCACGGCCGCCCGGCGGGCCCGGGCCGTGGCCTCGCGTGCCCACTCCGAGCGCGCGTCCGAGGCGAGACGGGCGACGGGCCCCGCCGCGGGCAGGCCCGACTCGTCGGCCCGCTCCAGCAGCCGGGCCAGCGCCCCGGCGCCGGGCAGCGCGGCCAACCGCCGCCAGGCGTCCGCAGGTTCACCACCGAGCCGGACCTCCGCCGCGCCCCGCGCCAGTGCGTCCCCGACGGGTCCGCCGAGGGCCTCCCCCACCGCCTGCGTGGCGATCACCGGACCGGCGCCGGCCGCGATGCAGGCCGCCAGCAGATCGGCTGCGAGCGGGAGTTGGCGGGCTGCCAGGCCGGTGTCGATCTCCTCCGCCGGGTTCGTCCGTGCCTGCGTGCGCCGCCATCGCCACAGTCCCGCGGCGAGACCGAACCCCACGACCGCGCCGGCAACCCCGCCGATCAGCACCCACGCACCGCACACCGCCCCGGCAACGGGCAGCCACCGCCGCACCGCGGGCCCGGCCTCGAAGGACGGCCCGGGCCCGGCCGTCTCCACGGCCAGCAGCTCCGCCACCCTGCGCCGCGCCCGGCGCCGGCGCCGGGCCATGTCCAGCCGCCGGACGGCCCAGCCGAGAGCCAGCACCGCGGCCACGACCGTCCCCAGCCTGTGGACGACATTCCCGCTCATACGGCCTCGGCTCCCCGTACGATCCGGGCCGCCCACCACATCCCGGCGCCCTCGAACACGGCTCCCGCCACCAGGCAGCCCAGTCCCGCCCCGCTGTGCAGCAGCACCCGCAGGGGGTCGGCGCCCATCGCCGAGCCGAGCAGCAGCCCGAGGACGGGCAGCGCGGCGAGCAGCAGTGCCGTGGCCCGGGCGCCCGCCAACTGGGCACGCAGGTCGGCACGCTGGTCCCGTTCGGCGCGCAGGGCCGCCTCCAGGCGGTCGAGTCCGGCGGCGAGTCCGGCGCCCTGGTCCACGGCCACCCGCCAGCAGGCGGCGAGCCCCAGCAGCCCCTCGGCCCCGGGTTGCCGGGCCGCGACTGCCAGCGCCCCCGGCGCGTCCCCGCCGAACCGGGCCGCCGCGACCACGGCCACCTGCGCGTCCCCCAGCCCGCCGGAGTCCCGTGCGGCCCGCAGCAGCGCCTCACCGGGCTGCCGTCCCGCACGCACCTCGCCGGCGAGCGCCCCGCACAGGCCGATCACCGCGTCCGCGCGTCCTTCCCGGGCCCGCCGGGCCCGGCGGGCAAGCCGCGTCCGACGCAGCACCGGCACCCCGGCCGCCCCCGCGACGACCGGAATCAGCGAGGCGCCCAGCAGCGCGAGCAGCAGCCCGGCCGCGAGGGACCACCACTCGGCGCCCAACCTCTCCCGCAGACGCCGCAGTTCGCCGACGGCCTGCTCCCAGGAGGGCGGTCCGGTCGCCACCACCCCGCCGCCCGCCAGCAGCAGCCTCGCGCGCCGCACCCCGTAGTGCCGGCCGCCCAGCAGCAAGACCGCGGCTCCGACGCAGGCGACCGCCGCGCCCATGGATGTCTCAGTGCTCACTTCCGTCGCTCCTCTCGCTCCCGAACTCACCGCGCAGCAACTCCCGCAGCCGCTCCCAGCCGCGCTCCCGGGCGAAGGCCGGCGCGCCCCACCGCAGCGCCGGCACCGTCCGCACCAGCCCCGAGGCGTCCCGCTCCAGCACGTGCACCTCGGCGATCCGGCGCCGCCCGGACCGGTCCCGTACAAGGTGGAGCACCACCGACAGCGCGGCCGCCAACTGACTGTGCAGCGCGGCCCGGTCGAGTCCGGCCGCCGTCCCGAGTGCCTCCAGGCGGGCCGGTACGTCCCCGGCCGCGTTGGCGTGGACGGTGCCGCAGCCGCCCTCGTGGCCGGTGTTGAGCGCGGCCAGCAGATGCACCACCTCGGGACCGCGCACCTCGCCCACGACCAGCCGGTCGGGCCGCATCCGCAGCGCCTGGCGGACGAGGTCCTCCAGGGTGACCCGGCCTGCGCCCTCCTGGTTCGCCGGCCGGGTCTCCAGCCGTACGACGTGCGGGTGTTCCGGTCTCAGCTCCGCCGAGTCCTCGGCGAGCACGATCCGTTCACCGGGCCCGACGAGGCCTAGCAGGGCGCTCAGCAGGGTCGTCTTGCCGGTGCCGGTGCCACCGCTGACGAGGAAGGACAGCCGGGCCGCCAGCAGCGCCCGCAGGATCCGGTCCCCGCCGGGCGGCACGGTGCCCGCCTCGACCAGCTCCTCGAGGGTGAACGCCCGGGGCCGTACCACCCGCAGGGACAGACAGGTGCAGCCGACGGCCACCGGGGGCAGCACCGCGTGCAGGCGGGTTCCGTCCGGCAGCCGGGCGTCCGCCCAGGGCCGCGCGTCGTCCAGCCGGCGTCCGGCCACGGCGGCCAGCCGCTGCGCGAGGCGTCGTACGGCCGCCGCGTCGGGGAAGGTCACCGGGGTCAGCTCCAGGCCACCGCCGCGGTCCACCCACACCCGGTCCGGGGCCGACACCAGGACGTCGGTGACGCGCGGGTCGGCGAGCAGCGGCTCCAGGGGACCGGAGCCGACGAGTTCGGACCGCAGCTGCTCGGCCGCGCCGAGGACTTCGGCGTCGCCCAGTACCCGGCCCTGTTCGCGCAGCGCCTGGGCCACGCGCGCGGGTGTGGGTTCGGCGCCGCTCTCGGCCAGCCGGCGGCGGACTCCGTCGAGCAGGGCCGCGCCGTCGGCCCGGTCGAGTCCGGGGAGCGTCATCGCGCGCCTCCCGCCTCGACCAGGGCCTGCTCCCAGAAGGTCGTGCAGAACCGGGCGAGCGGGCCGCGTCCGGTCGCGCCGGGCGGTTTCGCGGTTCCGTGGGGGCGCAGCAGGGCCGGTTCGACGGGCACCTCGCCGGCCAGGGGCAGACCGAGCAGCCGGGCCACCTCGCGGTCGTCGAAGCCGGGCGCGTACGGTCCCCGGACCGCCACACGCAGGTCCCGTACGACCATGCCGACCGCCGAGGCCACCCGGCCCGCGGCCGCGACCGCGCGCAGTTCGGCCGGGACGACGAGCAGGGCCAGGTCGAGCTGGGCGAGGGCCTCGGCGACCCCGTCGTCCAGGCGGCGCGGGAGATCGACCACGACCGTGCCGCCGCGCCGCCGGGCGGCGGCGAGCACCGCACGCACGGCCTGGGGCGGGATCGCCACGCTGTCGCCACGGTCCCAGCTGAGCACCCGCAACGAGTGCAGCCGGGGCAGCGACTCCTCCAGAGCGCCCCCGCCGACCCGGCCGCGAGAGGCGGCGAAGGCGGGCCAGCGCAGCCCCTCGGCACTCTCGCCGCCGAGCAGTACGTCCAGTCCGCCGCCCAGCGGATCGGCGTCCACCAGGAGTGTGCGCAGTCCCTCACGCGCGGAGGTGACGGCGAGCGCGCACGCCAGCGTGGACGCGCCGGCCCCGCCCCGGCCGCCGATGACCCCGACGGTGAGGGCCGGACGGCCGACGCCCTCGGCGACGTCGGCGATCCGGTCGACGAGCCACTGCTCGCCGTCGGGGAGGAGCAAGCGCAAAACACACATGCGAGACCAGCGGAGGACACGCAACATGGACCAGATGATCAGGACTGACTATGACGGGTGCGGTCGCTGCCTAGTCGGCGTGCGCCGTCTTTCTCGGAAGAGCGAGGCGAGCAGCAGCCCCGAGAAGCAGCTAGACCAGGTCCTGAGTGCGGCTGACTCCGTCGGTGGCCACATCATTGCGTGGGCCGATGACTGGGAGGTATCCGGCGCCACGGACCCTCTCACGCGGCCGGGACTTGGCCCGTGGCTCCGGGGCGAGGCAGGCCCGTATTCAGGGATCGTGGGCGCCGCCGTCGACCGAATCGGCCGGAACCAACGCGATGTGCTGAACACCGCGTACATGATCCACGAGTCGAATCGCCTGCTGATCACCTACGGCCATGACGGACCATGGGACCTCGACGACACCAACGACGAGATGCGCCTTTCCATGGAATCCTTCGGCGCGCAAATGGAACTTCGAGCAATCCAGAAGCGCAACCGAGAGGAGACCGAAAGGGCTCGTGCAGCAGGTCAGCCGAAGCAAAAGAACCGGTATGGATACCGATTCATTCGGCTTGTACCCACGGGAAAGGTTGATCACGTCGAGGTAGACCCCGACTCAGCCGAGGTAATCCGTAATGTCGCCCGGCGAATTCTTGCCGACGAGACCGGGGAAGTAACTGTTTTCACGGAAGCCGCAAGGCTTAACCGAGAAGGAGTCCTCTCGCCGGACGATTACCGCGCGGTTATGTATGGGCGCGAACCGAAGGGATCCATCTGGAAAAGTAGCACGGTAATCAGGCTGCTCACGGAGGAGGGATCTCTCGGATACCTAATGCATAAGGGGAGGCCGGTAATTGGCTCCGATGGTCACCCGGTACGTCTGGCCCCTCCGCTATGGGACCATGCGACGCGCGATGCGTTGATAGCAAAGACCGCACCAAGGCAAAGCCGGAAGCGCGCACAGAAGGGCACCCGTCTACTCTCTGGACTGTCTTTCTGCGGGAATTGCGGAGAACGGCTGTACGTCTATTACCGCGCAGGGAGGAAGATTGGCTATGCATGCACGGCTCGCCTAGACGGAGTGCGTACCTCCCAGGACTGCCGACCGGCCCCAGCAATGCAGGCGGTAAAGCTTGACAAAGAAGTTGGAGATTGGTTTCTCGCCAAGTACGGAAATGGTCAACTCATGCGCCGCGAGTTCGACCCTGGGACTGGCTATGCATCGCGAATTGCAGAATTGGAGGCGGATCGAAAGCGACTCCGGGACGACCGTTCAGCAGGTCTCTACGATTCCGAGGACGACGCCGATTGGTACCGGCGAGAGTACGCCCGCATGGGGCGGGAAATCGCCGAGCTCAAGAAGATGCCCGAGCGGCCCGCCGGAATGCGGATGGTACCCACCGGAAAGACGGTAGCGGATGAGTGGCGCGCCGCCCACGACGACGCGGCCCGCCGCGAGCTGCTGAATGGGTTCGACGTGCGTGTAACCCTTTTCCCGGCAAGCGCCGAGGCACGCTTCCGGATCACGGGCGCCGACATCTGGCCAAAGACCGCCTAGCACCTCATAACCCTGTAGGTGATGAGCGAGCCCCGGCAAGGACACAGACTTGCCGGGGCTTCCTTGCACCCCGAAATCCTAAACACCCGACGCGAGCAATTCGATTGACGGTAAAATGTAAAGAATCGTCAACCCGGTTCGCGTTTTGAATTCGATAGGCATTAGCCTCAACTCGCATCGCGCAAAATCGGAATCACCAACGACCGACATTCGAGATATCTCTTCGGGGTTCCACATATCGGAGCTGAACAAAAATGCTCCGATCCCTGCCTCTCCGAGCAAGGTGAAAGCAATGACCCCGTCGGCTACTTCGCTAACGAGAATCTCAACAGCAGGAGACTCGGTCAGCACTTCCCACCGACCATCGGGGGAATTCTCAATGCCGTGCACATCGCCGCCGAGTTGCCGAGCCATCACCTGCGCCACGTTTTGGGAATCTGTCGTCACGCGCCATGCGTCCAATGCCTCTGTTCGGCCGTTTGTTGCCCGGCTCGAATGAAAGTACCCCGCGTGTTCCTTACGCAGCATACTTCCACCCTTCTGCGATCAGGTCCCTTCTGATTTCCCGTAGGGTCGCTAGATCTTCGGCTATGCCGTATGCAATGTCTGCTTCAGCCGGCGAGTGCCCGGATCCCACATAACGCCAGGCCGATTCGGTGACCATCTCTCGGTCCTCCAGGGCGAGCAGGCCGCCTCCCTGGTAGTCCGCCCGGACCGCGCGCAGCGCCCCATACGTGGTGGAGTACTGGCGTGACTTGGTCAGCACGTGGCCCCGGTAGCCGAGCGTATGAGCCCAGGCCCGCAGGTTCAGAGCCTCCAGCTCCGACAGGCCACCCAGTCGCCAGCAGGCCGCCATGAGCGCCCGCAGGTGGGCATTCACCGGGGCCAGGCGGACGCTGTCGAAGTCCTCGATGCGGTAATCGATTCCGCCAGAGTCGCCCACACTCTTTGACACGTATTTCGCGACGTAGGCCGCAACGGCACTGTCAGTCACGGCTGAGGATTCCGTGAAAGCGTCACTGCGGATCGGGTGGATGTCGATCTGCTCGCCCCACTTGACGACCCGCTCACCGGTCGCCGGGGAATACGGGGTGTGCACCTCCACCAAGTCAGCCGCCGACCGCACCGCGTCTGACAGAAGGTCGGTCGTCGCCCAAAGAGGCGGGGGCGAGGAAGGGCCGTCGGGACCATCAAGCCGGATAACCGCATGAAAATGAACGGCCCCCCGCTTCTGATATTCGGCAACTTTCGCGAAGGACACCTTCAGGTGTTCGCTCAGGCGGGTTTGTGTGATTCCTGCCGACGTCGCCAAATGTCGCCTCAGCATGTGACAATAGCGATTCCACAGTGAGCCGGCACTCGCGTGCCACAGCACGTGTCCGGGGTAGTCGTAGCAGTTCCGGCACAGCGGTTGGCCTACCACGGAATCCGTGTCCGCGTGCTTCCGGCCGCAGCTCAGGGGCCGCCCGTGTTCGCAGACTCCGCCGTCCCGTCGAGGACGGCACAGAGCACCATCAGGGCCGCTCGCACGGTGCACGGGACCGAAAGAGGGAGCGGTAAGGGTGACGAAGAGCCGGGGGTGACGCCGGACGCTGTTCGTGACCCCCTTGCCGCCCAGCAGACCGGAGCGGACCAGGTGGAACGTGTCCCCCGCGTGCAGATACGAGCACGGCTCACAGCGCGTCTCACGCCGGTTGCGGCAGCGCACCGGCATACGGCCGCCAGGTTCGCCGCTGGTTTCGTAATGCCGTAGCACCTCACCCGTGACCGCATCACGCGTAGTCGTGTGCCCAGCAAGGTAAATCGGGTGCGCGCACCCGCCAATGGATTTGATCTGATCGAGCCAGCGCGAGAATCCGGGTTCGTGGACGAGCCGGATAAGGTCGCGCTCGGTAGGCGAAAGAAGGCGCAGACGCTCAGCTTCATTGAGGACTGAGCGCCGCGCCACATCCGACATCGGAAACATGGGAGGCCCTCTTTCGTGAGGGATAGGTGCGGCATTCATGGGTCAACTCCTGCTTTGACTTGGCTCAGCTATGAATTCGACTTTGCTTTAATGAGAAAGAAGAGAGTTTTTTGTTTTCACGAGAGAGGGGGATGCGGGTTATCGTTTTTTTTACGGGTTGAGGTACGCGTACTTGACCCAGCCCCTTTTACCCTTGTTCGGGCCACTGACGACCTTTCCATAGCTCCATTTGAAATCCTTGTTGCAGTACTCGGTGAATCGAGCACCCTTGTACAGAATTCCGAGAGACTTGTACTTCGTTGCGGGTCCGCTCCGCAGGTTCACGGCAGTGGAAACATTCTTGTTCTGCGGGTAGGCCCATTCCCAGTTGCATGCCTTGGGAAGGGACGTAGCCGAAGCCGCCGGGGCGACGAGTATGGAACTGCCGAGGAGCGCGGCAGCGGACGCGGCGCCCGCCGCAATGCGAGTGGCGATGAGCTTCATTGCTTCTTCTCTTCTGTGAGAGTTGCGAGGCGACCTGTTGCCGCCTCACAGGTTTTTCCTGTGTCAGCCGAAAAAAAGGCTTCCGATGGCCTGAACGATCGCCCAGACGGGATATGCGAAGGGTGTTCCGGCCAGGAGGAATCCGAATAGTGAGATCAGGGTTGCCTGATACCACTTGATTTCCCGTGACCGGGCGGTCAGGACGACGTACAGGAACAGGAATGAGTCGATAACCCAAATGTGTGTCTGTGTCATGCCGCTTCTGCTCCTTTCTGGAATGTCACGGGGTCGGGCTGGTCAGGAACGGGTTCACCGGCGGATCGGTGCGGGCGATCTCGGCCGCATCGCCAGTGGTGACCAGGCGGGAACGCGCCCGCATCCACCGGCCGCCCATGGCGACTACGGCCACGCCCTGTTCGTCTTCCGTGATGTTCTGCGCAGTGATCACGGCGTCCGGGTTGATGTCGCCCAAGGTCATCTCTGCTGACGCCTCGTCATGCGCGCGGTGGGCGACACGTCCGCCGAGCTGGGCACGGAGCGCGGTCACGCGGGGGCCGATGTCGGAGCCGACCCGCTGTCCCGCGATGACCAGGTGGACGCCGAGCGCTGCGCCGAGCTGGGCGACCCGCAGGAGCAGCGTTCCGCACCGCTCCGCCTCATCCTTCGATTCCCGCGAGCCGTCGGTGAGGTACAGCTCCGCCAGCTCATCCACGATCACGACCAGGGGCACCGGCCGCTCATCCTCGGGCAGGTCCCAGACCGAGCGTTTGCCCGCCTCACGGCACACCCGTATGCGCTCTTGGATCTCCTCGACCACGCCGGACAGCAGGCCGACCGCCTGCTTGCGGTCGATCGCCAGCGCCGAGAGCCGCCCGCCGAACAGGCCGAGTTCCATGCCGCCCTTGCAGTCGATGCCGACCAGGGCGACCGGCTGACGTGCCAGCGCGAGCACCAGCGAGGCCAACAGCGATGACTTGCCGGATTGCGTGGCTCCCGTGATCAGCCAGTGCGGAACGCGCCGCAGGTCGATCAGCCAGGGTTCCCCGTCTTCGATCCGGCCCACGTCTGCCGACAGGAGCGCGTGAGCCGGCCACCGGACAGAAGGGACATCACCCGTCAGCGGGTCCAGGGCCGTGACATGGATGACCACCTGTCCCCGGCGGGGCGAGGTGACCCGCACCCTGTGCACGTGCCAGGCGTGTTCCATGGCACGGGCCGCCGAGAAGTACGGCCCCGGAGTCTGCCCCGGATGCAGCAGCACCCGCAGCGTCACACCGGTTGCCGTCGGCACCGGCAAGGACAGCCGAGGAGGCTTGGGCCGCAGCGCCTGCCCCTGCACCACGAGATCACGGCCGATCACCCTCCGGTCCGGCCGCATGCTCACCGACAACCCGTTCAGGTAGGCCAGCCGCCGCCACGTCGACCAGATCCGCCACGTGGTACCCGGGTAGCCGACCAGCCACCACCGCCACGGCCACCGCCGGAGCACGACGCCTCGGGCCTCAAGACGCGGTTCCCACCAACGCTGAGTCATCACGCCGACCAGGAGCAGCGCCGACAGGATCCAGACCACCAGGGAGGCGGGCATCACTCGCCCCCGTCCCCGGTCTGCTCCGTGCGCGCCAGCACGAGGCGGGCGCGCATCATGGCCGCCTCGGCGTGACGAGCCGTCATGGCCAGGAGGAACCGGATCGTTGCGAGGTCATCGGACGTCGTCAGGAGCGCTTCGGTACCGGCCAGCGTACGCAGGTCCCGCAGCAGCGAACCGAAGTGACCATCCACACAGAACACCGGGTCATCCCGCCCGGCACCGTCCACGCCGTCCCCACTCTCCGGCGCTCCCGCAACTGTCCGCAGTTCATGGGCCATCTGCTCGGCCTCATCAGCGATGCGGCGCGCGCACGGCTCAGAGCACGCGAACACCTGTGACTCATCGTCGGGCGACCGGCCCACCGGAACCGAGGTGATCCGTTCCTTGAGGAAGTCGGCGCCGCACACCAGGCACGCCATGCCGTCCTTCTGCGCTGCACTCAGGTGCCAGAAGTAGCGCTCCATCAGGAGTCACCGCCCGCCGACTTGCCGCGCGGACCGGCCGCCGGAGCAGCCGAGGCCGAGCCGACCCCCGAACCCGATGCAGGCGTGATGGCATCAGCCCGATAGGTCGTACCGGAACGGCCATCCACGGCCCATTCATTCGCCCACAGGTTGGTGAGCCTGACCTCTGCACCCTCCGTAAGGCCGGTCGGCTGACCGCTGGTGACCACGTGGACGACGTCCGTGCGCCGCCCCTCCGCCTGCCGCACCGACAAGCCCGTGATCCACAACGGATTTCCCTCACGGTCCCGACGCGTCTCGCCTTCCGGAGTCGTGCGCGGTTCCGGAGCGATCACACAGCGGATCTGGCCTAGCCGCGCGACATCAATCGGCTTGTTGTCCATGACAGTTCACCTCATCTCGAATCGAACCCACCCAGACACTTATCCGGATGCGTTGAGGGGATCATCTTCAACCCGCACCGGAGTCAAGGTCAACCACTTATCCGGATGAGTGGAGTGAGGTGTACGGCGGGCGGCCAACCACTTATCCTCATGAGTGGCGCGTATACCACGGACCACTGACAAGCACCTCAGCCCACATACTCAGCTTCGAAGCGCCGATCATCCATTGACCTACTCACCGGCGACCCGAGAAGGACACCAACCATGGCAGCCCGAGAGCACATTGAGCGCGCCCCGTCGATGTACCTGCAGGTCGCTCAGCGCATGGCCAGCGACATCAAGCAAGGCCGCTACCGGCCAGGCGACCTGTTGCCGTCCGAGGCGGAGATGGTGGCGATGTACGGCGTTGGCAAGCACACTGCACGGTCCGCCGTCGCGGAGCTGCGCCGCATGGGACTGGTGGAGTCCCAGCAAGGGAAGGGCAGCATTGTGCTTCCCTCCGGCGGAGTCCTGCCCGCCACCCGCGTTGACCGCTCCATCCAGCGCACAGCAAAGGGTGATTGGCGCCTGCCCCAGATGACGGAGACCGAGGCCCCCGCAGTCAGCCGGACCACGCTCGATGGACCCCCCGCACTACTCTTGGATCAGTACGACCAGGACGCCATCAGCGTGGACCGCATGTGGCACGACCCGGCGACCGGCGCCCGTATGGCCCATCGTGTCCTCATCCCGATGGCCACCGCCGCAGACGTTCCCTCACTCGCCGAACAGCCCGACGTCGAGATCAGCGACCTGTACCGACAGCTTGCCGACGCCGGACTCAGCCTGTCGTTCACCGAGCACGTCACCGCCCGCACCCCGTTCCCAGACGAGCGCACCGCACTCGGACTCAGCGACGCCAGCCCCCTCCTGATCACCTACCGCATCACCGGCGACGCGGACCAGGACCGCCCGCTGCTGTGCGAGGAGCTGAAGGCCCCCGCCGCCACATGCCAGCTCACCTACCCCGTAACGCCGACGAAGGCCGCCGCCCAGCGCACCACCCGCCGCCGATCCCGATCGGAGTAACTTCTCTTTACTTGCTCAAGGGCGCGCCTTCGGCGCGCCGGGCGGCACTGCCGCCCCGGCCGGGCGTGCGGCCTTCGGCCGGTCCCGTCCGGTCGGCAGCCGCCCGACACCGTCACCGCACCCGACCAAGCAGAGAAGCCCCCCGCGGATTCGTTGCGGGGGGCTTAGCCGTCTGCTCTGTCGGCCACTGGGAATGTGAGCCGCACGACCGCCAGACCCACACTCCCCCATCACAGGCGCCAACTCCGCCCGATCACGCTGGTTCATGAAGGAGGCCAACGCCGCTCACCATGACATGGAACGCCGTGACGAACATGGTTGCGGGCGGTGGTACCAGGGGCGCTACAGCGCACCCCTGGACCCCGCCCAGGCGTGGCAACCTCACGCGCGAATGCTGGTTTCGTCGTGGTCAAGATCCATGCGCGCGTGAGGTCACCACGCACGTGATCAGTCGTCTTCGGCCGTCGAGGGGTAATGAGCGGACTTCTCGCCGTGAGCCGGCACTCCCTCCCTACGGCGCAGTATCCGCAGGGGGACGCCCAACTAATGTCAGGATCCGATGGGTTCACCGATCGGACGAACTCTAGTTCCGGCAGGTCCGCGCATGCTGCTCGGCTGCGAATCTGGCAGGCCCCGCACCCGTGATCAGGATCGGCCGTCGACACCCCTCGCACCGGATGAACTCCCCGCGCCTGTCCGTCTCGATCCACACGCGTGAACCCGCCGCCGTCCGCCAGTCGTCACGCCTCATCCCGTACCCCTTCCCGCTTATCCCACAGCCGCGCACCGTCACCCCGCCTGCCGCTGTTCACTCCCCACTGCACCCAGGGCCTGGGCAATCACCCGCACACCCTCCATCCGGAGCCACACCACCGGCTCACCGCGCGGCCCGGCGTGTGCGACTGCGCGCACCAGCTTTACGCCATACCCCAGTCGCTCAAGCGCAGCGTTCAGTTGCTGGGCCGCCTCGTCCGCCTCAAGCCAAGCCGACACATAGTCAACGCCCGGCACAAACACGGCGTCATCCGGACCGCCGCAGCCTCTGCCTGACGACGTGCTCTCTACCATCGCGCAACCTCCCCCAGCCACAGCCGAACTGTTCATGGGCGACCGGCCACCCTTGCGAGCCGAACCCTTTGCAAGTGGAAATCAGACCACGCAGTCTACTTTGGTTCAAGGGCATATGCACGGCCGTAGCCCCTCAACTTGCTTCCCATGTCGATCAATTCGACTCCACCAAGACGGCCCCCTCCCCGCCGAAGCAGAGAGGGGGCCCGCCCTTGTAGTGCAGACATACTGAATCGGTGATCAGTAGAGGTACTCTTCCGTGATCCAGCCGATGTATCCGCTCGGCAGTCCGCCCGCCGAGTCGCGCTGCAACATCACCTTGTCCCAGCGCTGACCGGTCCAGTCACGCGAAGACGTGATGACCTGCACCGGCTGACCTTCATAGACCAGACCGAGAACCGTCGACTGCGGACCCGGACCCGTGCGCACCCGCAGCCCGTCGACCGTTACCGACTTGAACACCGACCGATCCGTGGAATAGGTGGTCCCACCCCTGCCGGACGAATACCCCGGGTCCGGGATCATCGCCGACGCCGTCGAAACGCCCACCAGGCCAACACCGGCCACCAGGGCACCCGACACGACCAGCGTCCGCAGAGCCTTACGCCCCATGATCAATTCCCCTTCCTCGAAACAGCATGAGCGGTCTGATTCCACACCACTGCGGGGCGGTCAACCACTCATCCGAATGAGTTGCCAGCATGCGACACTCAGCCCTAGAGGTCAACCACTTATCCGGATGAGTGTAGCTCTGACGTGAGCCCTCAACCCGCAACAGATCTCAGGCAGGCGCAGAAATCACAGCTCAACCGCTGACAGACAAGGAGCGCTCATGCACGCTCATCGCCGCGCGGTTCCGGAGGTGCGGTCGAAGGAGTGCCTGCATGTTGCGGATCTTTTCGTCTGCACTCCCAGACTGGACAAGCGGATAGTCATCCAACACCTTGTCCCAGGTTGCGCACGCTTCTTCCAGGTGTCCCAGCTCTAGTTGACGCTCCGCCAAGAGCGAGTTATAGCGGACGCTGCTACGCCGGTAATGGCTGTGTCGCAATCGGTCCGACTCCTTCAGGGACTCCACAGACCCTCGCTTGTCGCCAAGGGCGTAGCGCACCTGGGAGACGTGGTAGGCCAGGGACGAGGGGGCGTAACTCCCGAACGCCTTTGCGCGGGACTCAGCCCGGTCCATGGCAACCTCCGCCTCTCTCATGAACGTGAGGGCATTGCGCCGATCCCCAGTTGCCGCGTACGAGTGAGCTTGCTGCCCGGCAAGGAAAGCGCGCATCCGAGGGCCAGCATTCGGGGACGCCGAAGCCGCAGCGTCGGCCAGACGAAGGGCGTGCGCCTCGTGGCCCAAATCCACGGCCTGAAGGCTCATGCCCCGCAAGGTCGTGCAGTACGTCAGATGATCTTCAGCAGCCCCGGCAAGTTCCAGCGCCTTCACGTAGTAGCGCTGAGCCAGCCCTTGAAGCCCTTCGTCCACGGCCATGAATCCCGTGAGGTACAGAAGGTCTGACGTTGCGGACAGCAGGGCCTTCCTCACGTCCTCCGACGCGTCCGCTTGCAGATGGGGAACCACCGTGTTCACGAGGAACGCAGCCGCCATGGGCCGAGCGTGGCGCCCTCCGAACTGATCGTCCAGTTCGGAGACCTTCTCAGTCATGGCTGCAACCGCGTCTACCTCTCGGTATCCGATGCGTCGGGCCTTACCGATCTGGACTGCTTCGAGCCGGCCGACGACATCCGGCCAGTCAGGAATGGTGAGCGCGACCGAGAACAGTGCAGCACCGAGGACGCCACGGCGGGACGGATCCATGTCTTGCCTCCCCAGCTCCATCAACCCTTCCAAGGTATCTGGACGGCTGGATGTTCCAGAAGCAGGAGAAGGGAGCCCGGCGTCCGCATACGTGATGGGGCGCCCGAGCTTTCGCGAGAACACTTCGAGGATGAACGGCCGGACGACCTTGCGCGGGATCGTGCCATCGAGCCAGTGACTCACTGCGGAGTCGTCATACCGCAAGGGAACGCCAGACTCAGTGCCAACGCGGTTCACGGCCATGGCGAACTGACCTTGGCTGCAAGCCGCTTCCGCAAGTAACCGCCCGAGCGCTGCGTTCGGTTCGCGCTTGCCCATGGTGTAACTCCCCGCGCTCCCAGAACTTTCAGGGCTTTCAAGTCCTCACGTGGTTGCCACCGTACCGCTCTCGGTGGTCGTGCGGTTGCGTAGTGACAGCGGGGCCGACCCGCAGAGTGAACAGCAATCTGACGACGGAGAAACCATGGTGCTGACGGTGGACGCCCCGGCATGGGGGCGTGTGCAAATGGGGTACCAGGCGCAGGCTGTCGCTCACCTTCCCGACGGACGGTCGGTGTACCTCGGAGGCGCAGACGCCAAGACACGGCGCCTAGCAATGCGCTGGCTCCACCGGCGCGCCGTACAAGTGGCGGACCAGTTGGACGTGCTCTATGCCCAACCCCTTCGGGCATGGCTCGACGACGACGCCGAACAGGAACGGGCGCTAGATGGTCTCGCGCGTGGCGAGCCCTACGGCACCCAAGCGAGTGACGACGGGGGGATCTATTACAGCCTCACCGTTTGGCCCGCCGTCCTGGACCTGTCCCCGTGCGGAGGCCCCATGAGAAAGGAGCGGGTGCCCTCGTGGCCGAGCGCCTAGACCACAACCTCACGAAGCGTGGGTTCTGGTACGAAAGGGTCAGGTATCGCTCGCTGGCTGACGAAGACATCTTGTCTGCTGCCTACTGGGCCACGACAAACCCCGCTCAGGCAGTCCGCAGAATCCGAATCGAGGTAAGGACGCTGGCGGGTGCCCTCCCAGAACGGGAGATGATGAGGGCCCTGTCATGGAGCGAAAGGGACGGCTGCATTGGAGCCGTCGCAGCCCTTCACCGTGGCGAGCCATGCGGGTTCTCTCTCAGCACTCATGATGCATGGGTCGAATGGACCGTCCGACCGGTCACCTTCCTCTTGGTGACCAGCTCCGACCCATTTGAGACATGCCCGCGAAGACAACGCCATTCGGAAGACGCAAGGTTGAACCCGACGCCTATCCGTCGGCGCCCTTGAGACTTCCGCCCTGTCTGGGCGTAACTCCGAATCACCGCAGGAAAACCGGCAGGGCGGGTTCACCAACAAACAGAAGGAGAGTGCAGCAGTGAGTACTACAGCTCAAATGCTCCCCTCCGCCGAGAGCGTGGCGGAGCGAGCAACGGAAATCCTCGCCGCAATCCAGGGCGACCCCGAGTTCTCGGCGTTCACGGCAGCATCGCTGAAGTATGACGCAGACTGGACGTGCTACAGCGGGACGCCGATCATCAGCAGGTACGACCAGGTAACCGATGCGCCTCCGCTTTTCGCCGAGGGTCTTCGGGCCCTCTGTCTGAAGGCCGCCGTATTCGAGAAGACCGGCGACGAGAAAACGGCGGAAATCCCGATCGCCATTCCCGTGGACGAGATGACGCACGCAATGATCGCTCAGCCTCAGATCCTCGCCCGCATCACCGCGCGGATCGGTGTTCAGGTCATCCACCAGACGGACCAGGAACACACCGACTACCGAGCCGGCGACTACACGTACCAGGCGTACGAACTGGCTTGGGGCGCACTGCCTGAGCGGTACTGGATCGGCCACGAGGAGGCACAGCGGCGGTTGGGCATTCTTCGAGTGAAGTACGAAGCGGCCGGGTTCCTCAACTTGGGCCAGGCCCACCTCATCGACTTCGCCGAAGCCGTTGCTGCGTAGCCGCTAGCTGAGTGCGCGGCGCAGCGTCGTGAGTGGGTCGAGGTCAGGGAACATTCGCCGAATCTCGGCCGATGCTTGCTCGATGAGGTCTTCGAGCAACACGGGCGCTGCGCCGTACAGCAATTCACGAAGATAGGGGATCACTTGCGCCTGCTCAGCAGGCAAGTGCACTTCAACAGCCAGCGGAGCATTCTCGCTCTTGTACCGGCCTGCCGGAAGCCCGACCTTTTCAGGGTGGACGCACACCGGCACCCCATCGGCCGTGTAGCGGTGCCCGTCCGCTGGATCGAACGGACAATCTTTCGTTGGCCGTTCGAACACGTCGAACTCCCCGACAGGAAAACGACGTGAGGGGCAGATGCCGCACGCAAGGTGGAGCGCGTCGCCACTGACGAAAGCCTCAGCCATGAACAGAGCCTAGCCCCAACGGGCAAGGCGAGACGCCCTATCCGGTCGACCCCGAATCCTTGGACAGGTCGAGCGGCCGGATCGGGTGCAGTGCCCTCTCAGGCAGCCATTGGGAGTGTGCCCGAGAGGAGGAAGAGCCCCGTTCGCCTGCCGTTTCCCCGTGGCGGTCGGGCGGGGCTCTTGCGCGGCCTCACTCTGGTGTATCCGTGGGTACCGCAGGCTCCCTTTCGGCAACAAAGGTCCCGCGCCCCGACACCGCGTAGACGAAGCCTTCTTCCGCAAGTGCAGCGAGCGCACGCCGGACCGTCGGGCGAGAGAGCCCGTACTCATCTGCTAGCGCGTTCTCGCTAGGAATGGCCCGGTTGGTCTGCCAATCGCCCCGCTCCAAGCGCGCTCGCAGAATCCCTGTCAACTGCTCAAACGGTGCGTCGGGCGCATCGCGCTCCACCTGGCCATCCGGACCGTACTTCATGCGTCGAAGGTATCCGGCCGGTGACAGGGCAGCACCCCTTGACAGGCCTTTACAGCCCTTTACAGGCTTTTACAGGTAGGGCTAGGGTCGCTCCACGAACAGACCCCGGCGACGGTGGCGACCGTCCCGGGGCGTGGCCCATCAGCTATCAAGGAGCTGACGAACGTGACAGACCTTATCGGGCGGGCACTCCACGCCCTCTGCACTTTGTTATTTCCCGCGACCGGCACCCGCCGCGCAGCGACACCCCTCACCACGGCCGAGCCGGCCACGAAGCCCCGTCGCACGACGCTGCCGTCCCACAAGAGCCCTTACGCGGTCGAGGCAGCCGCCAACCGACCTTTCGTTGACACCATCAACCCGGTGCGCCCCTACCTCAACGCACCGCCC
This sequence comes from Streptomyces sp. NPDC101151, assembly GCF_044768335.1. Classification (NCBI taxonomy): domain Bacteria; kingdom Bacillati; phylum Actinomycetota; class Actinomycetes; order Kitasatosporales; family Streptomycetaceae; genus Streptomyces; species Streptomyces sp. NPDC101151. Next base: position 70,449 of record NZ_JBIWPP010000016.1, on the reverse strand, counting down.
CGAAGGCGCCCAACCACTCCAGAGCAGCGGGCTCAGGCAGAGCGCCTCTGGGCCCTCGACATGGCCACTCGCGGAATCGACGTCGGCCCCTCCGTCATCCACGGCGTCCGCATCACCTCTGGCAGCCGTACACACTGCGTGGAAGTCGCCGTATGAGCTTCCAAGTCTGCTGCCGATGCCAGCGCGCCACAGAAGCCGCCGTGCCCGTGCGTGACATCCCACGCCCGAGCGGCCCAGGTTGGACGCTGTACGCCTGCCCTGACTGCGTACACCTCATCGCACCGGGCCCGCTCACCACGGACGAACTGAGCATCAGCCAACCCCAGCGCTGACCCCGACCACAGAGCCCCGTCCGGCACCCCCTTGCCGGACGGGGCTCTCTTCTGTGTTCGTGACCACGCGAACCGAGAAGAGCCAGACTCCAAGGGATGGGGCAACGTAGAGTGTGTATAGCGTTCGCTCCTAGGCAGCATCAGGACGTGGTCGGCGCCGATCTGGACGGCTCGTTTCCACACCCCGGAGTCGTCCTGGTCACGGCCGACCAGCACCACTCCGGGCCGGCGCACGGCCCCGCGCACCCGGCGGGCGGCGTCGTCGCCGACCAGGACGAGCGGGGCCGCTTCCCAGCCGGCGCCGTGCTCCGGCAGGCCGTGGTGGACCTCTGGTGTGGCGCCCGCGGCCGCGCACAGGCGCAGCAGATCGTCGAGGAGCCGGGCGTCCTCGGTGACGATGAGCGGCCGTCCCGGCCGGCCTCCGGTGGCGGGCGGCGGGTCATGGGTGACGGTTCCGGCCACGTGTGGTCCCCCTTCGCTGTGTCTTCCGCGCAGTCCCTGCGGCCACGCGATTCCCGAAGATGTGAAGAACCGGCAAGCGGTCTCCATATGAACGGCCGATAGGAACCGGCCATACGCGCCCCGACAATCGGAACCGGCCATGAACTGCCGTGGTCGAGGCGCGCTGGAATCACGGTGCAGCGAACCGGAAAATCATGTGGATCTTGGTCCAAAACCGTGGACAACTCAGTGGTTGTGAATATCGCTGTCACCCATACCGGTGACCCCTGTACTGGCCGCTGTGCGACTTCCACAGAGCAGTCTTACGATTACGGTCAGTGACGGATCGCGGGCATGCCGAAGGGGCGGCATACGCCGCCCACTACCGGTCTCAAGACCGTTGAAAAGGGAAGAAAACCCATCCGGACATGCGACGACCCCCGCCGGGGGGGAGAGCGGGGGTCGTCCCCACGGCCGACTCGGGGGGGGAGGAGTCGGGCCGGGTTAGCACGGTCGCGAACGATCCGTGACTTCCATGGTGTACCCGAGAGCCCTCTCAGGCAAACCCACGCGCCCCACCTTACGCCGAATGGTGGGCGCCTATGCTCAGGGCGTGGAAAACCACTCCTTGCCCCGCGCAGCAGCCTTCTTCGACCTGGACAAGACGGTCATTGCGAAGTCGAGCACGCTCACCTTCAGCAAGTCCTTCTACCAAGGCGGGCTGATCAACCGCAGGGCCGCACTGCGTACCGCATATGCCCAGTTCGTCTTCCTGGTCGGCGGCCTGGACCACGATCAGATGGAGCGCATGCGCGAGTACCTGTCCGCGCTGTGCCGCGGCTGGAACGTCCAGCAGGTGAAGGAGATCGTCGCCGAGACCCTGCACGACCTGATCGACCCGATCATCTACGACGAGGCCGCCTCCCTCATCGAGGAGCACCACACGGCCGGCCGCGACGTGGTGATCGTGTCCACCTCGGGCGCCGAGGTGGTCGAGCCGATCGGCGAGCTGCTCGGCGCCGACCGGGTGGTGGCCACGCGCATGATCGTCGGCGACGACGGCTGCTTCACCGGGGAGGTGGAGTACTACGCCTACGGCCCGACCAAGGCCGAGGCGATCAGGGAGCTGGCCGCGTCCGAGGGGTACGACCTCGACCGCTGCTACGCCTACAGCGACTCGGCGACCGACCTGCCGATGCTGCAGGCGGTCGGACACGCGCACGCCGTGAACCCGGACCGGGCGCTGCGCCGCGAGGCCGTCGCGCGTGGGTGGCCCATCCTGGAGTTCCGCCGGCCGGTCCGGCTCAAGCAGCGGCTGCCCGCACTCTCCGTACCGCCGCGCCCGGCCCTGGTCGCGGCGGCGGCCATAGGAGCGGCGGCGGCCACCGCCGGCCTCGTCTGGTACGCCAGCCGGCGCCGCAGCATCGCATCCTGACCGTTTTCGCCCTGTTTGATCCTGAAAGTAAAGAAGTGCAGGCAAGGGTTCCGCTTGCCCCCTGCTTGCAGTACAAAGGAATCAGCGGCCCGCGAGACCAAAGGAAATCCGAGAGGATCCCTAACGCTACGCACATGGCCCCACGGACCCTGCATGAACACTGGGCACCCACGCGACGTCGACCCGTCGATTACGGGCCAGCCGCACCAGGTGACGGGCAAAGCACCCGACCTGATGGGCATACATCGAGGACGCTTGGTAACCGGGTGAACATGCCAGCGGCGGTACGAGTCCTCGTACCGCCGCAGCCCGTGTCCGGGCGTTTCCTCAGGCCGCCCCGCGCTGCAGCGCCTCGCACACCGCGGTGGACTCGCGCACGCCCAGCTCGACCGCCCGGCCGCAGTGGGTGATCCAGGCCGCCATGCCCTCGGGGGTACCGGAGACGTACCCGTCCAGCGCGGCAAGATAGGCGGCGCGGCCCAGTTCGGCGTGTCCCACCTCGGCCGGGCACACGGACTTCGGGTCGAGACCGCTGCCGACCAGGACGATCCGCTCGGCCGCGCGCGCGACCAGGCCGTTGTGCGAGGCGAAGGGGCGCAGGGCGAGCAGTTCGCCGTGCACCACGGCGGCCGTCACCAGCGCGGGCGCGGAGGTTCCCGCGATGATCAGGTCCGCCAGGCCCTCCAGCCGGCCGGACACCTCCTGGGCCTCCGGCAGCGGCAGCTCCATCAGCGGCTCGTCGACCGGCTCGCCCGCCCGGCGCGGCCGGCCGACCTCGTCACCCTTGCTCGCGGAGGCCACCAGATGCAGCCGGGCCAGCACCCTGAGGGGCGACTGCCGCCAGATGGACAGCAGCTGGCCCGCCTCGGCCGTCAGCCGCAGCGCCGCGCCCATCACCCGCGCCCCGTCGTCCGCCGCGCTGAAGTCGGTGCGCCGCCGCACCTCCTCCAGGGCCCAGTCGGCGCCGGACAGCGCCGCCGAACCGCGGGCGCCGCGCAGCGCGGCCTCTGAGGTGATCTCGTTGCTGCGGCGCCGCATGACCCGGTGGCCGTAGACCCGGTCCACGGCCTTGCGCACGGACTCCACGGACTCGGCCACGCCGGGCAGCGAGCCCAGGGCCTCAAGCGGATCGGCGGTCGCGCCTGTCGTACTCATGAGTACGACACTACGCGCCGACCCGTCACCCGACCGCCGCCCCCCAACGAGCTTCGCACCCCTTTTGATCACCCGAACCCTCGAAGGAGTGGTCTTCTTCACTCCGACTGACACATACAGCTATCACCTGACTACCCTTGGTGAACATGAAAATTGCTTTCGTCGGGAAGGGCGGCAGCGGCAAGACCACGCTCTCCTCCCTCTTCATCCGCCACCTCGTGGCCACCGGCGCCCCGGTGGTCGCCATCGACGCGGACATCAACCAGCACCTCGGCCCCGCGCTCGGCCTCGACGAGACGCAGGCAGCCGCACTGCCCGCCATGGGCGAACGCCTGTCGCTGATCAAGGACCACCTGCGCGGCTCCAACCCCCGCATCGCCTCCGCGGCGACGATGATCAAGACGACCCCGCCCGGCGAGGGCTCACGGCTGGTCCGGGTGCGGGAGCCCAACCCGGTGTACGACGCCTGCGCGCGCCCGGTGGAACTCGACGGCGGCGCCGCCCGTTTGATGGTCACCGGCCCCTTCACGGACGCCGACCTGGGGGTCGCCTGTTACCACTCCAAGACGGGAGCGGTGGAGCTGTTCCTGAACCACCTCGTCGACGGCCCCGACGAATACGTCGTGGTCGACATGACGGCGGGTTCCGACTCCTTCGCCTCCGGCCTGTTCACCCGCTTCGACATGACGTTCCTCGTCGCCGAGCCGACCCGGAAGGGGGTCTCCGTCTACCGCCAGTACAAGGAGTACGCCCGCGACTTCGGCGTCGCCCTGAAGGTCATCGGCAACAAGGTCCAGGCGCAGGACGACATCGACTTCCTCCGCGCGGAGGCCGGGGACGACCTGCTCGTGACCGTCGGGCACTCGGACTGGGTGCGCGCGATGGAGAAGGGCCGTCCGCCACGGTTCGACCTCCTCGAGGAGGCCAACGCCCGCGCCCTGCACACCCTCCGGACCGCTGCCGACGCCAGGTACGAGGCGCGCGACTGGGAGCACTACACACGCCAGATGGTGCACTTCCACCTGAAGAACGCCGAGGCGTGGGGCAACGAGCGAACCGGGGCCGACCTGGCGGCGCAGGTCGACCCCGGGTTCGTGCTCGGCGAGAGCGTGGCAACTCCCGCCTGACGGCTACCGCTTGACGGCTACTGCTTGACGGCCGGCGCCCCCGGGACGCCCTTCGGCGCCGGAGCCGGGCGGCCGGAGAGGAGCGATGCCCAGCCCTGCCGGGGCGCCTCACCCACCTTCAGGGTCCGCAGCTTCGCCAGCGTCTGCGGATCCTGCGCGTCCAGCCAGTCGACGAGCTGGTGGAAGGAGACGCAGCGCACCTCGGGCTTGTTGCACATCTCCTTCACCACCTCGTCGATGGCACGCATATAGGTGCCCCCGTTCCAGGACTCGAAGTGGTTGCCGATGATCAGGGGTGCGCGGTTGCCGTCGTAGGCCCGGTAGAAGCCCTTGAGCAGTCCGTCGCGCATCTGGTCGCCCCAGTAGTCGTACTTGTCGGGGTCGCCCTGGGTCTGTGTGCCGGACTGGTTGACCATGAAGTTGTAGTCCATGGTCAGCTGCTCATAGGTGTGCCCGGGGAAGGGGACCAGCTGCATCGACACGTCCCACAGCCCCTCCCGCTTCTTGGGCCAGACCTGGTCGTTGACACCGCTGGAGTCGTAGCGGAAGCCCAGCTGGCGGGCCGCCTTCATGAAGTTCTTCTGCCCTTCCAGGCAGGGGGTGCGGGCGCCGATCAGCTCCTTGTCGTAGTCGAAGGGCAGCGAGGCCGCCTTCTTCAGTCCGGTGTTGGTCTTCCAGGACTTCACGAACTCCTTGGCCTGGGCGATCTCGCTCTTCCACTCGTTCACCGACCACTCGCCGACGCCGCCGTCGGGGCCGCAGAAGTGGCCGTTGAAGTGGGTGCCGATCTCATTGCCCTCCAGCCAGGCCAGTCGCACCTGCTTGAGAGTGTCGGAGATGCCCTGCTCGTCGTTGAAGCCGATCTCCGAGCTGCCGGGCGAGTGCTGCGGCGGCCGGTAGAGGTCGCGCTTCTCCTCAGGCAGCATGTACACGCCGCTGAGGAAGTACGTCATCGTCGCGTTGTTCTCCTTGGAGACCTTGCGGAAGTGCGAGAACAGCTTCTGACTGTCCTCGCCCGCGCCGTCCCAGGAGAACACCACGAACTGCGGGGGCTTCTGACCTGGCTTCAACCGCTCGGGGACGGGCAGATGCGGCTGTGAACCGGTGTACGCGGTGGACCCGTCGCCGATCAGACGAAGCACGCTGTTGGGCGCCGGTGCCCCCTTCCGCGGGCCGGGCGCCCCTTCCTTCGCGCCGCTGGCGCTCGCACAAGCGGCGAGCGAGCCGGCACAGGCCGCGGCGACCATGGCGCCGACGGCAATCCTTTGGGTGGCGGCCATGTTCCGCCCCACCTTCTTCCTTCTCTCAGGCGAACGCTGATGAGGGCGTTTTCTGTTGATGTGTCGGTGTTGCTCCGACAGCGCCGCCAAGGTCGCACGGGGCCGAGAAGGAATTAGTACGACAAGCCGATAAAATGATCGGTTCACTCATGGGAGTGACTGGATGCGCCATTTGCCCCGAAAAGACAGGAATGATCTTTACTCTGCATTACGGTTCGTTTACCAAGCGTTGATTTCATCCCGCCGTTGCACGCCGAGACCCCACGGCCGCGACCGAGCCCCCGGCCCGACGGGGAACCGCCCAGTCCGTGACCGCGCCGCCCGGAGGAGACGGGACCATGTCAGCCTGCGCACCCCCTCGCACCCAGCAGCCCCACCCGCCGCACAGCCCCCCGCCGGCCCCGCACCGCCGCTTCCGCGTCGCGGGCGCCGATCTGTCCGCGTCCGTCGCGGTCTTCCTGATCGCTCTGCCCCTCTCCCTGGGCATCGCCCTCGCCACGGGCGCCCCGCTCCAGGCCGGCTTGGTCGCCGCTGCCGTCGGCGGACTCGTCGCAGGACGGCTCGGTGGCTGCCCGCTGCAGGTCAGCGGCCCTGCCGCCGGACTCACCGTGGTCACCGCCGACTTGATCCACCGCTATGGCTGGCAGGCCACCTGTGGCATCACCGTGCTCGCCGGACTGGCCCAACTGGGCCTCGGCTGCCTGCGCGTGGCCCGCGGCGCGCTCGCGGTCAGCCCCGCCGTGGTGCACGGCATGCTCGCCGGCATCGGCCTCACCATCGCCGTCGCCCAGCTGCACATCGTCCTCGGCGGCAGTCCGGACAGTTCCGTCCTCGCCAACCTGCTCGCCCTGCCCGCCCAGTTGGCCGACCTGCATCCGGGCGCCGTGTCGATGAGCGCGCTGACCCTGACCCTGCTGCTGGCCTGGCCGCGCATCCCCGGCCGCACCGGCCGCCTGCTGCGCAGGGTCCCGGCCGCCCTGGTCGCCGTCGCCGGAGCCACGGCGACCGCCGCCCTGACCGGGCTGGCCCTGCCCCGGGCGGACCTGCCGTCCTGGAGCAGCCACGCCCTGGCCGGGCTGCCCGAGGGCCCTGTGCTCGGCGTCGCCGCCGCCGTGCTCACCACCACGCTGGTGTGCAGCGTGCAGTCGCTGCTCGGCGCGGTCGCCGTGGACAAGCTGCTCGCGGTCCGGTCCGGACCCCAGGCCCACGTCGGGCGCTCGGGCCTCGACCGCGAACTGCTCGGCCAGGGCGCAGCCAACATCGTCTCCGGGGCGCTCGGCGGACTGCCGGTCGCGGGGGTGGCGGTGCGGAGTTCGGCGAATGTGAATTCAGGTGCCGTGAGCCGGAACTCCACGATGCTGCACGGCGTTTTCGTAGTGATCGCCGCGCTGCTGATGGTCCCGCTCCTGGAGCAGATCCCGCTCGCCTCCCTCGCCGCCCTGGTGATGGCCGTCGGCATCCAGATGGTGTCCCTCAACCACATCCGCACGGTGACCCGCCACCGCGAAGTGCTGGTGTACGCCGCCACCACACTCGGCGTGGTGTTCCTCGGAGTCCTGGAGGGCGTGGCCCTCGGGGTCGCCGTGGCGGTCGCCCTCGCCCTGCGCCGCCTCACCCGCACCCGTATCACGCACGAAGCGAAGGAAGGAGTCCATCACGTACATGTACGAGGCCAGCTGACGTTCCTCGCGGTGCCCCGGCTCAGCAGGGCCCTGCATCTCGTCCCCCAGGGCGCGCACGCCGTGGTGGAGCTGGACGGGTCGTTCATGGACCACGCGGCGTACGAGTCGCTGCAGGACTGGCAGAGCGCCCACACCGCGCGGGGCGGCTCCGCCGAGCTGACTGGTCGGCGCAGCGGAGTCCGGACCGGCGATCCGGCCCCGTCCGCCACCTGCGGGTGCCGGCCCTGGACACCGTGGCGCAACCACCAGGCCTGCATCGCGGGGGCCCCGTCGGCCCCCACCGTCCCGGCAGCCCATGAACTGGCCCGTGGCGTCAGCTCGTTCCAGCGGAACACCGCCCCGCTGGTGCGGGCGGAGCTGGCGCGGCTGGCCCGGGAGGGCCAGCGTCCCTCGCAGCTCTTCCTCACCTGTGCCGACTCCCGGCTCGTCACGTCGATGATCACCTCCAGTGGTCCCGGCGACCTGTTCGTCGTCCGCAATGTCGGCAACCTGGTGCCGCCGCCGGGCGAGGAGCACGGGGACGACTCGGTGGCGGCCGCCATCGAGTACGCGGTGGAGGTGCTCGGGGTGCGCTCCATCACGGTGTGCGGCCACTCCGGGTGCGGGGCGATGCAGGCGCTGCTGACCGCCGACCCCACGGGTCCGGTGACCCCGCTGAAGCGGTGGCTCAGACACGGGCTGCCGAGCCTCGCGCTGATGGCCGGTGAGCGCCGCGCCCGGCCCCGGCTGGCCGGGCGGGGGCCCGCCGACGCGGTGGAGCAGCTGTGCCTGACCAACGTGGTCCAGCAACTGGAGCACCTGCGGGCGCACGACGCGGTCGGGCGCGCTCTGGCGGCCGGTGCGCTGGAGCTGCACGGGATGTACTTCCACGTGGGCGAGGCTCAGGTCTATCTGCTCGGCGGAACCGAGAACCGCCACGTGTTCGAGGACGTCGGAGTGGACGGGGGAGCAGCATGGGAGGAGCGCAGTCCGGTGTGAGAGGGCGGCCCTCACGACAGGTCTAAACCAATATTGCCAACGACTCTTGTCATCGGCCCCCGGTGTCTGATGAGCTGTGGTCTGGGACACAACGGACACCCGGGGAAAGGCAGATGTCGTGAGCAATGAAAGCCTGGCCAACCTCCTGAAGGAGGAGCGACGCTTTGCGCCGCCGGCCGACCTGGCCGCGCACGCCAACGTCACGGCGGAGGCGTACGAACAGGCCAAGGCTGACAGGCTCGGCTTCTGGGCCGAGCAGGCCCGCCGGCTGACTTGGGCCAAGGAACCGTCCGAGACGCTGGACTGGTCGAACCCGCCGTTCGCGAAGTGGTTCAAGGACGGCGAGCTCAACGTCGCCTACAACTGCGTGGACCGGCATGTCGAGGCCGGCCGCGGGGACCGGGTCGCCATCCACTTCGAGGGCGAGCCCGGGGACAGCCGCGCGATCACCTACGCGGAGCTGAAGGACGAGGTCTCCAAGGCCGCCAACGCCCTGCTGGAGCTGGGTGTCCGCAAGGGTGACCGGGTCGCCATCTACATGCCGATGATCCCGGAGACCGCGATCGCGATGCTGGCCTCGGCCCGGATCGGCGCCGCGCACTCGGTCGTCTTCGGCGGCTTCTCGGCGGACGCGCTCGCCACCCGGATCCAGGACGCGGACGCCAAGGTCGTCATCACCTCCGACGGCGGCTACCGGCGCGGCAAGCCGTCCGCGCTGAAGCCTGCCGTGGACGACGCGGTCGCGCGCGTGGACAACGTCGAGCACGTGCTGGTGGTGCGCCGTACCGGGCAGGAAGTGGCCTGGGACGACGAGCGCGACGTCTGGTGGCACGAGCTGGTGGAGCGCCAGTCCGCCGAGCACACCCCGGAGGCGTTCGAGGCGGAGCACCCGCTGTTCATCCTCTACACCTCCGGCACGACGGGGAAGCCGAAGGGCATCCTGCACACCTCCGGCGGATACCTCACCCAGGCGGCGTACACGCACTGGGCGGTGTTCGACCTCAAGCCGGAGACGGACGTCTACTGGTGCACGGCGGACGTCGGCTGGGTCACCGGGCACTCGTACATCGTGTACGGGCCGCTGGCCAACGGTGCGACCCAGGTCATGTACGAGGGCACCCCGGACACCCCGCACCAGGGCCGGTTCTGGGAGATCGTGGAGAAGTACCGGGTCACGATCCTCTACACCGCGCCGACGGCGATCCGTACGTTCATGAAGTGGGGCGACGACATCCCCGCGCAGTTCGACCTGTCCTCCCTGCGGGTCCTCGGGTCGGTGGGTGAGCCGATCAACCCCGAGGCGTGGGTCTGGTACCGCAAGCACATCGGCGCCGACCGGACGCCGGTAGTGGACACCTGGTGGCAGACGGAGACCGGCGCGATGATGATCTCGCCGCTGCCCGGCGTGACCGAGGCCAAGCCCGGTTCGGCGCAGCGCGCGCTGCCCGGCATCTCCGCGACCGTCGTCGACGACGAGGCGAACGAGGTGCCCAACGGCGGCGGCGGTTACCTGGTGCTCACCGAGCCGTGGCCGTCGATGCTGCGCACCATCTGGGGCGACGACCAGCGGTTCCTCGACACCTACTGGTCGCGTTTCGAGGGCAAGTACTTCGCCGGTGACGGCGCGAAGAAGGACGACGACGGGGACATCTGGCTGCTGGGCCGGGTGGACGACGTGATGCTGGTGTCCGGGCACAACATCTCCACCACGGAGGTGGAGTCGGCGCTCGTGTCGCACCCGTCGGTCGCCGAGGCGGCCGTCGTCGGCGCCGCCGACGAGACCACCGGCCAGGCCATCGTCGCCTTCGTCATCCTGCGCGGCACGGCGTCCGAGGACGACAAGCTGATCGGCGAGCTGCGCGACCACGTCGGCACCACGCTCGGCCCGATCGCCAAGCCGAAGCGGGTCCTGCCGGTCGCCGAGCTGCCGAAGACCCGCTCCGGCAAGATCATGCGCCGGCTCCTGCGGGACGTGGCCGAGAACCGCCAGCTCGGTGACGTCACCACGCTGACCGACTCGACGGTCATGGACTTCATCCAGGCCAAGCTCCCGGCGGCGCCCAGCGAGGACTAGGCGGTACGGCACCACGCAGTACGGCACCAAGGGGCGCCCGGCGAAAACACGCCGGGTGCCCTTTTTGTGCCTAGCGTAAGAGCCACCGGATGCACCCATCGGCAACTTTAGGTAAACTAAGCAAAGTCCTCGAACGCGAAAAGATGCCCAAGGTGTGCCGGGAAGTCTGGTCGGCAGAGCCGTCGGCGACCCTCGCGACGGCCGACAACCGCCGTACCGACCCGGAGGTCCCCGCCGTGGCCGCGCCCCGCACCCCGAACACCGCCCGCAAGATCCTGGGACGCCTGTCCCTGCCCGAGCGGACGTTCGTCGCGGACGCGCTGCGCGCCGAGACCGTCGGCGGCGTCCTGCTTCTGATCGCCGCGGTGACGGCGCTGGTCTGGGCGAACATCCCGGCCCTGCACCACAGCTACGAGACGGCCGCCGACTTCCACTTCGGCCCCCAGGTCCTCGGCCTGAACCTGTCCGTGGCCCACTGGGCCGCCGACGGCCTCCTCGCCGTCTTCTTCTTCGTCGCCGGCATCGAGCTCAAGCGCGAGCTGGTCGCCGGGGACCTGCGCGACCCCCGGGCGGCTGTGCTGCCCGTGGTGGCCGCGCTGTGCGGCATGGCCGTACCGGCGCTCGTCTACACCCTCACCAACCTCACCGGGCACGGCTCCACCCAGGGCTGGGCGGTGCCCACCGCCACCGACATCGCCTTCGCGCTTGCCGTCCTCGCGGTCATCGGCACCTCACTGCCCAGTTCCCTGCGTGCCTTCCTGCTCACCCTCGCGGTCGTCGACGACCTGTTCGCGATCCTGATCATCGCGATCTTCTTCACCGACCGGATCGACTTCGCCGCGCTCGGCGGGGCGGTCGCCGGACTGGTCGTCTTCTGGCTGCTGCTGCGCAAGGGCGTACGCGGCTGGTACGTGTACGTACCGCTGGCCGTCGTCGTCTGGGCACTGATGTACAACAGCGGCGTGCACGCCACCATCGCCGGCGTGGCGATGGGCCTGATGCTGCGCTGCACCACCCGTGAGGGTGAGGAGCACTCGCCGGGCGAGCACATCGAGCACCTGGTGCGGCCGCTGTCGGCCGGTCTCGCCGTACCGCTGTTCGCACTGTTCAGCGCCGGAGTGTCGGTCTCCGGCGGGTCCCTCGGGTATGTGTTCACCAGGCCGGAGACGCTCGGGGTGGTGCTCGGGCTGGTCGTCGGCAAGACACTCGGCATCTTCGGCGGCACCTGGCTGACCGCGCGCTTCACCCGGGCCTCGCTCAGCGAGGACCTGGCCTGGGCCGATGTCTTCGCGGTGGCCTCCCTCGCCGGAATCGGCTTCACCGTCTCGCTGCTCATCGGCGAGCTGGCCTTCGAGGGTGACACGGTCCTGACCGGCGAGGTGAAGACGGCCGTCCTCGCCGGATCGCTGATCGCGGCCGTGTGTGCCACGGTGCTGCTGAAGATACGCAACGCCAGGTACCGCAGGCTGTGGGAGGAGGAAGAGCGCGACGAGGACCTGGACGGCATCCCGGACGTCTACGAGCAGGACGACCCGGCCTACCACCTGCGGATGGCGGACATCTTCGAGCGCAAGGCCGCCGAGCACCGGCGCATCGCCGCCGAGAAGGCCGCCGCGGCGCGCCACGGGCTTACGGAAGTACCGGGCGGGGCAGGCGAGGAGGACGGTCGTCCGGCATGATCTGACGAGACGGTACAAATCAAGACGGCACGTAAGACTTCAGAGGGAGAACGCGATGAGCGCACCCGACGGCAGCCCGGTCGGCGCCGAACGCAGCATCGGCCAGCTGTTCGCCTCGGCGACGACCGAAATGTCGGCGCTGGTGCACGACGAGATCGCGCTGGCCAAGGCCCAGCTCAAGCAGGACGTCAAGCGCGGCGCGACGAGCGGCGGTGCGTTCTCGGCGGCCGGCGCGGTGCTGCTGTTCTCCCTGCCCATGCTCAACTTCGCGCTGGCGTACGGCATTCGGACCTGGAGCGGCTGGAACCTGGCCATCTGCTTCGTGCTGTCCTTCGCGGCGAACGTCCTCGTCGCCGGCCTGCTCGCGCTGATCGGCGTGGTGTTCGCGAAGAAGGCCAAGAAGAGCCAGGGCCCGCAGAAGGTCGCCGCATCGATGAAGGAGACGGCGAGCGTCCTGCAGAACGCCAAGCCGCACCCTCGCCCGGAGCTGCCGCACGACCGGGTGCCGGAGGCCATCGAGGCCGCGACACGCTCGGCGTCATGACGGAGCCCGCCGCGGCATCGGCCGTAAGGATCGGACTTCCCCACGGGGAAAAGGTGACGCACCGGGACGTCGCCGCCAACGGCGCGCGCTTCCACATCGCCGAACTCGGCGACGGCCCCCTGGTGCTGCTGCTGCACGGCTTCCCCCAGTTCTGGTGGACCTGGCGGCACCAGCTGGTCGCGCTCGCCGACGCGGGATACCGGGCGGTGGCCATGGACCTGCGGGGCGTCGGCGGCAGCGACCGCACCCCGCGCGGGTACGACCCCGCCAACCTCGCCCTGGACGTCACCGGCGTGATCCGCTCGCTCGGCGAGCCGGACGCCGCCCTGGTCGGCCACGACCTGGGCGGCTATCTGGCGTGGACGGCGGCGGCGATGCGGCCCAAGCTCGTACGACGGCTCGCGGTCGTCTCGATGCCGCACCCCCGGCGCTGGCGCTCCGCGATGCTCCGGGACGCCCGGCAGACGGCGGCCAGCTCCTACATCTGGGGCTTCCAGCGGCCGTGGATCCCGGAACGGCAACTGACCGCCGACGACGGCGCGCTGGTGGGCCGGTTGATCCGGGAGTGGTCCGGGCCGCGGCTGCCGGAGGACGAGGACGTGGAGACGTATCAGCGGGCCATGTGCATTCCGTCCACCGCGCATTGTGCGATCGAGCCGTACCGCTGGCTGGTGCGCTCGCTGGCCCGCCCGGACGGCATCCAGTTCAACCGCAGGATGAAGCGGCCGGTGCGGGTGCCGACGCTCCATCTGCACGGCTCACTGGACCCGGTGACCCGGACGCGCAGTGCGGCCGGTTCGGGCGAGTACGTCGAAGCCCCTTACCGCTGGCGCCTGTTCGACGGTCTCGGCCACTTCCCGCACGAGGAGGACCCGGCGGCGTTCTCCACCGAGCTGATCAACTGGCTCAAGGATCCCGAGCCCGACCGGTGACCGGATCGATGCGTGGAGTATCCGGTTCCTGAACACTTGTTCCTCGAACGGCCACATGCCTGCCGCATAGGCCAATTGGGGAGCGCTGACGCGGTTATCGACCTTGGGGCAGGGGCACACGTCGGGGTATGGGCTGGACGCACGACTACAGTGACGCACCCCGCAACCGCCGCTCGGCCGCCGGGCCCGGGTCCTCGCAGCGAGGTACCCCGCAGCTCGCGGAAGCGGACCTCAGGGTGGGAATTCCGCGCATCCTTCGCCGCCGGGCCCGCTGGGTCTCCGTGCGTCTGCGTCACCCGCGCGGCTGAGCCCCGCGGGACGCCTCCACAACTCCCTTACAGGGCGCAGCTGTCGGTGCCCACCTGCTCGTTCGCCGTACGCCCCTGGGTGATGTCCTGCTGGATCTCGTCCGCAGTGAGCGCGTAGCCGGTGTCGGCGTCGTCGAGGGACTTGGCGAACACCACGCCGTACACCTTGCCGTCGGGCGTGAGCAGCGGGCCGCCGGAGTTGCCCTGGCGGACGGTCGCGTACAGGGAGTAGACGTCGCGGCTGACCGTGCCACGGTGGTAGATGTCCGGGCCGTTGGCCGTGATGCGCCCGCGCACGCGCGCGGCGCGGACGTCGTACGAGCCGTTCTCCGGGAAGCCCGCGACGATCGCGCCGTCGCCGCCGGCCGCGTCCCGGGTGGTGAACCGCAGGGCGTTCGCCTTCAGGTCCGGTACGTCGAGTACGGCGATGTCGCGCTTCCAGTCGTACAGGACGACCTTCGCACCGTACTTGCGGCCCTCACCGCCTATCTGCACGCTGGGCGCGTCGACGCCGCCGACCACGTGCGCGTTGGTCATGACGCGGCGGTCGGCGAAGACGAAGCCGGTGCCCTCCAGGACCTTGCCGCAGCTCTGGGCGGTGCCTGTGACCTTGACGATCGACCGCTGGGCCCGGGTGGCGACCTGGCTGTTCGCGAGGGCCGGGTCGGGCGGCCGCACGTCCTTGATCGGCTCGTTGGAGAAGGGGCTGAAGACCTGCGGGAAGCCGTTCTGCGCGAGGACCGAGGTGAAGTCCTTGAACCAGGTGTCGGCCTCAGTGGGCAGTGCCTCCGACACGCCCAGCAGCACCTTGGAGTTGCGGACCTCCTTGCCCAGCGTCGGCAGCGTCGTCTGGGCGAGGGCTGAGCCGATCAGCCAGGCGACGAGCAGCATCGCCACGACGTTGACCAGGGCGCCGCCGGTGGCGTCCAGGGCGCGGGCCGGGGACCAGGTGATGTAGCGGCGCAGCTTGTTGCCGAGGTGGGTGGTCAGCGCCTGGCCGATGGAGGCGCAGACGATGACGACGACCACGGCGACGACGGCGGCGGTGGTGCCGACTTCCGCGTTGTCGGTCACGGCGTCCCAGATGACGGGCAGTGTGTACACGGCGACGAGACCGCCGCCGAGGAACCCGATCACCGACAGGATGCCGACGACGAAGCCCTGGCGGTAGCCGACGACCGCGAACCACACGGCCGCGACCAGCAACAGGATGTCCAGCACGTTCACTGCTTCAGGCCTCGCCTATTCACTCCGGTCCCAGCAGCGCGGCCGGGGGTCCGGGGGCCCGGCCCCCGGAAAAACACAGCACGGACGACACCCTGTCATGACCGCCAGTCGAGCGGGACCTGCTTCTCTCTGTCCCAGGGGCGCTCCCAGCCCGCGAAATGCAGCAGCCGGTCGATCACTCCGGCCGTGAATCCCCAGACCAGGGCCGATTCGACCAGGAATGCCGGGCCCCGGTGACCGCTGGGGTGGACGGTGGTGGCGCGGTTGGCGGGGTCCGTGAGATCCGCCACGGGGACGGTGAAGACCCGGGCCGTCTCGTTCGGATCGACGACGCCGACCGGGCTGGGCTCGCGCCACCAGCCGAGCACGGGCGTGACGACGAAGCTGCTGACCGGGATGTAGAGGGCGGGCAGGACACCGAAGAGCTGGACACCGGCGGGGTCGAGGCCGGTCTCCTCCTCGGCCTCGCGCAGCGCGGCCCGCAACGGCCCCTCTCCCTGCGGATCACCGTCCTCCGGATCGAGGGCACCGCCGGGGAAGGACGGCTGGCCCGCGTGGGAGCGCAGGGAACCGGCCCGCTCCATGAGCAGCAGCTCGGGGCCGCCCTCGCCGTCACCGAACAGGATCAGCACGGCCGACTGCCGACCCGAGCCGTTCTCCGGCGGCAGGAAGCGGCTGAGCTGGAGCGGCTCGACCGTCTCCGCCGCCCGCACCACCGGGTCCAGCCAGCCCGGCAGGCCCTCCTTGCTCAGCGTCACCGGCTCCTTGTCCGTATCGTGTGTGTACGTCATCGCCACCCCCGTCCTGCCGTGTCCAACGCCCGAGCGCACCGAGATCGTTCCGTCATCCGGCCCCCAGCGGCGGCGCCGGCTTGCCGCCGGCGTCGAGATAGGCCTGCGGAGGCTTCAGGCGCTGGCCCGGGAATCCGCCCTTCTCGTACTTCAGGAGCTTCTTCGCCTTCTCCGGGTCGGTCTCGCCCTCGCCGAAGGCCGGGCAGAGCGGGGCGATGGGGCAGGCGCCGCAGGCGGGCTTGCGGGCGTGGCAGATGCGGCGGCCGTGCCAGATGACGTGGTGGGACAGGTCGGTCCAGTCGCCTTTGGGAAACAGCGCGCCGACGGCCGCCTCGATCTTGTCGGGGTCGGTCTCGGCGGTCCACTGCCAGCGCCGCACCAGCCGCTGGAAGTGCGTGTCGACGGTGATCCCGGGCCGTCCGAAGGCGTTGCCGAGGACGACGAAGGCGGTCTTGCGACCGACGCCGGGGAGCTTGACCAGGTCCTCCAGCTTTCCGGGCACCTCGCCGCCGTAGTCCTCGACGAGGGCCTTGGAGAGCCCTATGACCGACCTGGTCTTGGCCCGGAAGAAGCCGCAGGGGCGCAGGATCTCCTCGACGTCCTCCGGGTTGGCGGCCGCCAGGTCCTCGGGAGCGGGGTACCTGGCGAACAGCGCCGGGGTCGTCTGGTTGACCCGCAGGTCGGTGGTCTGGGCGGACAGCACCGTGGCGACCAGCAGCTGGAAGGGGCTCTCGAAGTCCAGCTCGGGGTGGGCGTACGGATACACCTCGGCGAGCTCGCGGTCGATCCGGCGGGCACGGCGGACCAGAGCGGTGCGCGACTCGTTGGCAGCCGGCTTTTTGCGGGGTACCTTTTGACCTGATTTAACGGTTCTACTACTACCGCCGGGGCCTTGTTCGCCCACAGCGGAATCCCGACGTACAACCACCCGCGCAGCCCCCTTGGCCTGTGCTCTCACCGGCGTTTTGGACACCCGGCCAGCCTAAAGCCCGGCACCGACATCCGCCCCGGACCCGGAAGATCAGCCCCCGATTGGACCCCTGCCGCTTACCTTGGGACACCTGTGCGGCATCCTTGTGACAGATCACACTGTTTGGATCGTCCGGCAAGATGGGGAGCACGGTCCCCTGGTACCAAGGGGGAGCAAGATCCCCTGAGCAGGTCGACAAGGAGAGAACTCGTGGACGACGTTCTGCGGCGCAACCCGCTCTTCGCGGCTCTCGACGACGAGCAGTCCGCGGAGCTGCGCGCCTCCATGAGTGAGGTGACCCTCGCACGTGGCGACTCCCTGTTCCACGAGGGCGACCCGGGTGACCGGCTCTACGTCGTCACCGAGGGCAAGGTCAAGCTTCACCGCACCTCGCCCGACGGCCGCGAGAACATGCTGGCCGTGGTCGGCCCCGGCGAGCTCATCGGCGAGCTGTCCCTCTTCGACCCCGGCCCGCGCACGGCGACCGCCACCGCGCTGACCGAGGTCAAGCTGCTGGGCCTGGGCCACGGCGACCTCCAGCCCTGGCTGAACGCCCGCCCCGAGGTGGCGACCGCGCTGCTGCGCGCCGTCGCCCGTCGGCTGCGCAAGACCAACGACGCCATGTCGGACCTGGTCTTCTCCGACGTACCCGGCCGTGTGGCGCGGGCCCTGCTGGACCTCTCCCGCCGTTTCGGCGTGCAGTCCGAGGAGGGCATCCACGTCGTCCACGACCTCACGCAGGAGGAGCTGGCCCAGCTGGTCGGCGCCTCGCGCGAGACGGTGAACAAGGCGCTGGCGGACTTCGCCCAGCGCGGATGGCTCCGCCTGGAGGCGCGAGCCGTGATCCTGCTGGACGTCGAGAGGCTGGCCAAGCGGTCGCGCTGAGGTCCCCGGGGACTGAAGAGCGTCGTGGCCTCGCCGGAAAATACCGGCTGCGGCCCGCCCGGCCAGGCACAGTGAGCGCATGGCCGAACCTCCAGTCCCCCACGGTCTCGACGCGCAGGGCTGCATCGCCCGCGAAGGCTCCCTCGCGCTCGTGCCGCACGCGTTCCGCCCGGTCGTGGTCGCCGCGCGCGACCGACTGCTGGACACTCTCGGGGCGCGGCTGCACAGCGCCTACCTCTACGGGTCGGTCCCGCGCGGTACCGCGCGCGTGGGACGCAGCGATCTGGACCTGCTGGTCGCCCTGCGCGAGGAGCCGGCCGACGCCGACCGGGAGGCGGTCCGTGCCCTCGGCGAGGCGCTCGACAAGGAGTTCGCGCAGATCGACGGCGTGGGCACACTGCTGTACGGCCGGACGCGGCTGCTGAGCGAGCCGGAGACGTACGACCTGGGCTGGTTCCTGGCCTGCCTGTGCACCCCGCTGCTCGGGGACGACCTCGCCGAGTACCTGCCCCGCTACCGCCCGGACTCCCTGCTCGCCCGTGAGACCAACGGCGACCTGGCGCGTCTCCTGCCCCGCTGGCGGGAACGGATCGACGCCGCCGGGGACTCCGAGGAGGCTCTCCGTCCCCTGGTGCGGTTCATGTCCCGGCACCTCGTACGCACCGGCTTCACTCTCGTCATGCCCCGCTGGAGCGGCTGGACCAGCGATCTGCGGGAGATGGCCGAGGTGTTCGGCGCGTACTACCCCCAGCGGGCCGCGCAGCTGCTCAGGGCGGCCGAGTACGGCCACGAGCCCGCCGGCGACGCGGACGTCCTGCGTTCGTACACGGACGACCTCGGTCCCTGGCTCGCCGGGGAGTACGCGCGCGTGCACGGCGTGAAGGCTCCCCGGCCCGACTGAGCCGTACCGGGCCGGACCGCGCCGGGACCAGACCGGACTGGGCCGGGACTAGATGAGCCCGTGCTCGCCGAGATACTCCAGCTGGGCCCGCACCGACAGCTCGGCCGCCGGCCACAGGGAGCGGTTCACATCGGCGTACACATGGGCGACGACCTCGGCGGGGGTGCGGTAGCCGTCCTCGACCGCCGTCTCGACCTGGGCGAGGCGGTGCGCGCGGTGGGCGAGGTAGAACTCGACCGCGCCCTGGGCGTCCTCCAGGACCGGCCCATGGCCCGGCAGCACCGTGTGCACGCCGTCGTCCACGGTCAGCGACCGCAGGCGGCGCAGGGAGTCGAGATAGTCACCCAGGCGGCCGTCCGGGTGCGCCACGACGGTCGTGCCGCGCCCGAGGATGGTGTCGCCGGTCAGCACCGCCTGGTCGGCCGGAAGGTGGAAGCACAGGGAGTCCGCGGTGTGCCCCGGGGTCGGTACGACCCGCAGCTCAAGGCCACCGACAGCGATCACGTCCCCGGCGGCCAGGCCCTCTTCCCCGAGCCGCAGCGCCGGGTCGAGGGCACGCACGCGCGTGCCGCTCAGCTCGGCGAACCGGGCGGCACCCTCGGCGTGGTCGGGGTGGCCGTGGGTGAGCAGGGTGAGGGCGACCCGCTTGCCGGCCCGCTCGGCCGTGTCGACGACGTTGCGCAGGTGGCCGTCGTCCAGAGGGCCCGGGTCGATCACCACCGCCAGGTCGGAGTCGGGCTCGGCCACGATCCAGGTGTTGGTGCCGTCCAGGGTCATCGCGGAGGCGTTGGGCGCCAGCACGTTGACGGCCCGTCGGGTCGCCGGTCCCGACAGAACGCCGCCCCGGGGCTGGCCGGGCAGGGCTGCTGCGTCGGTCATGCGGGGCCTCCACCGGGGCTCGGAGCGGTCGGTATGTGCTTGGTGAACTCGTCGTGCCCCGGCCAGGACAGCACGATCTCGCCGTCCTCCAGACGGGCACGCGCCAGCACCGGGGTCATGTCCCGCGCGGGCGCGTCGGCGAGCGCCTCGGCGGCGGTGCCGTACGGAAGCAGCTGGCGCAGGGTGGCGATGGTGGGCGGCATCATCAGCAGCTCGCCCTTGTCGTACCCGGCGGCGGCCTCCGCGGGGCGGATCCACACCGTGCGGTCGGCCTCCGTGGAGGCGTTGCGGGTGCGCTGGCCCTCGGGGAGTACGGCGGCGAAGAACCAGGTGTCGTAGCGGCGGGCCTCGAACTCCGGGGTGATCCAGCGGGTCCAGGCACCCAGCAGGTCGGAGCGCAGCACCAGGCCGCGGCGGTCCAGGAACTCGGCGAAGGACAGCTCGCGCGCGACCAGGGCCGCACGGTCGGCCTCCCAGTCGTCCCCGGTGGTGTCACCGACGACGGAGTCCGGGTCGGGTCCGGCGAGCAGGACGCCCGCCTCCTCGTACGTCTCGCGGACGGCCGCGCAGACGATCGCCTGGGCGCCGGACTCGTCGACGCCGAGCCGGTTGGCCCACCACGCGCGCGTGGGGCCCGCCCAGCGGACCTGGCGGTCGTCGTCGCGCGGGTCTACGCCGCCACCGGGATATGCGTACGCGCCTCCGGCGAAGGCCATGGAGGCGCGTCTGCGCAGCATGTGGACGACCGGGCCGGCCGTGGTGTCCTTCAGGAGCAGGACCGTGGCCGCGCGCCTGGGGGACACCGGTGTGAGGGTGCCCTCCGCGAGCGCGCGGATGCGGT
Source organism: Streptomyces sp. NPDC101151 (assembly GCF_044768335.1). Lineage (NCBI taxonomy): Bacteria > Bacillati > Actinomycetota > Actinomycetes > Kitasatosporales > Streptomycetaceae > Streptomyces > Streptomyces sp. NPDC101151. Next base: position 49,988 of record NZ_JBIWPP010000016.1, on the reverse strand, counting down.
CGGGCCACTCCGGGGGGTACCACTGCCCATTCGCCATGGCCGGAGGCTATCCCGTATAGGGCGAATGTTCGAGAGGTGCCCGAGGTCAGAGGGGCTGCGGCGAACGGCGAGCCGGGTTACGGCACCAGCTCGACCTGGATCTCGACCTCCACCGGCGCGTCCAGCGGCAGCACCGCGACGCCCACCGCGCTGCGGGCGTGCACGCCCTTGTCGCCGAGGACCTCGCCCAGCAGCTCGCTGGCGCCGTTGAGGACAGCGGGCTGCCCGGTGAAGTCGGAGGCCGAGGCGACGAAGCCGACGACCTTCACCACGCGCTTGATGCGGTCCAGGTCGCCGGTCACGGACTTCACGGCGGCCAGCGCGTTCAGCGCGCAGGTACGGGCCAGATCCTTGGCCTCCTCCGGCGTGACCTCGGCGCCCACCTTGCCGGTGATGGGCAGCTTGCCCTGCACCATCGGCAGCTGGCCGGCGGTGTACACGTACACGCCGGACTGCACGGCCGGCTGGTACGCGGCCAGCGGCGGTACGACCTCCGGCAGGGTCAGGCCCAGTTCGGCCAGCTTGGCCTCGACCGCGCTCACGCCTGCTTCTCCCGCTTCAGGTAGGCCACGAGCTGTTCGGGGTTGTTGGGCCCGGGCACGACCTGGACGAGCTCCCAGCCGTCCTCGCCCCAGGTGTCCAGAATCTGCTTCGTGGCATGGACGAGCAGCGGCACGGTTGCGTATTCCCACTTGGTCATGGGGCCGACTGTAGCCGCTGTTATCCACAGCCTCCCGCGTGCCTGTCGGCCGGACTGGTTAGTCTCGAAGACGTGAGCAGGCTCCAGGTCGTCAGCGGCAAGGGCGGGACCGGAAAGACGACGGTCGCCGCCGCACTCGCGCTGGCCCTCGCGACCGAGGGGAAGCGGACGCTTCTCGTGGAGGTCGAGGGCCGGCAGGGCATCGCACAGCTCTTCGAGACAGAAGCGCTGCCCTATGAGGAGCGGAAGATCGCGGTCGCTCCGGGCGGCGGGGAGGTGTATGCCCTCGCCATCGATCCCGAACTGGCCCTTCTGGACTATCTCCAGATGTTCTACAAGCTCGGCGGCGCCGGCCGGGCCCTGAAGAAGCTCGGCGCGATCGACTTCGCCACCACCGTCGCGCCGGGTCTCAGGGACGTCCTCCTCACCGGCAAGGCGTGCGAGGCGGTGCGCCGCAAGGACAAGTCCGGCAGGTTCGCCTATGACTACGTCGTCATGGACGCCCCGCCCACCGGCCGCATCACCCGCTTCCTCAACGTCAACGACGAGGTCGCCGGGCTCGCGAAGATCGGCCCGATACACAATCAGGCGCAGGCGGTGATGCGGGTGCTGAAGTCGCCCGAGACGGCGGTGCACCTGGTGACGCTGTTGGAGGAGATGCCCGTCCAGGAGACCGCCGACGGCATCGCCGAACTCCGTGCGGCCCGGCTGCCGGTGGGCAGGGTCATCGTGAACATGGTCCGGCCCCAGGCGCTGGACGCGACCGACCTGGAACTCGTACGGACCGTGCCGCGTTCTTCCCTTGCGCGCGCCTTGTCGGCCGCCGGGCTCGGCGGGGCGCGGCGGGGCGGGCACGCCGAGCGGCTGGTGGACCCGCTGCTGGCGCAGGCCGCGGAGTACGCCGAGCGGTACGCGCTGGAGGAGGAGCAGCGCGCGGTCCTCGGCGAGCTGGGCCTGCCGCTGCACGAGCTGCCACTGCTCGCCGAGGGCATGGACCTCGCGGGCCTGTACGAACTAGCCACCGAACTGCGGAAGCAGGGGTTGTCATGAATCCCGACCCGGCCGACGCCCAGGAAGCCGTCCGCCCTCGTCTGTCCCCCACGCGCGTGCTCGAGATCGATCCGCTGCTGGACGACCCGCAGACCCGGATCGTGGTGTGCTGCGGCTCGGGCGGGGTCGGCAAGACGACGACCGCGGCGGCACTGGGCCTGAGGGCGGCCGAGCGGGGCCGCAAGGTGGTCGTCCTCACCATCGACCCGGCCAGGCGGCTCGCCCAGTCGATGGGCATCGACTCCCTGGACAACGTGCCCCGGCGGGTGAAGGGCACCGAGGATCACGCAGGGGCATCGGGCAGCGATTCGGTTGAGGGTGGCGGTGAGCTGCACGCCATGATGCTCGACATGAAGCGCACCTTCGACGAGGTCGTCGAGGCGCACGCGGACCCGGAGCGGGCGGCCGCGATCCTGGCCAACCCGTTCTACCAGTCGCTCTCGGCGGGCTTCGCGGGCACGCAGGAGTACATGGCGATGGAGAAGCTGGGCCAGCTGCGGGCCAGGGACGAGTGGGACCTGATCGTGGTGGACACCCCGCCGTCCCGCTCGGCGCTGGACTTCCTGGACGCGCCCAAGCGGCTCGGCTCCTTCCTGGACGGCCGTCTGATCCGCCTGCTGACCGCCCCGGCGAAGCTCGGTGGCCGCGCGGGGATGGCCTTCCTCAATGTCGGCATGTCGATGATGACCGGCACGCTGGGCAAGCTGCTGGGCGGTCAGCTGCTGAAGGACGTCCAGACCTTCGTGGCCGCGATGGACACCACCTTCGGTGGGTTTCGTACGCGAGCGGACGCCACGTACAAGCTGCTCCAGGCGCCCGGTACGGCGTTCCTGGTGGTGGCGGCCCCGGAGCGGGACGCGCTGCGCGAGGCCGCGTACTTCGTGGAGCGGCTGGCCGCGGAAGACATGCCGCTGGTGGGTCTGGTCCTCAACCGGGTCCACGGCAGCGGCGCCGGCCGGCTGTCGGCCGAGCGGGCGCTCGCCGCCGCGGAAAATCTTGAGGAGCCCCGCATTGTGGATCAGGGGGGCGGGAAAGCTGGACTTCGTAACTCTCCCGACACGTACGACAGTTCAGAATCTCCCGCTTCCGCAACACCGGCTCCGGACGACGGCTCCCCCGCCGCAGACGACGGTTCCCCCGGTGCGGACACGGAGCGCTCCGTGGACCAGTTGACCGCAGGCCTGCTGAGGCTGCACGCCGAGCGTATGCAGCTGCTCTCGCGCGAGCAGCGCACGCGTGACCGCTTCACCGCCCGCCACCCGGAGGTGGCGGTCGTCGAGGTACCCGCACTGCCCGGTGACGTGCACGACCTCACGGGCCTGCGCACCATCGGGGACCGGCTGGCGGAGGGGCGGACGGATCTGTCGTAGCACTCGCCCCGGACGGCGGAGCACTCGTGGCCCCGGCCCGGTACGTGCGCACGCCCGACTGAGCTGCGGCCGTGATTGCGCCGACAGGGTGGCGCGCCGACGGTTCCCCGCTCGGGGCACGCCGGCCCAGCGGGCGGAAACCTCAGAGGCACGCCCCCGCACAGCGGATGTCCCCGCGCGTGTTCCGGCGCTTTCGCCAGCAGGTGTTGGCCCAAGACACACGTCCGACCGCTGCTTCCCATGCCTCATGGCCGGTCGGAGTGGCCCCAGACTATGCCGGGGGCGATGCCCTCAGCTCACCGCCGCGTAGTGCTCGTACACCTCGTCGCTGTCGAGAGGCACGATGCCCGTGCCGCGCTCGTACTCCGAGCGGGCGGTCTCCAGCAGCCTGCGCCAGGAGGTCACGGTGGGCCGCCGGCGCAGCAGTGCGCGGCGCTCGCGCTCCGTCATACCTCCCCACACACCGAACTCCACGCGGTTGTCCAGCGCGTCCGCCAGGCATTCAGTGCGTACCGGGCATCCGGTGCACACCGCCTTGGCCCTGTTCTGCGCTGCTCCCTGAACGAACAGTTCATCCGGATCGGTAGTGCGGCAGGCAGCCTGCGCACTCCAGTCGGTTACCCAGCCCATACCGGCGCCGTCCTCTCCCGAATCGAGGCTCCCCCACGGCGGCAGCGGCATATTCACCGCCGCCAGTTGAGGACGTTACGGAAGGCGGGGACAGCGCAACACCCCCTTCGGGCCCAATCTTGAATGGCCCGAACGGACTATGGGTAAGCGGCAGATCACCCGCGGGAGTGAGCTGACGACATGCGTGATCAACCCGGCAAACCGGGACAGCTATGGTGCGTCACATCGGGCACCAGGTAACACACGAGGCGGATTCGGGCACGTCCCCACCAGAAAATCGGGGTACTTCCGGAACGATTCGGGGTCGCCGGACGTATTGATACGTGGCCGCACTGCTGTGACAGTTGAGAGCAGCTTAGGCCAAGGCCTGAGCGTGTGTCCGGCGAATGAGAAGGTAGGCGTCCCGCTTTGCCGTGCTGTGACGCGCCCCTGCCATCGGCGTGCCCTGATGCCCCCGTACCGGACATCCCGGACGTCACGATCCGGCACCCGAACATCCCGAGAAGCCGTCGCTCCTTCGGAACGCTTATCAGTACGGCTTAGGCTGCCCCCATGCCAAAGAAGCGCTCGGGCGGTGGCCTGTCGGCAACGCAGCAGGCCGCCAAGTTCCTCGGAGTCAGTGTGCTCGCGGGAGCCGTGATGGCCGGCATCGCGCTGCCCGCGGCCGGCGCGCTCGGACTCGCGGCCAAAGGTTCCGTCAAGGGATTCGACGAGATCCCGGCCAACCTCAAGAGCCCCCAGCTCAGCCAGCGCACGACCATACTGGACAGCAAGGGCAACCAGCTCGCGACCGTGTACTCCCGCGACCGCACGGTGGTGGAGCTCAAGGACATCTCGCCGTACATCCAGAAGGCGATCGTCGCGATCGAGGACTCCCGTTTCTACAAGCACGGCGCGATCGACCTCAAGGGCGTGCTGCGCGCCCTGAACAAGAACGCGCAGAGCGGCGGGGTGTCCCAGGGCGCCTCGACGCTCACCCAGCAGCTGGTGAAGAACTACTTCATCGAGGAGGCCGGCGACGACCCGACCAAGGTCGCCGAGGCCACCCAGCAGACCCTCGGCCGCAAGGTCCGCGAGCTGAAGTACGCGATCCAGATCGAGGAGAAGCTCGGCAAGAAGCGGATCCTCGAGAACTACCTGAACATCACGTTCTTCGGCGAGCAGGCCTACGGCGTCGAAGCGGCCTCGCAGCGCTACTTCTCCAAGCACGCCAAGGACCTGAACCTGCAGGAATCGGCGCTGCTGGCCGGCATCGTCCAGTCCCCGAGCCGCTACGACCCGGTGAACGACGAGGCGGAGGCCGCCAAGCGCCGCAACACCGTCCTGCAGCGCATGGCCGAGGTCGGCGACATCTCCCAGGCGGAGGCCGACCAGGCCAAGGAGAAGCCGCTCGGCCTGCACGTCAGCCGGCCGAAGAACGGCTGCATCACGGCCACCAAGGGCGCCGCGTTCTTCTGCAAGTACGTGGAGAAGGTCTTCCTGACCGACCCGACCTTCGGCAAGACCCGTGAGGAGCGCGCCAAGCTCTGGAACCGCGGCGGCCTGACCATCCGTACGACACTGGACCCGCAGGCCCAGGAGTCCGTCCAGGACTCCCTGAAGGAACACGTCTACAAGTCCGACAAGGTCGCCGCGGCCACCACCCTGGTCGAGCCCGGCACCGGCAAGATTCTGGGCATGGGCCAGTCGAAGCCCTTCGGCTACGGCAACGACGAGACCGAGTACAACTTCTCGGTCAACCGCGACATGGGCGGCTCCAACTACGGCTTCCCGACCGGTTCGACCTTCAAGCCGTTCGTGGCCGCGGCCGCGATCGAGGGCGGCAAGCCGGCGACCCAGCAGTACTCGGCGCCGTACAAGATGAACTACCCGAGCCCGGTCCAGCGGTGCAGCACCAACCCCTACGTCAACACCAAGGCCGAGACGGTAGAGAACGAGAACGAGTCGGAGCGCGGCCCGTACCGCATGAAGGAGGCGATGGCCAAGTCCATCAACACCTACTTCGTGCAGCTGATCTCCGACATCGGTCTGTGCCCGGTGGTGAAGATGACCGACGCGCTGCACGTGGTGCAGGGCGACGGCTCGAAGCTCCCGGAGACCCCCTCCATCGCCCTCGGTTCGATCGGCCTCTCGCCGCTGACCATGGCGAGCGCGTACGCGACCTTCGCCTCGCGGGGCATGTACTGCACGCCGGTCGCCATCGAGTCGATCACCCAGAGGGTCGACAACGAGCAGAAGTCGCTCGCGGTCCCCAAGTCGACCTGCTCGCGCGCGATGAGCGAGCGGACCGCCGACACCGTCAACACGCTGCTGCGCGGCGTGGTCGACTCCGGTACCGGCCAGCAGGCGGGCCTGACCGATCGTGAGAGCGCGGGCAAGACGGGTACGACCGACGAGCGCAAGAACGCCTGGTTCGTCGGCTACACGCCCAACCTGGCCGGTGCGGTCTGGGTCGGCAGCGCCAAGCAGAACGTGAAGATGAACCAGATCACCATCGGCGGGGTCTACCACGACCTCGTCTTCGGTGGTCAGGTCCCGGGCCCGATCTGGAAGGACGCCATGGCCGGCGCCCTGGAGGGCAAGGACGCTCCGGGGTTCAACCTGGTCGACATCCCCGACGACAAGGGCGACGACGACCGGGGAAGAGGCAACCGGGGGAACGACGGCGGGAAGAACAGGGACAACACGGGCGGGCTGATCGGCGGACTGATCGGCGGCCTCACTGACGGTGGTACGACCCAGGGCACCACGGGTGACACCACCGGCGGCACCTTCCCCACGCCGACCTTCTCCCTTCCCGGCAACTTCATCCGGGGCCAGACCAACGGAGGGAACAAGGGGAACGACAACGGGGGTACTCGGGGCTAGAGACGGCGGGATCCTCCCAGGATCCCGCCCGTCCTTCACGGACCCTCCCTGATCCTTCCGGCAGGACGACGGCGGGGCCGCACCCACAGATGAGGGGTGCGGCCCCGCCGTCGTAGCCTTACCGGAGAACGTCCGAGCGCGGTCCCGGAGGAGCTGCCTCAGCGCCGAAGGATGTGCCTCAGCGCCGAAGGAGCTGCCACGGCCCTGAAAGAGCCGCCTCAGCCCGGGGAATGAGCCGACTCAGCCCTGCAGGAGCTTCTTCACCGCTGCGGCGACGCGGCCGCCCTCGGCCTGACCGGCCACCTTCGGGTTCACGATCTTCATCACGGCACCCATGGCCCGCGGCCCCTCGGCACCGGCCGCCTTCGCCTCCTCGACAGCCTGCGCCACGATCGAGTTCAGCTCCTCGTCGGACAGCGGCTTGGGCAGGTACGCGGCAAGGAGCTCGCCCTCCGCCTTCTCCCGCTCGGCCGACTCGGCACGACCACCCTGCGCGAAGGCGTCCGCGGCCTCGCGGCGCTTCTTCGCCTCCTTGGTGATCACCTTGAGGACCTCGTCGTCGGAGAGCTCGCGCTTCTCCTTGCCCGCGACCTCCTCCTTGGTGATCGCGGCGAGCGTCAGCCGGAGCGTCGAGGAGCGGAGCTCGTCACGCTCCTTGATCGCGGCGTTGAGGTCGTCGTGCAGCTTCGACTTGAGCGTGGTGGTCATGGGCTCGATTGTCGCAGGTACGACCGCTCGGGCGCCCGCTGATTTAGCGGGCGGCCGGTCTCGGGGCCATGGCGGGGTCTGACACGATGGTCGTATGCGCGCGCGATATGGAGTACCCCTGGGAATCATGGCGGCAGGCGCCGCCGGAGTGGCGTACGCGGCGGGCTTCGAGGTCCGCTCCTTCCGCCTCCGACGAGTGACGGTCCCGGTCCTCCCGCCGGGCATGCGCCCGCTGCGCCTGCTCCAGGTCTCCGACATCCACATGGTCGGCGGACAGCGCAAGAAGCAGCGCTGGCTGCAGGCGCTGGCGGGCCTGCGCCCCGACTTCGTGATCAACACCGGCGACAACCTCTCGGACCCCGAGGGCGTCCCCGAGGTCCTCGACGCGCTCGGCCCGCTGATGGAGTTCCCGGGCGCGTACGTCTTCGGCTCCAACGACTACTACGGCCCCAAACTCCGCAACCCCGCCCGCTACTTGCTGGAGAAGACCAACGGCCGCCACGGCCTGAACGGCAACCCGCCGGCCGTGGGCGTGGTCCACAACCCCTGGGAGGACCTCCGCGACGACTTCGACGCGGCGGGCTGGCTGAACCTGACGAACACGCGGAGCGTACTGAAGATCGAGGGCGTGTCGATCGAACTGACCGGCCTGGACGACCCCCACATCAAGCGCGACCGCTACGCCCAGGTGGCCGGCGGCCCCTCGGGCACGTACGACTTCTCAATGGGCGTCGTCCACGCCCCGTACCTGCGCGTCCTCGACTCCTTCACGGCGGACGGCTACCCCCTGGTCCTGGCCGGCCACACCCACGGCGGCCAGCTGTGCATCCCCTTCTACGGCGCCCTGGTCACCAACTGCGACCTGGACACGGACCGCGTGAAGGGCCTCTCCACGCACACGGCTGAGGGCCGTACGTCCTACCTCCACGTCTCGGCGGGCTGCGGCACCAACCGCTACACCCCGGTACGGTTCGCGTGCCCGCCGGAGGCGACGTTGCTGACGTTGGTGGGGCGGGAGTAGGAAGCGGGGGCTGTGAGGGGTGGGGCGCCTGGGGCTGAGGCGGCAGTAAGCACCGGTGTCAGGGCGGTCCGTCGGCCCACCTGGGGCTGAGGCGGCCACAGGAACCGGTGTCAGCGCGGTCGGCCCACCTGGGGACTGAGGCCGCCGCAGGAACCGGTGTCAGCGCGGTCGGGGTAGCCGGGCGGCCTGCGCCGGCCCCAGGATGGGCATTAACCCGCCCGGACCAACCCGGATCGCCCCATTCACCCCCCTTGCCTAGCGTGAGGGCATGACCGCCCCGATACCCAGGGACATCCCGGACCTGCCCGCGGTCCCGGGCCCGCCCCTCCTGCTGCACGCCCCGGTCCCGGCCACAGCGGTGGTGGCCCCGACCCGCCGCCCCCTGGCAGCGATGTTCCGCGTTCTGATCGCCTTCGCGGCGGCTGCCGGCGTCACCCTGGAGCTCCTCCTGGGCACCCCGGCCCGGACCCTGAGCTACTTCAGTATCCAGACCAACATCCTGCTGACCGTGGTCATGCTCCTGTCGGCATCCAGGGCCTGGCGCGCCCGACGCCCCCTGCCGTCGTCGGTGACCGGCGCCACACTCCTCTACGCACTGGTGACGGCGCTGGTCTACCACCTGCTCCTGTCACACACGACGCCCCCGTTCCTCATGACGGACGCGACGGCACCACCCGTACGCTGGCACGCCCAGTGGGCGACCCTCCAGATCCTCCACACGGTGGTCCCGCTGGCGGCGCTCCTGGACTGGCTCTTCCTCACCCCGGCCGCCCGCCTGCACCTCCGCCAGGCAGCGGCCTGGCTCCTCTACCCCCTGGCCTACCTGGCCTTCTCTTTCATCCGGGCAGCCCTCCTCCCCCCATCCACGCCCGCCCGCTACCTCTACCCGTTCCTGGACGTCGACGCCCACGGTTACCGCAGCACCCTGGCGAACGCCCTCCTCATAGGCCTCGCGACATACGCCCTGGCGGTGCTCCTGATCGCCCTGGACCACGTCCGCCCGACCCCGGTCCGACGCCGCGTCTAAACCGGATTTCGTCTCCAGCCACCGGTGGGCTAAAGTAAACGTCGTCGCCGCGGCAAGCAGCGACATCGGGGTGTGGCGCAGCTTGGCAGCGCGCTTCGTTCGGGACGAAGAGGTCGTGGGTTCAAATCCCGCCACCCCGACAGTGAAACACCAGGTCAGGCCCGGTGCTGAGAAATCAGCACCGGGCCTGCCTCGTTCTCCAGGGGCTCTCTGGAGAAATCCTGGAGAAGATCTTGGAATCTGCCTCCAGACCAACGCCCTGCTAGCGAGCTTTCAGCAGCGCATCCAGAGCAGCCACGGGCGAGCCGAGGCTCATCATTCGGCGCGCGTCTAGCGCTTCCTCCCACATCCCGGTGAGCGCGGTCATGAGCGCCTGCCGCATCCCTGGCGTGATGTGGTCATAGCGCGACTGGACGGAGCCGTCCTCGTGGCCCATGCGTTCGTCCATGAGCTTTGGCGGGGTCCCCACTTCCCTCATCAGGGTCTTGTGAGTGTGGCGCAACCCGTGCGGAGTAAGCCCCGGGGCGATCGGCACCCAGCACACCTCAGCGCGCTTGGAGGCTCCTCGCCCGCGTGCAGGGATGCCAGGCCACGGCTCAGCAACGACAGGCACTGGCCGCTCTTCCTGACTGCCTCGCCCGGGATACCGCCCTGTCGCGGCTGGTCGAAAGAGCCACGTGGCGAAACCGGAGCGCCGCCAGTGAGCAGCCAACTCCCCCGATGCGGCGTTGCGGATGTACCCGAGATCACTGATGGCTTCCAGTACCTTCAGGCGAGTCAGCTCCGCCACAGCATCAGGGCGGTTGAGGACGTTGGAGACGGTGCCGGTCGATACGCCGCAGCGGCGTGCCACGTCGACTAGCTTCGTCCCGGGGCGGCTTACGGACCCGTTGGCGGTTCCATGGCCGCGGAAGACGTAGGCCAGTCCGTGGCATTCGCAAGGCTTCGGTCTCGTCCGGGCGACGTGGCCGGCAAGCAGCGAGGCGAGGAAGCCCGGAGTGTCGATGTTCCGGTAGGAGTCGTCCTTGGGCGGGCAGCGATGCAATTCGCCCGTGTCCAGTTCGTAGAGCTGCCACTCTACGCGGATGGTCTTCGGTCGGACGAACTCGGGTTCAAGACCAACGATTTCGCCCCAGCGCATGCCGGTGTAGCCCTTGACGATGCCGGCAACAAACTCGTCGTCGCGGCCGGACAGCAGCGCCATTCTCTCGGCGAGCAGCAGGATGCCGAGTGCGGTCGTGACCGCCTTCTCCGGGCCACGGTTACGTGAGCGGCCAGCACGTTTCCCTCGTCCACGGCGCTTGGTTGCCGGATTGGAGTCGCGTAGCCCCTCGTCAACAGCGTCGGCAAGGATCAGGTGCAGAGTTGCCCGCCACGTCTTGATGCTGGATGCCGCATAGGGCACCGCGCGTTCATGCTTCTCCCACGCGGCAATGTCGGTGCTCAGGATGTCGGCAACGGCGGAGTCCTCGAATGCGGGGAGCAAATGCTCTTCGATGTGCCGCCGGTAGTTCTGCATGGTGGATGCCGCCAAGTCCTGTGCGGCATACCAGCGGTTGACGTAGGCACCGAAGGTGATCCGCTCACGAGGCGCCTTCTTCGTGCCGGCCAACAGCTTCGCTTCTTCGGCGTCAGCTGCCTTCTTTGCCGCGGCCTTGGTCCGGAAGCGGATGGCATCGCCATCGGCATCGCGGACAGTGGCGTACTTGCCTGGCGCGAGCTTGTACCGGCCGCGCCAGTAGCTGCCGAGACTCTCGGCATAACCCACCTTGTTCTCCTGTGAACGGGTGTGCCGCCCGGCTGAAGAGCCGGGCGGCACACGGAATTAGGCTGCGCTGGAGTGCGGTTGGCCGCCTTGCGCCCTGCGTGGCGTCCTTGCTTGCAGGGAGGTGACGGATGCCGCCGTTGTGGTCGACCTGCGCCGTGGTGCTTGTTTTGCTGGCACAGGAGCGTCATGGCTTTCGGCGGGGCGGCTCTCGAAGATGCGCATGATCTCGGCGAAGTGCTCGGCTGTGAACCGGTAGCTCCCTGCGGGCTTGGTGAAGGGGATGCGTCCCCTGCGAGCTTGTTCCTTCACCCACCACTCCGAGCAGTGCAGGGCCTTGGCGATGTCGCTGGGGAGGTAGACAGGGGGAAGTGCCGGGGGTTCCAGTCGCGGAGCGCTCATGTGGCGGTGACTCCTCACGAGGAAGCGGGATCCGGTGACAGAATTGACAGAACCTCGCCTGCAAGCCGCTGAACTGCGGTTTTAATGCGTTTTGGATCTTTGACAGAACTGAATTAATTGCTGACAGAACCTCGCCGGGGGAGGTTCTGTCACAGGACTCCCGACGGCGCTGCCGGGGGTTCTGTCGAGTTTTGATTCAGTTCTGTCAAAACCGCGATCATGGTCGTTCGTGCAGGTCAACGGCTTGGGTGGGGGGTTGTGTCAGTTCTGTCAGCGGTCTGGGGGTTGTGTCAGGCTCCGCGTGCGATGCGCGGGTGGGTCTCGTAGCGAGGCGAGGGCGGCCGGCCGCCGCGACCGGTGCGCGGAGGCGGCGGTTGCTGGCGGATCCAGCCGTGTTCTTCGAGCAGGGCAAGGGCGGGGTCCAGGTCACCGATGGCGGGGAACTCTGCCCGGCGCAGCATCCGGAATAGCTCGCGCTTGGTGAACTGCGCGGGGTTGCTGGAGACGAGCTGCGCGAGGACGGTCACCGCGGAATCGTGCGCGGGGTCGGCGCTCATGACGCTGAACACGTCCAGGGCGTGCGCGGTGAAGTAGACCCCCAGCTCGGTGGCGGCGGCCATGATGGACGCCTCGATGGGCTTGTGCCACCCGTCCTCGGGGTGGGCGGCGAGGTGTAGGAGTCCGGCGATGCGGGCTACGGCGCCGTCCCGCTTGGACGCCCATTTCACGATCGGTGCGAAACTCCCGTCTGGACCGAGACGCGACTCGGTGACCTTCTGGAAGGCCAGCAGGACCGCGTCGGCTTCGGGGGTGAGCTGGATGAGGGCGGGGTCGGTCCAGTCCGCCAGGGCGAGCGTCAGACCCGCCAGGTGCTTGGCGTAGGTGGCGGCCACCTGCTCGTCCAGCAGGGCGGGGGTCAGGCTGCGGGAGCCGACCAGGGACAGGGGCTTGGAGTAAAGGAACCGGGCGAGGAGCCCGCGCCCGTCAGCCCCGTCGATACGGCTGAGCGCGTCCAGGACTTCCGGCTGCACCGCAAGGCCGATCGTGACCGCCGGGGAGTCGACGTGCTGGGCACTGCGCCCCTGCCGGTTGACCCGGAGCATGTCTCCCGCGTGGCCCTTGAGGAACATCCCCATGTTGGGCTTACCGGTGTAGCGGCCGGCGATGATGTCGAACAGCTCCCCTTCGGCGCTCAGGCAGGAGATGCGCCCGCCCTGCTCGTCCAGGAGAGTCCCGACGTTTTCCGGCGTCACGTCGTCCGCGACGAGTTGCGGTTCGGCGGGAACCCGCATCTTGTCGGCGTCCTGGGCCAGTTGGACGGCTTCGGCGGTCAGGGTGTCGCGATATTCGGGCTCCGCGTTGGCCGCCTTGCCGGCGGCCTTCTCGGCTGCTGACTTGGCCAGCCTCGCCAGGGTCTCCGCCTCCGCCCTCACGGGCCCGGAGAGTTCGATCAGGGCCTTCTCCGCATCGAGCAGCGGTTGAACCATGAGGTCGAATACGGCGGACTTGCGGTTGCCGGGAGGCAAGGCGATGGCGGTGTAGATGTTCACCGGCTCACGCCAGTGACCGCGTACGCACACCTTGACCCGCCCACCGGCGGCGGTAGCGAGAACCGCCAGAGCCAGGCATCCGGCGAGGTCCGCCGGGGTCTGGGTCTCCTCGGCGACACCACGCACCATGCCACCCAACCAGGCGGGCAGGACATCCACGGGGAAGTCCGGGAGCGGCGGACGGGCGCGGAGGGGAACAGGCTCGTCCCAAATCGGCACCAGGGGGCCGGTGGGCGGTTCAAGGTCGGCCGCTAGACCGGCCCACAGATCGTCGCTGCTGTCGACCGGTTGTGCGGTCATGGGTTGATCGCCTCCTTGGGATGCGGGGGGGGTGGGCTCGGTGAAACAGCCGCAGCCGCCCCAGTCCTCGGCGTCTATCTGCTGGCCGGTGATCCGCGAGCGCAGCACGGTCAAGGGCAGGGGAATGGAGACGCCATCGATGCGGTCGCGCAGGATCGCCACGTCTTTGCCCAGGTGGGCGCGCAGTGCGTTCTCCTGGCGTTCCTCATCGGCGTAGCGGGCGGGGTTGGTGGCGTGCAGCAGCGCCCATTGGGCCTGTCCGCCCCGGACACAGGCACCGCCACAGTTGTTGTGCGGGAAGCCCTGCGCATAGAGCCGCGGGGGTTTGAGGCCGCGCGCGGCGGCGCCGCGCAGGAGGTCTTCCTTGTCGAGATACGGTGGCTCACACAGCGGGGCGAGCGCTGTCCACGGCTGATAGGCCGCCTGGATTGCGGGGAGCCGGTGGGTCTCCGACCAGTCGATGCCGACATAGACAGCGCAGGTCGCCGGGTCGGTGTTGGCCTCCAACCACTGCCGGCAGGGGATCTGCTTCAGGTACTGGCTGCACGGGGCGATGCGACTGTTGCCGATGATCCGGCGGTCCCTGAAGACCTCCCACGGGGTGCGACCGTCGGCAATCTTGACTAAGCGGGCCTTGAGGCTAGCCGCGGCATCGTCCAGGAACCGGTACAGGTCCGCATCTTCGACCTTGGTGTCCGCGAACAACAACACGACTTGCTCGGGACCGTGTTCGTCGACGACGCGCTTGGCAGTGGCCCACGAGCCGATCCCGCCACTCATCATCACCACGTGCCGGATCTCCGGCTTCACGACGCCCTCCTTCCTTCTTGGCCGTGGTTCAACAGTCGGCATGCGGTGCGGTGTTCTCCGTGAGCGGTGATCAGTTGCAGGACGGCGGCGCGGCCGATGGCCTGTCGCTCGTAGCCGCAGGTACACCAGGAGCGGGCGGAGGGGGTGACGCTCCAGGACGGCGGCGCGGTGATGTGGAGCCAGGCCACGGGGCGGCGCCCGTCGTCCCTGCACGGGTCAGGGCGAACAGCAATGGGGACGCCTTCGGCGACGCCCTTCGGTTCGCCCACGGCCGCAGCGTCCACAGGCTGTGGAGCGGCGTGCAGCCTGTTCGGGGTGTTGGTAGGGCAATCCAGGGCGGGGGGAGTCGGCGCTGTCATGCCGCCTCCCGTGGTGTGGCATGGGCCATGACCCAGTCCAGGGCGCTGCGGATGGTGGTGCGGCACTCGGCCGGCGGCAGTCCCGTAGCCTCCCCCGCCCCCTGGATTGCCTGCTCCACCACGTGCCGGGGAATGTCGCCCCACGCCACGAACCGGGCCACCTTGCATGCGCTCTCGTGCAGGGTGTTGTTCCGCCCGTTCGGCCCGCCCTCGGTCGCGGCGGCAATGACGGCACACTCGCGTTCCAGGGCGGTCCTGGCGGCGCGGGTGCCGTCGTGGACCCGGACGGGCACCGGAGTGGACCTGTCCGGCTCCACGAGCAACGTGGCGAGCCATGAGGGCAGTTCGGCTACGGGGGCGTCGTGGGCGACTTGGTAGGTGCCGTCGGGGGTGGTGCTGCAGGGGGCGACGACGTATCCGCCCCATGCGCGGGTGTCGATGTGCGGTCCGAGACGGTTCGCGCTGCACTTCAGCCGCATCCCGGTGGGGGCGATGAAGTAGAGGTGTTCACCGCGCGCGGTCCGCACCCGGTAGGTGTCCGGGAGCACCTGCCCGGCGCGCTCGCAGAGCGCTTGCAAGGAAGTCGCGCCGTCAGGCGCTCCTTCTGGCTCTTCTGCCTTGACCGGGTCCAGGTCGATGACGAGCAGCCCGGCCGGGCCGGTCGCGATCCCGACGTTGTAGGGCCGGTGAGCCCACGCGGCATGGATCAGTTCCGGGTCGGTGGTGGCGCGCTCCTCCGGAGTGCGGTGCCTGTCAGCGCACCGCCCAGTGCCGGGGCAGGCGTGTTCGGCGTGCCCCGCCGGGCGCTTACTGCGGGGGTGGAGCGGGATGACGGGCCAACCGCGTTCGGCTGCTGTGAGGGCGGACGCGAGCAGCGGCAGACACTGCAGGTCGGCGCTGGGAATCGTCGGCGGTAAGTCGGGCACTCGCCGGAGCGGTGCGGGTTGGGTCATGCTGGGAGACCTCCACAGGTCATTTGGATGGCAGGTGGACAAGGGCGGCCCCGCGTTCTTTGGCGAGAGGTGGGGGCCGCCCTTGGCGTAGCTAGCGGTCGGCGGGCAGGTACCAGGGCCAGAGCGTCATGCCATCCACCTCGCCCGCGGGGCTGCTGGTGTGGCTGTGGCGCTCTTCGGCGGTGAGGTACAGGCGGACGTTGTGGCCGTCTCGCGCCGGGTGCTGCCGGACGGTGCCCGTCACGAATTGGCGACCAAGAGCGGTCGTAATGCTGTCGGCGTCGGCGGGGTCGCAGACGATGCGGATCGCGAACATGAGAGCTCCTGTCAGCTGTGGAGTTCGTTGCGGGTGCGGGCGATCAGGCCCCGGGTGTGGGTGGTCAGGGAGGTGTTCTCCTGCAGGACCGGGCCGGTGTAGTGGTGGTGGTGTTCGGTGTGGACGGTCTTGAGGGAGCGCAGGGCCGATCCGATGGCGGTGACGACGGCGGCCGCGGCGGCGATGGGCAGGGTGACGAACAGGACGCTGGTGAGGGAGACGGCGGCGAATCCCTGGCAGGCGAGCCAGAATCCGCACCCGCCGCCGACGCACGCGGCGCCGACGCCGATGCCGGCCACGGCGGTGCCGGCGGCCCATGCGGGGATGATCCGGCGGTCCGGCTGGAGAACCGGGGGCGTGCTGCCGTAGGCGGGCAGGGGGCTGGTGTCGCGGTAGGAGGTGGGTTGCTGGGGCAGGGGCCGGTAGGCCTCTTCGATGATCCGCCGGGCTTCGGCGGTTGCTTCGGCGTCGGTCAGGCGAGGGTTGGAGTGGACCGGGCCGGGGGTGTGCTCGGGGTGGGTCATGACACATTCCTCCGGGTGAGGCGCGGGCCCGCGCGAGCGCATGCGTGGGCGGGCCCGCGAATGGGTGTCAGGCGGGTGTCAGGGGTGTCAGACGGGGGGCGTCACGCGTTTCTGACAGCGGGTTTGCCTAGGGTTTTGGGTGTCAGGCGGGCGTGACGGTGTCAGGTGTCAGGCGGCCGTCAGGGCGGGGACGATCCGCCACCTGCCGGTAGCGTTCGTCGGCTCCAGACGGCCGTCCAGAGCGGCTTCCTTCAGCCGCTCCGACACCCACGGGCGGGACAGGTTGTGGCGCTGGCACCAGTCCATGAAGTCCTTCGGCCCGACGATCATCTGCCCGTCGGACTCGAACTCCTCCAGCGCCCGCGCAAACAACTGCCGGGCCTCCTGCGGGGAGGGCTTGCGGCCGCTCTCCTGCCCGAAGATCGGGGTGTCGTCGCCGTCCTCGATAGCGGGGAGTTCGACTTCGGGGTTGATGCCGGCGTCCTCGGGGTCGATCAGCGGGCCACCGTCGTCCATGCCGTCCTCCTCCTGGACCGCGCGCAGCGTCCTGGGCTGCTGGGCACCGACCGCGGCCCGGCCGGTGTAGGCGTTCCCAGCGACGCTGGAGGCGGCGCCGGCGGTGACGGGGTCGGTTGTGGCGCCGTTGCGCTGTGCCCACTGGGCCAGCAGCTCCATGACGGGCACGGCCCGCTGGGTAAACCGCTGCGTGCGGCCCGGGGACGCGTACCGGTCCTCGGGGATGCCGGGTGAGACGACGTAGCAGTAGCCGGGCCGCCGGTTGCCCCACGCTCCAGGGTGCGCGCCCGCGGCCAGGACCTCGTCCGGCAGCACGAACCCCTCGTCCCGGGCATCGCAGCCCAGCGCGATCACGGACGGCAGGGATGCGCGGGTGGAAGTGGACATCTGGTCGTAGGAGGGCCGCTGGAGCGAGACGATCACGGCGATGCCCGCGGAGCGGGCTTCCTGCGCGATGCCGGTGAACGCGTCTTCCCCCATCACGCGCAGGGTGTTGGCGGCTTCCTCGAACCAGGTGACCAGGAACGGCATTCCCGGGCAGCCGCACGGCCGGCCGTCGGGGCGGCAGGTGTGCTCCGGGTCGTTCTGCTGCTCGGCAGCCGCGGGCACCCACTGCCGGTAGCTGTGGACACCCAGCCAGCGCGTGCGCGCCGGGATCGCAACCTCGACCGCGGCCACCATGACCTCAGTCGGTGTTCCACCCTCCACGGCCCAGTCCATGCCGGGCCGCAGCGGCGCGAAGTCCTGGAACGCCTTGGGGTCGGAGAACCACACGATCACGTCCCGGCGAGACAGGATCTCCGTAAGCAGGTTCAGCGCTGCGTCGCCCTTGCCGGAGCCCGTGCCGCCCGCGATCAGTCCGTGTGTGGAGTTCCGACCTGCCTCCGGGTCACCCGGCAGCCACATCACCAGCGGCGAGCCGTCGTCGTAGCGGCCGATCACCAGCGGTTCGGCGATCGAGCCGCCCACATTGGACGGGCCCTCCCACTCCACCACCTCGGCCAGCATGTCTTCCGGCACGATCACCAGCTCACCGCGCCGGGAGGAGCCGGGGTCGGGGTTGTAGCGGACCGCGGAG
This sequence comes from Streptomyces sp. NPDC101151, assembly GCF_044768335.1. Classification (NCBI taxonomy): domain Bacteria; kingdom Bacillati; phylum Actinomycetota; class Actinomycetes; order Kitasatosporales; family Streptomycetaceae; genus Streptomyces; species Streptomyces sp. NPDC101151. The sequence goes on along the minus strand of NZ_JBIWPP010000016.1, from coordinate 32,002 downwards.
GTGGGCAGGTCCAGGGCGGATGCGATCCGTCCCAGGCTCTTGGTCACGTCGTCGTTGGTCTGTTCCCCTGCCTCGACCGCGAGCGGCGCGGTGACCCGGTTCGGCTCGACCTTCGCCGCACCGAGCTGGGCCCGGGCCAGTCCGACCTTCTCCAGCAGGCCTTTGTCGGAGCCTTCGCCGCTGGTGGCGTCGGCGCTGTGGCGCAGGACCATGCGGATGTTCCACGACAGGGCGAGTGCCGGCCCGCCCATCAGGTACAGGTCGTCGACGGGCCCGGTAGTCGGGCCGGCGAGGCAGGCGGCGGTCAGCCAGGCGGAGCCTGCAGCCACGGTGATGGCGGAGTGCAGGCGTCGCTGCTGGCTGGTCGACTTGCCCGCCCACCAGGTGGCCCCAGTCAGGGCTACCGAGGCGAGGGTGAGGCCGACACCGGCGGGAGCGCTGTCGGCCCACCGCCAGTGCCCCAGGGCACCTGCCACGCCGGTGCCGATCCAGCCGAGCCACGGGGGAAGGTGGGGCTTGGCCCGGTGCAGCAGGTACTTGCCCACACCTCCGGCATCGGAGCCGCCCTGGAGCTGGGCTTCGAGCAGCTCGGCAAGCTGCCGTTGTGCGTCACGTTCTGCCATGGATCAGCCTCCTTACTGCTGGGCCCAGTTCATGACCGGCTGCTGCGGCCTGCGGGCGCGGTGACGGACACGGTTGATCTCTTCCTTGTATTCCTGCTGGAAGGCCGAGTAGCAGGCCGCCGCGTTCTTCGCCGCATCCCGCAGCGCGTCGGAGGACTTCTGCATCTTGCGGGCCACCTTCGCGGCGCGCAGGCGCGAGCCCAGCGGGCGGCCTTCCGGGTCGGGTACGGCGGCAAGGACGGCCTTGAGGATCTCGGCCCCCATGGACACCTCGAAGGACAGCGTCACCGCAGCCGCCCGCAGGCTGTTGCAGTACTCGCGAAGCTGCGCCGGTGTCGTGAACTCCGGTGCCGGCAACAGCCCCTGGCTGGAGCCGTTACCGCCGTTCCTAGCGGCGGGTACGCCGTTGTTGGTCTTGCTGGCGTTGACGTTGACGGTCAAGCCCGGGGCGAACCAGGTCTTGCTGTTCGCCGTGCTCTTGGCCTGCGAGCCATTGGCTCCCGCGGCGGGGGTGGCCTTCGTGTTCGCCATCAGATGGTTTTCCTTTCGGGTCAGAGCGAGCGGCGGACGAACAGCCATGCGGCCTGCGCGACGAGCCAGCCCACCAGCCAGATCTGCTCCAGCGGCCCGGCCAGCGGTCCGAAGCCGGCGGCGAGCGCCATCCAGCCCAGCGCGAAGGTGGCGGTCACGACGGCGGTGATACGCCAGCGCAGCGTGCTGCCGCCCCGCGGCCGGCGGACCTGCAGGAAGCCCAGCCACGCCACCGGGCCCGCGGCGACGGGAGCCAGCAGGAGACCGGACCACCAGGCGATCGCGTGCAGGATCGCGGTCACGGCCAGGGCCAGCAGGGCGAAGCCAGTCGGAGCGAGGGCATGACGGAAGCGCCACAGCATCCGCCCCACGAACCCGAACGCCTCCCGGGTCAGGGAGGGCTGCTCGGGGACGACGACGATGAACGGCTGCGCGCCGCGGCGGCCACGCTGCCGCGGGATACGGACGGTGTGGACACCCGCGGCCTTGGCGCCGCGGGCACGGGTACGGCTGGACACAGCGAACTCCCAGGGAAGTTGAAGGGGGGCGATCAGGCGGCGCGCTGTTCTTCGGCGGCCAGGCACAGGCCACAGATGCCGTTTGAGGTGGGAATGCAGTAGCCGACGTCGAGTCGGCAGCTCGGGCACGTGCGGCGGGCAAGCATCGCCAGCGCGAGGGCGCCCCACTTGCGGGACGTCATCGGCCGGACCGGCTTGGCCAGCTCCTCGCGGTAGAGGTAGGCGACGCGGGGCATGCCACGCCTGCTGTTGATGATCATGAGCTGAGCAGCAACCGGCTGACCGCCCGGCCGTAAGCCCCGAGCGCGGAGCTGCCGGCGGGTGGCATAGCCGTCAGGGGCCATGCGCCACGGGTAGGTCGGTATGCCGTAGCGGGCCCCGTTCGGGTCGAAGCACTTCGCATACGCGGTCGGCATCAGACCACCGCCTCAGCCAGCGCGTCTGCGTTGGCGGTGTGGCTGGCGTCGCGGAGTTCCTGGTAGCGGGTGGAGACCCAGCCAACCGACCAGCCGCACAACTCGGCAGCCGCCCGCACCGCGAGCCCGGCCCCGAACGCAGCCTGGATGGTCGCGCGCGCCCGCTCCTCGGAGAACTTCTCGATCGCAGGTCCGGCAGCCAGCAGGGCAGCGCGTTCACGCTCGGCCCGCTGATCGCGCTCGGCCCGTTCACGGCGTTCACGCTCAATGCGCTCTTGCCGCTCCCGCTCGCGACGGGCAACCTCTTCCCGCTCGCGGCGTTCATGCTCCAGCCGAAGCTGTTCACGCTCGCGCTCACGGCGTTCACGCTCGGCCTGTTCGGCCCGTTCCCGGGCTTCGGTGCGCTCGCGCTCCTCCCGGTGGGCCCGCTCTTCGCGTTCGGCTTGCTCACGGGCCAGACGGGCTTCGTGCTCACGCTGTTCACGCGCCAGCAGTGCGGCGTGCTCGCGCTCCTCGCGAGCCGTGCGGGCGGCAGCCTCGCGCCGTTCGGCGGCGGCCTGCTCGCGGGCTTCCCGCTCCGCTCGCTGTCGCTCCTCCAGCGCGGTGACCGCGGCAACGATGGCGCGCCGGTAGGCCAGGCCGGTTTCGGCGGTGACGATCAGCAGGAGCGGGGCGACCGCGTGCACGGCTACGCCCACCCAGTCGTTGTGCAGGGCGGAGTCCGCGACGTTCAGGGCCAGGGTCATGCAGCCGGTCATCCAGCGCAGCACGATCGGCCATCGGCCGCCATGCCCCCCGAGCCGGGCCAGCACCGCATCCAGCCGTACGACGATCACAACGGCGGCATCGACGACCAGCGGCAGGATCGGCGCGGTCCAGTCCCACTTCTCCGGGGTGTGGGCGGCGGCGAGGGGGGTGACGGTGAGGATCGAATACAGCATCGCGCCCGCGACGATCAGCCATGTGCCGGCCGACAGGGCGCGCTCGGCTGAACGGATCTGAACGGCGTTCACGCACCCGCCCCCGTCCATGAACGCACCCGGATCGCGGCGAGCAGAGTCACCGCAGAGGCAGGGTCATCGGGGTCGGCGCTGTACTCCGTCCACTCCCACTCGGCGTCCGGTACCGGCTCGAAGCCGAGCACGCTGAGCGCTTCCGCGCGCTCCGTGAACGTCGGCACCGGCACGGCCCGATCGAAGCCGTGCTCCGGCCACGGGGCGGTGGTGTTCAGCAGGACAACGTACAGGCGCCACCGGCCCCTGAACACGGACATCTGCGCCGTGAACGTTTGCACCATCACGCCCCGACCCCCGCGGCCGTGGCCGACAGGTTGGCCAGCTCCACCCGCGCGGCCATCGCCCGGCGGCGGGCCCGGCGCAACCGGCGCTCGTCCAGCTCGGTCGGGGTGCGGTCGAGAGTGGCGATATGCGCATCCAGCAGCTCGATGTCGGCGAGGATGACCGGCATCTCGCACTCGATCGCATCCAGCTCCGCACCGGTCGGCTCACACCACTCCGCGAAGGCGGTAACAGCATCCTGAACAGTGACGATATGGCTCATTGGGTCGTGTTCCTTTCACAGGTGGAACGGCCCGAACAGCGCCCCCGGAGCTGCAACTCCGGGGGCGCACGCCGTTGAAGTCGGAAATCCGGCTCCCCTCAGCACTGCTCGTACGAGACGAGCAGCGGAGGCAACCGGCCGCAGGGAACTGCGGTGGATGGGTGGTCTCTTTCGGGGACGCGACTGCCGGATCAAGGAACAGCTCGCTCGGGCCCCGTTGCAGGCAGAGACCAGACCTTTCGGTCTGCCATCCGGACTGACAAGGGATCGCCTGAAACAGACGACTGTCCGGTGCCCTCGGCCCGCTCTGTCCCGGGCCCCTTGACCTCGACCAGGCGCGTCGAGATCCAGCACCCGGTGATCCGTCGAACCGACCGGCCGGGCACATCCCTAAGGTTCCCTAGGGTTCCATGCGGTGTCAAGCGGTAAGGTAGGGAACCTCAGGGAAGTGACACGAGGGAGCAGGCGATATGGCAGGCCAGGCCGACAATCGGGCGCCGTACGCGAAGATTGCCGCCCACTACACGGAGCTGATTACGTCTGGTCAGCTGGAGCCAGGAACACTCTTGCCGAGCATCAAGAACCTCGCGGAAGAGTGGAAAGTGAGCACCGCTACCGCTGAAAAGGCCCTGCGCAAGCTGCGCAACGAGGGACTTGTGCGGGGGATCCACGGGATCGGGACGGAGGTCCTGGACCAGCCGGCTCCGATGTCTTCGGGTTCCCAGCGTCAGGACCGGGGGCGCCGCACCGGGTCTAGCTGGGGAGCAGGCGAAAGGTCCGACTCACACAAAGCGGCTGTGGTGCCCGCGCCCGCCGAAGTAGCCCAGGCGCTGGACATTCAGCCCGGCTCCGACGTGATCCGCCGAAGCCGGGTCTACCGAGACCGGCACGGCATCGTTGCCCACAGCACGTCATGGATTCCCGCTCGATACGGGAAGCTGATCCCCCAGCTAGCGGCAAGCGAGCGCCTGACCGGAGGTACCTCGCTCCAGCTCATCGCCCAAGCAACCGGCCACCCCATCAGCCACCGCATCGACACAGCCTCAGCCCGACTGCTGACGCCGGAGTACACACAGCTCTTGGAGCTGGACCCCGAACACCCACCGACCGATCCAGTGGTCGTCATGACGGCAAAGTTCGTGGACAGCGAGGGGAACATCGTGGAGTACGGCGTGGACCTTGGCGGCCCTGGCCGGACATGGCGCACGGAATCGGAGGTCACCCCATGACGGTCATGGATGACACGCTCACGAACGTGCTCGAAGACCGCCTAGGGTCACTGCTTGCCGCCCGCAGGGCTGGCACAATCACGCTCGAAGGGGAAGCGGAGATGGCTGCCATCTCCCAGACCATGGCGAGACCGATGCCACCACGTCCACCGTTCTGCGTCCTGATGGCCGGGCTCCCCGGCTCCGGCAAGACCACGCTCTCCCGCTCGCTCACGGATCGCGGGTTCGTCCGTCTGTGCCCAGACGAAGAGATGTACCGCCGGCACGGCGTCTACGGGGTGGACTTTCCCCGAGGCGTCTTTCCCACCCTTGAACGTCCGGTGCTCGAAGACGTGGCAGTCGAGCTCAGGGAGCAGCTCAAGGCCGGCCACGATGTTGTCGTTGACCACGGCTTTTGGACTCCGGAGGATCGGGCCAAGTGGCGAGCCATCGCCACCGACGCCGGAGCCACCCCCGTACTGGTCTATCTCGCGGCCAGTCATGACGAACTCTGGGCAAGGGTCAGCAAGCGGAACGAATTCCACGCGGACGATCCGAATTCGATCTACTTCTCAGAGAGCGACCTCCAGCGGTACCGGAGCCGGTTCATCCCCCCTCAGGCGGACGAACCGCACCTCCTCTACGCGGGTGACGCTGTGGACGTGATCGCGGCCATGGAGGCTTCCCGCCCCTGACTCTCTACGGACCTTGGGCGCAGGTCAGCCCCCGCGATGCTCCGTCTCAGTTCCCACAAAACAGCACTGGGGCAGCTCACCGGGGCCGTTGTGAGCGAGTGAGTTGGCCACTGTGAGCGTCCTAGGTGTGCCGTCTCATGAGGTTGGTGCCACGCCCGCGCGTACACAGGGCCTTATGACGGCACCCACTACGCGCACTGTGTGATGGACCGTCGAGGACGCGCAAGCCGTGCCGACGAGGGCGGGCTCGCTTGTTGTACTGGGTCGATGGACGCAGCCCTAGCCACTCTCGTGGTCGGTATCGCAGGTGTCGGCGGAACCGTGACATCGGGTTACCTGGCCCAACGCGCCGGCCACCGGGCGCTGCGCTGGGAAGGGGAACGCCAGCACCATGACAACCTCCGCAACTGCTACATCGGCGTCAACAGCCGAGCACGCACGTGCCGTTACGCACTGGCCGACTACGTCCAGGCCATGGCGAACCGGAGCTTGACGGACGAGATCCGCGAGAGGGCCGCCACCGCGATGGACGCCCATCGGGTCCAGTACGACGAGGCGCAGATGCTGGTCTCGGACAGTGTCCTTGCTGAGGCGCGCACCGTGAACGACAAGATCAGCGTCCTCTACGGGTTGCTGCGACGCATCGACTGCGGCGTCCCTCAGCCAGACGACACCATCGAGCTGGCCAAGCGTTTGCTGAAGGATCTGTGGCCCCATTTGAGGTCCATGCGGGAGGCCATGCGCGTGGACCTCGGCGTAAGCGGTTCACGCGGCGGGCGAGAGCACGGGAATGAACGAGGCTGAACGGCTGCGAATCACACCCTGACCAGCACCAACAGACCTCGAAAGCGAGTGTGGCGAAAGTCGCCGAAGGTTCCATTCCCTCCGCTACCGCTGAACAAGGGCCCCGTCTCGCGACGGGACCCTTCGTGCTGGGCCCGAACCCTCAGGCAGGTGCTGCTCACGGGGGTGCTCAGGGTGGAATCAGCTGTAACGACGCAGTGGCCAAGGGGCACGCTCGGGTCAGGCAGGGGCGGTCGGGTCGACGGGGGGACAGCTCAAATGCTTGAATCGAACGCATGAGCGAGTTGCCTCCGGATCCCGTGCGCCTGCGCGCGATCCTCGCGCACCTCGAACAGCGGCTCGCCGACAACGACACTGTCGGCATCTACCTGCGGCTTCAGCACGAGGTCGTCAAGCGAGCGCTCGCGGCAGCCGAGCAGCAGGCGCCGGGCAGGCGGCAGCTTCCCTCATCCGCGCGGCCAGCACTCGAAGCACCCACCGGCAGGCAACGGACTGGGTACGTGATCGACCGTCTGCCCACCACCGACCGGACCACAGCCTTCCGGCGTCCACCTCGACAACTGCAGACAGGCCAGCCGGCTCGCCCAGCCAGCAGCCGCCGCCGCAGCCCGCGCCGCTGTGGCCGACGGGCTCGAGGCGTGCCCGTTCTGCCGGCCCGACACTCAACTCGGCCTCTTGGACTAGGCGCTCCGACTCATCCCAGCGGGATAAGACTTTCCCTAGGTCATTCAAGGCCCGCGCACGGCGCTGGCGCGCGCCGCCTCTGCGGCGCGGCCCGCCTCCTGTCTCCGCCCGGCTGACCGCGCCCGGCGGCTGCGGGCATCAGTTCAGGCCTAAGTCCGCACCTGAGCCGTAATAGGTACAGGAAGCGCAGAGAGCACTTTGAATTCCGCCTGCGCTAGCTGGTAAACCGGAAGTCCAGACAACGACGTCACGGTCACAAGGAGCGTAAAGTCCACCGGCGCTGCGCCACGAGTGAGTACGCCACCAGTTCGTGTTAAGTATTCGATGTCCAGCCTGGGAAGCCAGAGGCTACTCGCCTGGAGACGGTCCTGGCCCTGCATCACTGTTTCCCACTTGCCGCCGCGCCGTCTGCTTGCCTCGGAGGCTTTAGGCCCTACTTTCTGGGAGCGAGAGACTGGATTTTTGCTGCGGATCCAACCGTCTTCTTCCAGCTGCGCGGCCCTTTCGGCTTCATCGCGAATGTTCACCTTGACGGGCCGAGAAGAACCCTCCGGGTCACGGAAAGAGTAGACAGCGGCATGCGGCCGGAGTGTGAACTCCAGACCCGACTCCGTATACTCAACCGCCTCAGTAGGATCGGTGGGAGACGCATAGGCAAGCGTCCACCTCACCTTTACCTTCCCCCGCTGCAGCCCCTCGGGGACAGGAAGCTGGAATCCCAATATCTGGTCACGCTCGACCGATGCTTGGTACATGGCAGTCACTTCATTGCTGTCACACCAAAGAGCCGAAGCGTGGTCGCTTATGAGCCTTCCGTGTCCTGAGTTGATGTTGGGATCCGCATGCGACTCTGCGAAGTGGACAGCAAACGCCTTCAACGCTGATGCACTTGCCCGATCACCAAGCTCTTTGCTCAAAACGGCTAGCTCGTGCGATACCACGGGCGCAGCATAGCTCGTCCCGCAGTCGAACGAAATCCTTCCGTCCGACCTCAGCCTAGCGAAAGGCAGTTGGTCGTCACCGCCGAAAGCAACAACACTCGGCTGTATCAATGCCCCAGGGCGTCCCGGGCCCACGGCACTGTATGGGGCCCGAGACCACATAGCCTCTGGATATGGGCGATCGCATGCACCCACGCTCAGGCCATTTACCATGTCTGCGGGCACCATTATGCGATCGTCGCTTGAGTCACCGTTGTTCCCGACCGCGACTACGAAAAGGATATCTCGCTCGTAAGCCAAACTGTCGAGAACAGCCGTCCATCGATGTGGCTCGCCGTCGTCAACCGTAACCTCTGGACCCAGACTGAGGTTCACGATCATGGCGTCTTTTTCAGCGACCTTTTTCTGAATCTGATCCAGAAGCCAGTACAGCTCCGTACCATCATCAGGCGGGCCCGGGATGCAACGGTAATGGGTAGCTCTGACTGACGGCTTCGGCAATCTTTGACCTGGCTGAACGTTCCCGTAGAGAACGGCACCAGTGACAGCGCTACCGTGCTCGATACAGCCATACTGCGGGGATTCACTTGTCAGGTGCACCTGTTGCGCGGAACCTGCAAAATAGTCTCCGCCGTCCTCAATCCCGGCATCGAAGATCAGGACTTCCGGCGCGTTAGGGTCGGCCGCTGGAGGAGCGGGTCGCCCAACTCTGGGAGCCGAGCGAAGAGGCGAGGAGGGTACGGGACGGATACGCGGCATGCGCCGGATAGAGCGCAACGGGTTGAATGCAGCGGCCTGTTCTGCCAGATCCTCGGGAAGGAATACTGGGACGAAGGTCAAACCACCAACGACATCACGGCGAGTGGCTGCAACCTCGCCACCCAAACTCGAAATATATTCTTCAAATTTACGAAAAAGTCGAGCAGTAATCGGATGACGGCCCGAGCCAGGAGTGTCTGGATCCGGGTGAAGAACCGCCTCATAGACTGCACGAGCGTGGCCCGAGTCTTCGACATCCGCAGAAGCGCCGCGAAAAACCTCTTCACGACGAGGTAGGCGTATCTCAGAGAACTGGCGCAGTTCTTCCGCTGCAGCCCTCTCTGCCCGGTTTAGTTCACCACCCTCAAGAATATTCGCCAGCCGACTCAAGCTTGCGTCGTCACCAGCAACAATTAGAGACTTGGTTGGGACATCCGGCGTAGTCCCGCTCCGCAGCGTCAAGTCAGCCGTGGCCGGCCGGGATCCCAAGGCTGTGAGTCCCAAGAGTTTGACGAGACGATCCGGGAAATAGCTATTGGCAAGGAAGTTGGGTAACAGGGTCGCCTCGAAGACCACGTGATCCGCCCGCAGCGCGGAATCAAGCCTAACTGCGGAATCTCGGAGTGATCGCGCCTGAGGCCCAAGGATCTCCCTAGTTTCTTCCACAGAGTACGGATAGAACTTATCGCCTCCACCGGACACGCGGTCAACCATCTCGGACATTTGCTCGCCTCCGACGAGGATTCGCCCGCCCGACTTCTGATTCATTTCCCCCCCAGGATGTTTCTCTGTTACGCCGTCGTCACTTTTCTCGCGCAGCTAGAACGCGGCTTACAGTCGGATGACTCACTCCAAGGATTTGAGCAATCTTCCGCTGTGAATACCCGAGAGAATCATGCGCTACGCGGATCACTCGAGAGCGGACTTCCGTGTCACTTTTTGACTGATTTCGCAGCGAGAACATGGAATAGTTTGCCATGCGTTCAGCAAAAGATGCCAGATTCGCATCCTCAATAATTGCCTCGCGCGCAATGCCATTCACAAGCTTTACGATATCGGAATGCGATGTCCCGTCGGTTGCGAGCGCAAGAAGAGAGGTGTATTCCGCCTCTACGCTTGAGCTCGCGATGACAGGAATTTGCGCCAGGAGAGCCCTCCGTTGCTCGTAGTCTGGCATCGGCAGTTCGATTTTCACATCGAAGCGTCTAGCGATAGCCGGATCCACCAAATCCAGATGATTGGTTGCGGCAATCAAAAAGCTGCCAGCAGGCCAACGGTCGAGCTCCAGCAGCAGGACATTGACCAGTCTCTTCAGTTCGCCAACGTCAGTGTTGTCATCTCGCCTTTTAGCCAGCGCATCAAATTCATCTATAAAGAGAACGCATTCTGTTTCGGCCGCATAGTCGAGGACCGCCCTCAAATTGCGCCCAGTCCGCCCCAGGTAGCTTGACATCACAGATGCCAAGTCCACGACAACCAGGGTCTGCTTCATCTGCTCAGCAATGTAGGAAGCAGTCATGGACTTTCCCACTCCCGGCGGACCGCTCAGGAGGACGCTGCGAGAGGGCTGCAGCCCCACTTCCATTAGGCGCTCACGAAGTGGTCGCTCGGCGACGATCCTGTCGACTTGAGCTCTGCAAGCGTCATCCAGTACAGGCCCAGCGCCGATAGCCATCTCGCCCAGGCGTAGCAACGCTTGATTGGTCTCTGGATCTCGTGGCAGATCAGCAGTGGCCGGCGGTGTCCAGGCGACGTCTGATGCTGCACCCCCACGCAAGGGGGATCGCTCGGGCATCGTTGTGAGCAAGGCCCTCAACTCTGCCCGTAGTGCGACAGCATGACCTGAGCCAGTCGGCGGCTTTCGCATCCACCGTCTACACAGCTCGCGCGCAGCTCGCTCGTCCGCCTCCAAGGCAGCCGACATCAGCTCCAGAAGCGCTCGCTCTGTCTCAGTGAGACCCATCCAGCTGCCATCCTCCGGCTTACTCATGCGCGAAGGTTACCAACTAGTTTCTCCCCCTGACCAGGCCATACACGTCAACTGGTACAGGTGATTCACTCGTAGCGCCTACATGAACCACCCCTGAGCTGGGGTGTTCAGCGGATCCAACGCGCCTTCACCTCGAAGGTCGAATCAGCCTTCACCTTGCCTACTAGGGGAACTCCCCCCTCACCGCTCAGTGATACCCCGAACCGCACCTCCAACTCGTTCGGAGCTGAGTCAGCGAAGCGTTCGCGGATGGCCGCCGATACGTCCTCACAGGTTTGGACGATGGCGTCTCCCACCTGACGAAGGCTCGTCAAAGCCTGTTCGGGGGCGCCTCGCCCTCGGAGGATCTTCGACTGGTCAAAGTTATCGACGGCCAGGGGAGTTACTTCGACCAGGAAGATCGAGTCACCGCCATCGACATTGACCGCTTTATACACTTCCACCCCCATGTGAGCCACACGTGATGCTTCGATGATCTCGTAAATGTGCTTGTGGCAAAGGTGTTAGGCGAATATGCAGTCAAGGCTTGGCCGGTTTCCTCTGTTTGGCTGGAACACATCGTTGCACTAGGCGCGCAGCGGCCTGCATTCAAATTTGGCACCGGAACAGTCAGACTCCCCTTCACCAGGCTCCGCGTACCGGGACTCAGCTGTCATGGGGGGCATCCCGGGTGAGCTGGGCGAGAACCAGCGCACCCTTGGCATGTATCTCTAGGCTCGGTGAGTGTCTAACTGCGTGACAACGTCGACGCACAGCGGCGAACAAGCACGGACGCCTACGGACCATCAGCGCAGCTGAGGGGCACACCCACCCAAGGCAGAGTCCCCACCCGAGTTACTTCGGGATGAAGCGGCTGCGGGTTCAAGGCCGCGGGAGGTGGCCGGTGAGTCGTCTTGGACGACAGTCTCAGTTGCTGCTCACTCCGGGAGCGTTTGCGCTTGTCCGCCGGCGTCCGGGACACCCGCTGACCTGGCAAGAGATGATCCAAGCGGACGTCCACGGACGCTCCCGGACCAAGATCAGACAACTCGTAATGCGTCGTCGGCCGTGCTTCGAATGTGATGCTGGGCTCCAGGCGACATCGTCCAGGACGAGGCTGGCTCTCTCGCCGTCCTCCGTCGTGACGGGGAGGCCGCGGTGCGGCTCGCGCGTGGGTAGAACTCAAAAAGTGCCGTCGCAGAAGGCTTGATGGCGCTGGCGGGCGGTGCGGAGGAGTGCGGCCGTGAGCCGGCGGCGGTCGCTTCCGCGGGTTTTGAGGGCGTGGCAGTTGGGGCAGAGCGCGATCATGATTTCCGGGATATCGGCGCCGCCTCTGCCGAGGTCGTTGACGTGATCGACTTCAAGGATGGGTGCGCCTGCGTCTGTGCGTTCGGTGGAGTGTCCGAGGCAGGTGGGGTTCTCGCACGTACCGCCGCTGCGGATGATGACTGCTTCGCGTGCTGCGGGTGAGCGGAAGTAGCGGTCTACTTCGGTCCGGCGTGATCTCTGTGTGCGGCGCGAGGCCGTTCGGCCGGCGGCCGCGGCGAGTTGGCGGTATCGATCGAGGTCGCTGAGGACCTCTGCGCCTTCTGTTTCATCGAGGGGGGCATTGATCGTGTGGTCGTGTACGAGGCCGTCGTCTTCGGCGAGGGCGTCGAGGACATGCTGAGGCCAGGTGTGGCGTAGGGGCGAGGCGACGGGTGCGAGGACCCAGGCGAACTCCCGTCGCATTTTCCCGTCCTCGCCGCGGCCCCAGCGGCGGTGGCATTCGACGATGACGGCCCAGGATTCGAAGGCCCACTGTCCGCGGTGGGGTTTGTGCCAGTAGCGCAGAGCGCGCTGCTCTGCCTGGTAGAGCAACATGGACTTGTTGCCGCCGCGCATGTGCTGGTCGCCGGAGAGGCCATCGCCGGTGTAGGCGATGAAGTCGGTGCCCTCGATCTGCTTGTCGGCGTAGGGACCTTTGTCGTCTGAGTAGGCCGTCAGGATGCTGTCAGCCAGCGGGGTGATGCCCAAGACACGGTTACCACCGTAGGCGTCAGCGATCGTGTCACGATTGCTGAACGGTTCGCCTACTCGGGGCCGCAGGGACGTGTCGATACGGCCCGCCAGCAACTGTTCTAACCCCACGGTCGCCAGCAGGCCAGGCGGCAGGGGGTTAAAGAAGCGCAACAGCACACTGCCCGCGATCCACGCGGCAACTTCAGCGTCCTGCGAGAGCAGTTTGAAGTCGTCCTCAGGGAGCCCAGCGAGTGGATCCGCCTCGTTCAACGCGGCCAGAGTCGGTCTACGCCCGCCACTTGTGAGCGCCAACCCCTCGATCTCGCCGACCTCCCACAGGCCGTTACCGCGCAGCGCCCAGAACGGATACACGACGCTCTGGGCGCCAGCGGGAGCTCCCGCGTATGTCGTCAGCAGGGGTGCTACGGCGTCGCGCAGGGTAGACCAGTGATGCTCGCCGCGCCCCTGAAGCGCTTGGCCGATGGCCCACAGCAGGAGCAGGGGTCGGTGCAACGCACGGCCAGGGCCCCGGGCTGCGGGGGAGAGGCCGCCCACCCGCTTGGTCAAAGATGCTGCACCGTCCGTCACTTGAACCTCCGCGAGAGACCATCCGTCAGCACTCGATTGGAGCACGAGGCACTGACAACGAGCAGCCTTCGTCGGTCCGCTACGGGGGGCAGGGGAGCTCACGGTGTAAACAGCGACTGTCGTGCTCCTTACCGCGAGGAGCTTGGCCTGCGAGACTACGTGGCGACGCTCTCTCAAAGAGAGTGAAGGAACAGGTAGAGCGTCGAAATAGTCACCTGGAATCGGATCAGTCACAACTCACATTGCCGTCGCTGCTATCCAGCGAGGTGGACCGGTAGATCCAGGATTGAAGAGGAATTCGCTGCGAGCTAGCTTTTGCGGGTAAACATCGCTGCCACCGTAGATACCCCAGCAGCCGCACTGAGTGGAATAACGGCGCTCGGAATCATGTAAGCAAAAACTCCGGCCATGGCACCGAGTATGCCAACACGGAACTCTGGTCGACGGGTTAGACTCTTGAGCTTTTCTCCTGTGCCACCCGGTTTCAACTCCATACCCCTTCTATCACGCTAATGTCACTTAAAGTGATTTCCTTCTTGGGTGGAACGCCAAGCAGATTCAGGCAGTGTAGAGATATCTGACGCCCACTGTGGTCAGGCTTTATGTCGGACCGCATTCTGGATCCGCACACAACTCAGGGGTCTTCAGAGTTGGCCACCCTGGGATGACTGCGACTCCGGCCTTCAGGCCGAATCTGAAGGCGAACTCGTGTTCCGATGAGGGTGCCACTACCAGTGCTTGAGAGTCGGGTGCCTCTACATCTAGCATCGTCCAGCAGTGGCCGCCGGGACTCTCAGCGAAGATGACACATGCGACCTCGGGTGCTGCTTCCTCCTGGAGGAGCATGCTGTGCACATGGCGCGTGGTTTCTTCGGGACAGGCATGGCGTTGGGTCGGACGCCAGGGGATTGGCAATTGATTCACATCCCAGTTGCCACGCCACTTTTCTACCCCAGGCCACCCAACTCGCATGTATACGTATTTATCCCAATGAACTCCAGTGTTGATTTCCAATGGAATAGCCTCAATGAGCAAGCGATGGTAAGAAAGGTCGTTGGTGGCAAGGGTCAGTCGGCGCGTTCGGCCGCGTCCATCGCGCACTGTGCAATGGAGGAATCCCCAACCTGCGGGAGACGGCGCCAGGCTCGCATTGGCGCAGAAACTCTCGTATGACGTCTCCATCTTTCGCGCCGTCTCGGGGCACATCTCGGAGTACTCCCAGGCGTGGACGTCGACCAGTTCGACGCTCAACTGCATGGGGGATGTCGTGTGGTCGGCCGAAGGTACTGGCTCGCGCCATTTGCTGAGGCTTGCCGCCGCGGTAGTCGCAAGTCGGATGCGTCGGCTAGGTGGTTTCTGCTGCATGTCGTGCAGACTTCCGCAAGTTCGAGGGCAGAAGCCAGTGCGGTGTCAACGGTGGAGCGCTAGCGCCTGGCGCGCATCCTTAGCAGCCTTGAACTGGGGAAATGAGACTCGATTCAGTTGGAGCATCGCTCTTCCAGGGTTCACTCGAATGGCGTAATGCGTTACCGTTTCGTGATCTGACTGCCGGCCATGGGAAGCGTCGCTAGGCGGCTTGAGGCAGCCCAACTCAACGGCCGTGGAGAAATCCTGGAGATGATCTTGAGATCGGGGGCACGAAGCACCAACGTAGACCGACACACCCCAACGCCCTGACCTGCGCATTTGCCACGAGCCGCAGCTCGGCGATCTTCCAGGGCCTAATTCGGGACGAAGAGGTCGTGGGTTCAAATCCCGCCACCCCGACGCTGGTCAGAGGGCCTGGTGTGCAAGTTGCACCAGGCCCTCTGTCGTGCCTGGGGGCCAAACAGGGGGCCGAACGGAGTTGATCAGAGGTCTTCGATGTCAGGACTGCGGGTTCGTCCACATCGGGTCCTCATCCGCTGGCCGCCCGAGCGTTCGGACTGAACCGTGCAGGCGTCGACTTGTCTGGTGGCGGACAGCGTGGACGACAGCAGCGCGGGCGTTCTCCACTGGGCGGCGCAGTTCTAGCCACGCGTCCTGTCCCGTCTGGCCACCGCGCATCGCCCAATCGACGCGCCAGAGCGTTTCATCAAGGGCATAGGCCGCGTCTACTACAGGTTTGGTGCACACAAACGAAACCTCGGTCAGCGCCTGGTTCCACGACGCCCAGGCCAGGTCAGGACTCTCAGCCCGGTGTGTACGCGCCAGAGAGTCGTAGAGCAGGGCAAACTCGTCCATCAGGCGCCGGCAGGCAGCCAACTGCGTTTGGTGGGTCCACTGACGATCTCCACTTCGGGCAGTAAGCCAGGCGCCGAGCATGACGCCGATGAGCGCAAAGCCGCTGTTAAGCAATGCTGAGACCACGTGTCCGACACTCCAATCCCCGCTCTCACTGACCGAGGGCATTCCACCCGGACACGAGATCGCGCCGTTCTTGATGCCAATCTCCATGGACGCAACCGCGGAGGAGGCCCGATACAGGGAGCGCCACGGCGAGTGCCGAGCTATGCGCTGGACGGTGAGTGGATCCCGCACCCAGCACTGCGGGCACTGCTGCCCACCTCCTCCCATGGGTAAGGAACAAGCGAAGGCAATCGCAGAGATCCTTTTCGGCCATAAGACCAGCAAGCGGGATTTGGACGACTGAGACCTCACACTCACTTGCGACCATACCGTTCGCCGCACTCAACACCGCGACCACCAGCGCTACTCGACAGCCGTTGTGCAATGCCCGACCTGTGGGGAGCGGCGAGGCGTGGTCGAGGCCGTGCGCGTCGGCCCCACGGAGGACCCCGACGGCGAGGTCCAGCAGGAGCGCTTGGCTGCCGAGCTTCCGGGCAGCTAAGGCGAAACTGGAGCGTCAGCGCAAGGCTCGTTGCAGACGGCCTGAATCTGGTGCGGTAGCGGGTCCAGCACGCGGGCCTCGAGTCTCCGGCGGCGGCGCTCTAGCGATTTGCCAATCGCCTCCGGGCTGGAAGCCAATGAGCAGCGAGGTCAGCGGCCGCAACACCGTTGCCGTCCAAGAGGAGACTCGCGACGGCGGTTTAGCCCTCTGATGGCAGTCATATTCAAGGGGTTCCTGCAGTTGCAGACTGGTAGCAACTCTCAGCGATCGAGGAAAATCTCCTCTTCCTCTTGGTCGCTGCGGAGTCCATCAATTCCAGCCACCCCAACCTACTGACGCTCCAGTATTCTCTCCCGATCTCCCCCTGGAAGAAAGATTTCAGGTTGACCCTTAGCTGGGCATCATTTGCGTCTTTGAGGAGGTAGGACGAGAAATACCACGAGAATATAAGATTGGCAAAGAGTAGCTGGCTCCGCCTTTCTGCTGACACTCCAGGAAATGGCATGCCGCCCCAGGAAGCCTGCAGTGCGGGATCATTCATTGACATAATCACCAGATCTCGGTGGCGCGACCTCATGGCCTCGTCTTGCGCAATTTTGATCTGCCGCGATTGATAGGCGAGCGAAACTGCAACGATGGCGAGGGCGGCGGCCGAGATGGCGACGGAGATTACCGAGGTGATCTGATTCATGTTGTCCGACCCTTCTTGGCGGCCTCTGCCAGGGTGGGCTGCCCACCCGGTCGAACCTTTTAAACAATCGCACTTACGTTCGAAAATGTCGATCTCCCCGGGGTAGCAAGTACAGCAGCGTAGGACGGCACTCCAGCCGACCAGCCTGAACCGACCGTGGCCCCGGTGGCTCTCACCAGCACCCGCAGATGCCGCCCCACCGACCCCAGCCGCCGCCCGGTCACGGTGACCAGCTGCGTCATGCTCGCGGGAGTCCCGAGCAGCACCGGCAACCCGGCCCACGCAGTCCCGATTAGTTGCCTCGACCACGTCGCCCGACCAACCATTGCGGTCCACCGGTCTGTCCGGCGAACTGTCATGAAAGATCCAGGCTAAGTTCAAGGGTCACGCCTTTAGATTCCTTGATTGAGTAAAGAGATCATTAGGTGAGCGATGTTCCTGACGCTTCGCGCGGTCGATTCGCACTGACGGAGCACAGGATTCCGCTTACTTGCTCACGGGGCCAAGGCGTAACCAGTAGTCCATAGTCAATCGTCAAGCTCAAGTCTCGCTCAGACTTGATCGAGTTTCCTTGACGATCACTCAGGCAGTCCGCGATTGTCGTGTCCATGCCGCCCCTGGGGAGGGAGCGAAACGGAGGGAACCATGAGCGCCATAACTCGCGCATGCACAGCCGTCGCGCTGACCGCGTTTCTCGCCATGGGGGCCGGAGGAGTGGGCCCGCTTTCGCCGAAGACGCCCCGCCGGCGGTCAATGCCGACCAGGACGGGAACCCGATCCCTCAGGCACCGGACGACGCCGACGTCGATGCTCCGAAGGCCCCGCAAGGATGCCTGCCCGACCCGGGATTCTCCTTCTCCCATGTGAAGGGCACGTTCGTCAAGGACAAGAGCAAGACCGTCTACGGACAGTCCGGCGTCACGCTCTCGGTGGCCAAGGGCCACACCTGGACCGGCACCATGACATATGCGGCCAAGATTGAGGAGTCAATTCTCGTCGCTTCCGCCGAGGAGACCATCAGCGGCTCGATTTCCTACGCGAAGACCACCACCGTCACCCTTGGCGGGACTTGGAAGGTTCCGGCGAGCCAGCGGGACGGATGGCTCGCCCTTGGCTCGAAGGGATATTCCTTCAACTGGGAGCGGGGTTCCTATAACGGCGGCTGCAAGTGGATCGTCTCGAACCACGGGACCGCCAAGCTCCCGGCACTCTCGCCCTACATCGCCCACTCGTGAGTTGAGGACGATCTGATGAAGCGTTCCCTGCTGGCCGTCGGTCTGTCGGCCCTGGTGCTTGTGTCGGCCTGTTCCGGCAGCACGCACCCCCGGTCGACCGCCACTCACGGGGCGACGACGGGGACCAGCACGCCCCACTCTCCGGTACAGACCCCGACGAGCCCGGACCGCCTTCCCAATCCGATCCAGTCGCCGCTCCCTGTCGGATCAAAGACGCTATACACGGGATCGGGTCACGGTAAGGGCGGTGTCACGCTTCCCGCGTCAGCGGGGAAGGCCTCATCCATCACGGTGATGTGGACATGCGCCGGTCCCTCCAAGTTCGACATCATCGCCACCGGAAGGCCTCTCGCCGGGTCTCAGTGCGGCGACGGGAGCGGCGTTTTCACCGCCGAGATCCCGCACGCCCATATGCACGAACTGGCGTGGAAGTTCTCAGCGGCCGATTCGGTGATCTGGCGGATCGTCGTCACCCAACCACCCGGGAACTAGGAACGAGCGCACCGACGCCTGGCAGAATCCGGCGCATTCCAGCCGAGCTACGCGACACGTTCTCCCCCGGGCCACGCTCGTCAACGAGAAGGTCGCAGTGTCCATGGCGACCAAGCGGGACAAGCTCTAGCTGTATTGACCTGAAGCGTTGTTGACGCGGGTGATGGGTGGGTGGCCGCCGAGTGCGGTGTGGCAGCGGTGGTGGTTGTAGATGTGGAGGAAGTCTGCCAGGGCGGCGGTTCGTTCGTGGTTGCTGGTGTAGGGGCGGATGTAGGCCCATTCGTCGAGCAGGGAGCGGTTGAAGCGTTCGACCTTGCCGTTGGTCTGCGGTCGGTAGATGCGCGTGAGCTTGCCCGTCGCGTCCAGGTCGGCGAGTGCCTGCTTCCAGGCGAAGCTCTTGCGGTAGGGCCGTGCGTTGTCCGTCAGGACGCGTTCGATGCGGTGGATGCCGCAGGTGGCGAAGAAGGCTGCGGCCCGGGTCAGGAAGGCCGCGCAGGTGGCGGCCTTCTCGTCCGGGTGGACTTCGCTGTAGGCGAGGCGGCTGTGGTCGTCGACTGCGGAGTGGACGTAGTCGAAGCCGGTGGTGCGACGGCGGTCGGGGCAGGCGGCACGGCCGTGGACGCGCCGGCCTCCGCCGTCGGGGATGCGGCCGAGTTTCTTGACGTCGACGTGGATCAGTTCGCCGGGCCGGCTGCGTTCGTAGCGGCGGATGACCTGTCCGGTGGGCCGGTCGAGGTAGGCCAGGCGGTTCAGGCCGTGCCGGGCCAGGACCCGGTGCACGGTGGAGGCGGGCAGGCCCAGGATCGGACCGATGCGAGCCGGCCCAGCTTGCGCTCTCGTCGTAGCCGGCAGACCTGGTTCTCGACCGGCGCCGGAGTGCGGTGTGGTGTGGTGTGCGGACGGCTGGGACGATCGTGCAGGCCGGACTCGCCCTCTGTCCGCCAGCGACGCAGCCACTTGTGGGCCGTGGCCCGCGAGATGCCCATCTCGGCGGCGACATGCGCGACGGGACGGCCGGAACGGACACGCTCGATCAGCAGCCGCCTGCCGTGAACGGTCAGCCGGGCATTACGGTGAGACACGAAGACCTCCGTGCGGTGCAGTCCTAGACAGCTCCACCACACCGGAGGTCTTTGCCATGATCAAGCACCCTGGCTGTCAACAACGCTCGTGATCAATACAGGCGGTGATCAGCTGGGATGTATGGACAACCTCTGGAAAAGGACCGTCCCGTTTGACCTGATTCAAGGGGTGTCCTCGGACAACGAAGTTGGTCGTCCTGACAACGAACTCAATGCGAAGCCGACGGCCAAGCTTCGGCGAGCGGCCAGAGCCCAGCTGCCGGCAGGGAAACCGTGCAGGAGCCGCAGCGCGGGCGCGTCCGCCGGGCCCGCCTCCCGGTAGAAGATCTCGTGGCCCGGCGATGGGGGATGAATCGCGGCTCAGTAGTTTGTACGTCGATGAATGACGATGGCAGACCCTGGGACGTGGCTGCTCCTCTCGTGCGGGCCGCCCGGAGCGGCGACGCGCTCGCCATGGACGACCTGCTCGAACTCGTCACGCCTTACGTCACCCGGCTCTGCGCCCCCATCGCCCCGGCCGACACCGCCGACGCCGTGCAGGAGTCGCTGCTCGCCGTCTTCCGGGGGCTGCGCGGACTGCGGGACCCGATGGCGTTCTACGGGTGGGTGCGGGCGGTCACCGTGCGGGAGGCCGTCCGGGTGGCCCGCCGGTCCGCACGGGAGACTCCCGCCGAGCCGGCCGAGATCGCCAGGCTGCGCGATGCGCTCCCGGCGATCGACCGGTCGGAAATCGCTGCCGAGATTCGGGACCTGCTGGCCAGGCTGCCCGTTCAGCAGCGGGCCGTGCTTGTGCTGCGCGAGCTCGAGGGCCTCGACGAACGGACCACGGCCGGGCTGCTCGACATACCCGAGGGCACCGTGAAGTCACGACTGAGCAGGGCCCGTTCCTCCTTCCGGAAGGCGTGGACACGGTGAACGGCACCTCCGACCCGGTTGCCCGGCTGCGGGTCGTGGCCGCAGGGCTGCGCGCTCCGCTGTATGCCGAACGACGCATCGGGCTGCCCTTCGAACAGGTGTGGGCGGTGGTCGCCGACCTGGAGGGCGAGCTGCCTCATCTCCTCTCGTTCGTGCGGGAGTTCCGCGTCCCGGCTGGGGACAGCGCGCGCAAGTCGGCGCGAGCGGTGGATGCGATCGGGTTCCGCGGGACCTTCGACGTGCGGCTCGCCCCCGGCTGGTGTCTGATGCAGTCCCGTCTGGTGACCATGGGCATGGCGGCAGTGCCGGACGGTGACTGCACCCGGTTCGCGGTGTGCGGTGCGATGCGGCCCGCCGTCCTCGGCCCCCTGCAGCGGCTCTACCGGCGGCTGCTCGGGGAACGGCGGGCCCGTGCCTTCTTCCGGGAGGTGGAGCGGCGCGCCGCGCTCCGTCAGTAGGCGCTGCCCCCGGCCGGATCCTCCACAGGCGCTCCCTGGCACAGGTCGCGAATCGACCTGGCCACCAATTCTGGACGTTCTTGAGGGAGTTGGTGCCCCGCGCCCGGTGCGATCCGTACCGTCAGGTTGTCGGCGTACGGGTCGCCGGCGAGCAGTGCCGGAGGGATCACCGGGTCGAGCTCGCCGCCCAGGACCAGCGTCGGCACGGTCAGCCTGCGACGGCGGTGGGTGCCGCGCAGGCCGGCCGGGATGTCGCGCACCACGTACTG
Source organism: Streptomyces sp. NPDC101151 (assembly GCF_044768335.1). Classification (NCBI taxonomy): domain Bacteria; kingdom Bacillati; phylum Actinomycetota; class Actinomycetes; order Kitasatosporales; family Streptomycetaceae; genus Streptomyces; species Streptomyces sp. NPDC101151. Next base: position 10,733 of record NZ_JBIWPP010000016.1, on the reverse strand, counting down.
CCAGAACAGCGACTGGCCGGCGTGGGCCGAGGCCCGGGTCGCCTCGGCGTACTCGGTCAGCTCGGCCTGAGTCCACAGCCCTGGCCCGGCAGGACCGCGCCGCAGCAGATACCGGGTGAAGGCCGGCCAGTGGCGCAGCACCAGGCGGCCGAGGACCGGGTATTCGATGAGCGCCGTGAACCACATCCGCCACAGGTTGGGCAGGACAGCGCGGTGCGGCGTCCAGGGGTGAGCCATGTTCAGGGCGAGGAAGGCACGGAAGCGCTCCGGGGCCTGCTGGCAGAGCCGGAAGCCCACCCCCGCACCCCAGTTGTGGGCGGCCAGCGTCACCCGGTCCACGCCCAGCGCGTCCAGCACGGCGAGCACATCGGCACCAAGCGCATCGGTGTCGTAACCCCGCCGGGTCTGCTGCGACCAGCCGAATCCGCGCAGATCCAAGCAGATGACCCGGTACGAACCAGCAAGGAGCGGGATCACCTTGTGCCAGGCGTACCAGTGCTGGGGGAAGCCGTGCAGCAGGACCACGGGCTCGCCCCGGCCGGCCTCGGCGATGTGGAAGCGTGCGCCGCGCACGGTGAGGTAGCGGTGCTCGACTCCGTCGAGATGGGGCATCGCGCGATCGCTGAGCAACGTGGTGTTCATGAAGTTCCCTTCGCCGGACGTCCGGACGGATGGTGCTGCGTTTGTCCTGCCAGGAGGCGGCCGGTCCGGCGAAGGTTCCAACGGACTTTGGGAGTTGGCTTCGTTAACGAGAACGAGAACGGGCAGCAGATGTTCACCACCTCGGGAGGCGCCACAGCACACCGGGAATTCGAAACCCGAGTGAGTCGCTTGCCGCAGTCAGAGGCGGCGGCCGGCACTTGCTCGCGCTGCGTTGATACTCCACGACGGTGGCAGGTGCCGTTCCCGCAACGGATGAGAAAGCATGTTGGCCGGCTGCCGGTGAGCTGTGAAGATGCGTCTGCCTCTCAGGCGTAGGACATTTGTTCGTTTTCGTGGCCCGGCGGCCGTTCGGCAGCCAGGAGCCGAACGGCCGCGGAAGAGCTACCCCTCACAAAGCCGTGTCCAGCCGAATCGGCCAGAGCTCCTCGAGCCACCGCATTGCCCTCACCGACCGCGAAGATGTCGTTTTCGCCTCGGCGCCCTTCGTGATCACGGACCGGAGCCGCTTGCGGTGGACCGCCTCGGTCGTGGCCTGACTGCCGTGACCGACCAGAAGCATGACGGTCGAGCAACCGCAGGTCACAGCCCCCCGTGATCGGTCGTCGGCGTACTCGTCGCGCCCACCGCCTACTGCCGAAAGAAACCGGACTTCAGGTCCACGACGATGGCGTCGAGTGGATGCCCGCTGACGATGAACGGTCCACCCCAGGGCGCGCTGAGTGCGAAGAGCAACGCGAGGCTCAGCCCGACCACACTCGCAACGCCCACGACGAGCAAGGACGTTCGCAGGCTGCTGCGGAAGACCAGTGCGCCGGAGTTCACGATCAAGGCCAGCCCGCTGACCACGAGCGTGACGACGTACAGCGCGGGAACGTCGCGTTCGGCGGCGGCGATCCGAGCGCGACGGCTGCTGGTGACAGCGTCCAGGGAGACCACCAGCTCCGTGCCTGTCGGGGTGCCCACCTCGGGCCGGGCCGCCTCGGCGCGCACACTCCGCTCCAGCCGGGCGATCGCGCGAGCGGTGGCCGGGTCGTCGCCGGACGCCGCTGCTGTCCCCACCCATTCCTTGGCACGCGTGGTCCGCAAGTAGTCCAGCAGTGCCGCATGGATCGGCTCCGACCGGACTCGCGGACTCGTCGACGCCCATGCCAGGCGGGAGGCCGCGGCCGCCTCGTCGCTCACCAATCCCTCCGCCGCGCGCAGATAGCCGGCCTCACTGGCCAGTGAGAGTGCCGCAAAGATCGCGAAGGCGGCGCCGAGTGTCGGCATCAGGGGCATGGCGATCTGCGGCACCCGGTCCTGTTCCCCGACCGGTACGAGCGCCCGGACGCAGACCCGCGCCGCGGCCGCGACCAGGACGGCGAGCAGGAGCCCGCCCACCACCAGCGCCGCCGCCGGCAGCGAGGTCAACCAGTTCACCGCATCACCTACAGCGCGTTCCCGCGAGCGCCACACGGCGGCGGCGCATCGGCCCCGCGCCCTGGAGCTTCTCGACGATCACTTTCAATGAACGCTTCATGATCACAGGTCGAGCGCCTTTTGCGCTCGCGACGCCCGGCACGGCAGCTCGCTTCGTCGGCCGAACAGCTTCCTTTTTCCGGGGGCCGGGACGACCGGTCGTCGCCTCACCCGCTCATGGGCCTGGATCCATGCTCCTGCTTCGGATACTCGTCGCCGGTCCGGACGATCGTCCAGGGCGCATCAGGTCGTCGTCCTCGTGTTCGAGAATGTGACAGTGGTGGATGTACGTCGCCGGATACTCGGTGCCGCTTCCCGGAATCGACGCGATCGTACGCGTCGGCGGGGTGAATTCCTGAATGATGATTCTGGTCACGGTCTCCGGATAGGACTTGAACGTGTCCTTGTTGGACTTCACTTCGTCCGGTTCCGGCGGAATCGGTGGACCGGTGAAGTAGTTCTCCAGCACCGGCTGGTTATTGGCCCAGTAACCCCACACGGTTGCCGGCCCCAGATCCCGGTGGAAATTCCACGAGTCAGCGGGACCGGTCGGGGCGGGCACGACGACAGGCGACGCAGGCCGCCGTCAGTGCACCACGGCGTACAGCTCGCCCAGCAGAAAGAAGGCTCCCGCGAACCCGAAGCAGATCCGCATGATCGCAAGGCTCCTCCAGGGCGTTCCGTAACGGGTGCGCCGCCTGACCACCACGTCCGCCCAGTCCCACACCCACACGTCGACACCCCGGTAGCCGCATGCCACCGCCAGGCAGGTGCTGCCCGCGAGCAGCACACACAGCGCGAGCACCCCACGAATGATCAACGCCGTCCCCTTCCCCGACCCGCGACCAGCGGCGCATCGCGGCATTGTGGCAGGAGACGGCACCGGCCGGAGGCGGCCCCCCTCTTCAGGAGCCCGGCTCACACCAGGACGCGGTGCAAGGGCTGCTTGAACCCATGAACAACGCTCAGGCGTTGGGACGCTTGCCGTGGTTGGCCTTCTTCTTCTTGCGGGCGCGTCGCTTGTTCCCTCGCTTCGCCATGGCGCACATCTCCCTGATTAGGCATTTTCTGGGCATTCGCCAGTCTAGATTCGGCCCGGAGCGTCCGCATCAGCGGTGCCGCAGGCGCGGTGCCCACCACATCGTGGCATCACGTGGTGCCATCAGTGACACCACTGAGGGGCCGAGGCTCTGCGTGGCATCGCATTGACGCACCTCACTGTCGGCACGTTTTCACAGGTCAGGACTGTCGGATTAACTTCGCGCCGCCATCATGGCTCGCCGAGGCTTGCGCATGGCGCCACCATGGTGCCACTATGGCGTCATGGACCTCACGCCGTACGTCGACAACCTCCGCCGCGAACTCGCGGTGGCCGCCGAAGCCGGTGGTGAAGAAGCGCGCGAGCTGGCCGAGCGGCTCACCGCTCCCCTGGAGTCGGCGACCCGCCTGACGATGCTCAACGTGCTCTCCGCGGCGATGGACGAGATCACCCGTGACCTCGCCCCGGGCTCGGTCGACGTACGGCTGCGCGGGCTCGACCCCGACTTCGTGGTGACACGGCCGCCACGCGACGAGGTGTACGAGGAGCAGGAGGGCGGACCCGCCGAGCCGCTCAAGGCGCCGGCCCCGGCTGCCGCCGAAGGCGACGACGGCGGCACCGCCCGCGTCAATCTGCGGCTGCCCGCCCACCTCAAGGCGCGCGCCGAGGATGCCGCGAGCCGCGAGGGCCTGTCGGTCAACGCGTGGCTGGTGCGGGCGGTGTCGGCGGCCGTCGACGGCGGCACCTCGTCCCGTACGACGGGAAGCACCCACACCACCCGCGCCACCACCCGCACCGTCGGACAGAGCTTCACGGGCTGGGTTCGCTAGCCGCGCGCTCCGCCCGCCCGAATTCACCCGGAATTTCACCCTGAGAGCCAAGAGGACGGGACAGCCATGCCTTCTTTCGACACGCCCACGACGATCTCCGTCACCGCCCAGGTGGAGTGCGGGTCCATCCGGCTCATCGCCGCCGACCGGCTCGACACCCTCGTCGAGGTACGGCCCCGCGACCCGAAGAAGGACCAGGACGTGCGGGCCGCCGAGCAGACCGAAGTCGCCTACGCGAGCGGCCTGCTGACCGTCAGGACGCCCAAGGGGCGCCGGCTTTTCGGGCCCTCCGGCGTCGTCGATGTGGCGGTCGAACTGCCCACGGGCTCGCAGGTGGAGGTGACCGGCTCCATGGCCCAGGTGCAGGGCGAGGGCCGGCTCGGCGAGGTCAGGGTGAAGACGACGGTGGGTGACGTCCGCCTCGACACCACCGGCCCGCTGACGCTGACCGCGTCGCACGGCTCGATCGCCGTGGACCGGGTCGAGGGCTTGGCCGAGATCACCAGCAGCACCGGCAACGTGCGCGTCGGCGTCATCGACGGTCCCGCCGTCCTGAAGAACGCGAACGGCGCCACGATCGTCGGCGCCGTGACCGGCGAGCTGCGGGTGAAAGGCGCCAACGGCCCCATGGACATCGCGCGCGCCGAGGCGTCGGTCACCGGTACCACGACCAACGGCCCGCTGCGCATCGCCGAAGTCGCCCGTGGCGCTGTCCAGTTGGAGACCTCCAACGGCTCCATCGAGATCGGCGTCCGCCAGGGCACTGCCGCCTGGCTCGACGTCAGCTCCCACCGCGGGCAGGTGCGCAACATGCTCGCCACGTCCGAGGCCCCGGAGCAGACCGAGGACACCGTTCAGGTACGGGCACGGACCAACTGGGGCAACATCGATGTCCTCCGCGCCAAGGCCTGAGCATCCCTCCTCCCCCGCTCCCTGAGCACGCCCCGGGCTCCGGCCTCGTCTCCTACAACCCCACAGCCACTTCAGCCTTCGAACGGGAGGGCTCCATGCCTTCATCTGTCATGCCCACGCCCAGGCAGGGCAGCGGCCAGCAGCCGCCCGCCGCCGTCTCCACCGCCGATCTGCGCAAGTCGTACGGCGACAAGACCGTCCTCGACGGCATCGACCTGCGCATCCCGGCCGGCACCGTGTTCGCGCTGCTCGGGCCGAACGGTGCCGGCAAGACCACCACCGTGCAGATCCTGTCCACGCTCATCTCCGCCGACGGCGGCCGGGCCCAGGTCGCCGGCCACGACGTCGCCACGTCGCCGGACGGCGTGCGCGCCGCGATCGGCGTCACCGGGCAGTTCGCCGCGCTCGACGACCTGCTCACCGCCGAGGAGAACCTGCTTCTCATGGCCGACCTGCTGCGGCTCGGCAAGCGCGAAGGGCGCAAGCGGGCCGAGGCGTTGCTGGAGCGGTTCGGCATCGCGGACGTCGCGCACAAGCGCGCCGCGACCTTCTCCGGCGGTATGCGGCGCCGGCTCGACCTCGCCATGACGCTGGTCGGCGACCCGAAGGTGATCTTCCTCGACGAGCCGACGACCGGGCTCGACCCGCGCAGCCGCCGCACCATGTGGGAGATCGTGCGCTCGCTGGTGGCGGGCGGTGTCACCGTCTTCCTCACCACGCAATACCTGGAGGAGGCCGACCAGTTGGCGGACCGGATCGCCGTCCTCGACGGCGGGCGGATCGTCGCCGAGGGCACCGCCGACCAGCTCAAGGCCCAGATCCCCGGCAGCCATGTGCGGCTGCGGTTCACGGAGCCCGCCGAGTACGAGCGCGCGGCCGCCGCACTCCCCGGCGCGGCCCGCGACGACGAGGAGCTCGCCCTGCGCGTCGCGGGCGACGGCGGTCTCGACGCGCTGCGCGCCCTCCTCGACCGGCTCGACGCCACCGGTGTCCGCGCCGCCGACTTCTCCGTGCACACCCCCGACCTCGACGACGTGTTCCTCGCCCTGACCGGCGACGGCACCCCCGGCACCGCGCTCCACGTGAAGGAGACCCTGCGATGAGCACCCTCACCTACGCCGTGCACGACTCGATGACGATGCTGCGGCGCAACCTCAAGCACGCGCAGCGCTATCCGGCCGTGTCGCTGGGCGCCTCCATGATGCCCATCATGATGCTGCTGCTGTTCGTGTACGCCTTCGGGGACTCGATCGGCGCCGGGATGGGCGGCGGCCGGGACGCGTATCTGGAGTATCTGACGCCCGGCGTCATCATCATGGGGGTGGCCGCCGGTTCGATGTCGACCTCGATCGCGGTCTGCACCGACATGACCGAGGGCATCATCAACCGCTTCCGCACCATGAACATCACGCGCTCCTCGTTCATGACGGGTCATGTCATCGGCAGCGTCATCACGACCATGGTGAGCATGGTGCTCGTCGTGGGGGTCGCACTCGCGATCGGCTTCCGGTCCGACGCGAACCCGCTGGAGTGGCTGGCGGCGGCCGGGCTGCTCGCGGCCATCGCGTTCGCGGTGACCTGGCTGTCCGCGGCGCTCGGCCTGATCTCCAAGACGGTCGAGTCGGCGAGCAACAAGCCGTTGCTCATCCAGTTCCTGCCGTTCCTGGGCTCGGCGTTCGTGCCGGCCGACTCGATGTCGCCGGGCCTGCGCTGGTTCGCCGAGTACCAGCCGTTCACGCCGATGACCGAGACACTGCGCGGCCTGCTCTCCGGCTCGGAGATCGGCAACGACGGCTGGATCTCGCTCGCCTGGTGCGCCGGTATCGCCCTGGTCGGCTACGTCTGGTCACGGTCGCTCTTCAACAGCACCACCACGCGCTGAGCACAGGAACACACGAGGGCGGGGTGCTCACTCACCGGAAGGGAGTGAGCACCCCGCCCTCGCACGTCGCCCGGGCCGCCGGTGTCGCTCAGGCCGCCAGTTGCGTCGTCGTCTCCGCGCGCTCCGCCGTCGCCTTCGCGGCCAGGGTGTTCGCCGCGGTGTTGAAGCGGTCCATGGAGGTCGGGTGGTCCGGGCCGAGGACGTACTCCTTGAGGATGCGGCGGTCGGGGGCCATCGGGTCGGTGTACGGCGCCCGGACCGAGTTCAGGATCTCCGGGAGGCGGATGCACGCCCGGTCGAGGAGGTAGGCGCCGCCGGCGGTGGTGTAGGCGGCCCGGAATTCGGCGTCGGGCAGGTCGTGGGCGTTGGTGAGGACGTAGGGCTTGAGGCCGGCCACGAAGTCGGCGACGACCGAGGAGACGTCGCTGACGAGGATGTCGGCCTGGTTGAAGCACTCGTAGAGGGTGGGCAGTTGCCCGAGGATCACGTTGTGGCGGACCGGGCCCCGGCTCTCCCAGAAGATCCGGTGCCACTCGGCGCGCAGTTCCTGCCACTCGGCCGCCCCCGCGCGGTCGGGCACCCGGGCCTCACGCAGCTGCTCGGCGTCGTCGCCGCCGAGGTGGCCCGCCAGTTCGTCGAGGCGGGTCTGGATCTCCCTCAGCCGGGGCTTCGCCGCGGCGACCGCGGCCTCGGCCTCCGCGGCGCCGCGCTGCTCGTTGTCGGTCCGCAGCAGCTCGCGGATCGTCCTGTCGGCCGCGGCCGCCTCCGCCGAGCGCTTGCCGGTGAGCGGGTGCGGCTTGTAGATGACGCGGACGTTCTCCGCCAGGAGCTTCTCGATCAGCGGCACACCCATCGGGATCAGCGAGGTGTGGCAGTCGTCGTCGCTCCAGCCCTCCCAGGTGGGCGCGTAGAGGACGACGGGGAGCGGGCCGGGCGTGTGCTCGGCGTGCAGGCGGATCGGGGAGAGCTGCGGACGGCCCACCTCGGTGATGGCGCTGTCACTGATCGCGTGCCGTACGCGCTGGTACCGGTCGCGGCCCGCGCGGCCGGCCACCCAGATCTCGTCGTACACCTTGCTGACCCGGTTGCTGCTGGCGAGCTTGTCGCTGTCGCCGTGGCCGATGAAGACGTGCTTGGCCTCGGCGACGCGCAGCATGTGCACGTTCTTGCCGGCGTTGCCCGGGTAGAGGACGACCCGGACGCCGGACAGTTCGAGTTCGGCCAGGTCGTCGGCCTTGGGGACGCAGACCACCGGGATCCAGGTGCGGCTGAGATGGCGGAACGAGGCACGCTCCCGAAGGATGATCACCGGTCGCAGGTCGAGCTGCTCCAGCGTCTCGATCCACATGTTGACCTGGTACATGAAGTCACGGGAGACGGAGGCGAAGCTGAAGTAGAGCGCCACCTCGGGCCGGTATCCGGCCAGTTGGCGGTTGACCTCGGCGAACACCTCGTCCTGGGCGGGCATGCGGCGGACCCTGCGGTACTGGCCGAGCAGCGCGAGGACTCCCGCAAGAGTCACGCCGACGGTGAGCGCGAAGCCGGCGTACGCCGGGCCCCAGGTCCCGGCGGCCAGTGCCGCGAGCAGGCCGGCGTGGGCCGGCAGGTCCAGGTGGAGGAGCTTGCGCAGGAAGCGGCGGTAGAGGAGAGCGGGCGGCTGTTTCGGGACGGTCAGCCCGCTCATGTCGAGGTTGCGCACGACCAGCGGCAGCACCCGTCGCCGGCGGATGGCGTGGTGCACCGCCGTGTACAGCATCATCATCGCGAAGTGGGCGCTGAAGACGGCGAGCGCGGCGACCAGCACCGGGTCCGGCGCGTCCGTCCGGCTGGCCAGCGCGAGCAGCATCACCGTACGGACGGCGAACCGCAGCGGGCGGGTGAGCTGCAGCGTCGCCAGCCTGCGCACGAAGCCCGGAGCCCTGGAGTGCAGCACCTCGTCGGCGAGACAGGTCGCGGCCGACGCCGCCGCGAAGCCCCACAGGGAGGGCAGCAGCGCGCAGACGGGCAGCGCGGCGAAGGCGGCAGCGAGCAGGAGCACGAGGAGCAGGTCGGTCGTCCCGCGCACGCGCAGGACACCACACAACCGACGGATCGTCATGGGCGGATTCCCCTTCCGGGATGGCGTGCACGCTGGGGCAAACGCCGCTGTTCGCCAGTTCGACGTAGGAAGAGGGTGAAGAGTTGTACACCTGATCGAAAGAGAGCATTCACGTTCCGTTTGACCGGGGTACTCCGCCGGATTCCGGCCCCGGACCTGTCGGTACAGTCGCCGCCGGGAAGGGAGAGACGACATGCGACTTCGCTGTGCGGTGCTGGACGACTTCCAGGGTGTGGCCACCGAGTCGGCCGACTGGTCGGTGATCGAGGACCGGGTGGAGGTCGTCGCTCTGCGCGAGCACCTCGACGGCGAGGACGCCCTGGCCGCGGCCCTCGCCGACCACGACATCGTCGTCACCCTGCGCGAACGCGTCGTCTTCTCCCGCTCGCTGATCGAACGCCTCCCGCGGCTGAAGCTGCTCATCGCCTCCGGGATGCGCAACAGCGTCATCGACTACGCCGCAGCCGAGGCGCACGGTGTCACGGTGTGCGGTACGGCGAGTTCGTCGACGCCTCCGGTGGAGCTGACCTGGGCGCTGCTGCTGGGTCTGGCCCGCGGGATCGTCGAGGAGAGCAACGCGCTGCGCTCGGGCGGCCCCTGGCAGTCCACCGTCGGTGCCGATCTGCACGGCCGCCGGCTCGGTCTGCTCGGACTGGGCAAGACCGGCAGCCGGGTGGCACGGGTCGGGCTCGCCTTCGGCATGCGGGTCGACGCCTGGAGCCGGAATCTGACCGAGGAGCGGGCCGCGGAGGTGGGCGTGAACCTCGCCGCTTCCAAGGAGGACCTGCTGGCCGCCGGCGACTTCGTCTCCGTCCACCTGGCCCTCTCGGAGCGGACCCGGGGTCTCGTGGGTGCCGCCGAACTCGCCCTGATGAAGCCGACCGCCTACCTGGTCAACACCTCCCGGGCGGCGATCGTGGACCAGGACGCCCTGCTGGCCGCGCTTGGCGAGGGCCGGATCGCGGGCGCCGGTGTCGACGTCTTCGACACCGAGCCGCTGCCCGCCGGCCACCCGATGCGCACCGCGCCCCGGCTGCTCGCCACGCCCCACCTCGGCTATGTCTCGCGGGCCAACTACACGACGTACTACGGCCAGGCGGTGGAGAACATCCAGGCCTACCTCACGGGATCTCCGGTACGACGCCTGCCCTGAGGTTCCGTCAGCCCGTCACCGGGCGCCGGTAGATCCCCTCGTTCCGGTGCAGATGGTGGAGGTCCACCAGATAGCGCCGGAGCGTCACATGGTCGATCTCGTCGGAGTCCTCGCACCAGGCCCGCAGCCGCTCGTTCACGACGCGTTCCGGGTACTCGGCGCCGGGCTCGAAGGTCTGCTCGGCGATGTGCCGCAGCACCAGCTTCTTACGGGTCCACTGGGCGGGCAGCCGTACCAGCCGCCCGTCCCGGACGAAGGTGTCCAGGACGGCGTCCGGGCCGTCCCCCGCGCGGGGCGCAGGTCGCTCCCGCCGGGCCAGCTCGCGGAACAGGTCGTAGGAGACGGCCAGTTCGCCCGGCGCGCCGTCCGTCACCACTCCCTGTTCGCGCAGCCGGAGCAGGGCCCGGGCCGTGTCCTTCGCGGACAGCCCGGCCGCCTCCGCGACCCGCTCGGGACTGTCCGCGCCCAGCGCCACGGCGGCGAGGGCGCGCAGCCGGCGCTCCTCGGCGAGGAGCCCGATCAGCTGCCGGGCGCGGTCGGTCGTGTCGGTGTCGGTGGTCATGGCCGCAGGTTAGAGGGACGGCCGGACCGGACGCCTCTCATTAAGAACTCCTATCGGAATGACTTCAGGCGTCGCCAGCAGATGAGTGCGCATCCGAGAGTGAGGAACGCTTCGTGGATGTCGTCGCGGATCTCCC
>NZ_JBIWPP010000015.1:0-213743 GCF_044768335.1 Streptomyces sp. NPDC101151 | reverse complement strand
CGCGGAGGCGGCAGACCAGGTCTGATCGTTTGACATCCAACCTAGTCGCCCCAGGTCAGGGCATCGCACCAGACTAACTTGGCTGTCAAAGGACAGCAGCGAGGACGTGGCACTCGACAAGTTCCGGCGCTGGGTCGGCGCAGTCGGCAACATGCCCGAGCCGCAGGTCACCCTCGCCAACGAGGAAACCGGCGATGGTGGCATTGGGAGGAAGGGTGCGTCGCCACGGCATGGACAGCTTCGGCCTCGTACTAGGGTCAGGTCTGCCGCGGTCTGATCAAGCCCATGATCGGCTCGCGGGGCAGCCCGTCGAGGACAGGAAGGGCGATGAGCACGGCCCCGGGTCCACCGGACAGTCCTCCGGAGACATCACCCGCTCACACCACCGGCAGACCAAGTCAGCTCGCGCGCCGGCAGCGTTGAGTCGCCTCGCCGCGTCCGCTGCGGCCGCGAACCATGTCCGATCCACAACCGTCGTCGGGGCGGCTTCAGGCAGCTGCTTGCTTCGCCACGCACTCAGCCCCGTCACTGATCGAACCGCCAGCACAAGGCTGAGTCCCTTGCTCCCGCTTGAGGTCAACCGCACGTCGAACTCTGGATCTTCCACAATCCCCCCATCGGATGCAGCCAGATCCACTGGCGGACCGATCGCTATCACGGCGCATCGATTCATGCTGCCTGGATCCACTTTCGGGCATCGACCTCAATAGTTCAGAGGAGCATGCATTCGCTGCCCCGTCCTCCAGATGGATCCTCGCCAGCGGCCACGCCTTCTGGAGCTCATCCAGAACCTCCGCGAGCGCATCACCGAGGCCCGCGGAAACGGCTGGCTCGGCGAGGTCGAAGGACGCCAGGTCCGGTTCGAAGCTGCCTTGGCCAAGCTGAATAGCCTCAAGCGAGCCCCCGCAGATGGCCGACCACAGCTGGTCCATCTCGGCATGCCTGTCTTCACCGACGTCGCACTGTCACCACCGCCAGAAGCGGTAGAACGCGAGCCCGAAGGCTGACTCGTCTTGCACCAACGCAGCTACCGGCCCCGCAGCGGGACCGCTCGCATCACCAGTTCACGCGGGCGGAGTGGGCTGATGTGCTGGGCCGAGCAGACGACAAGGCAGAGCTTGTTCCTTGACTCCGTTGTCCCCGTCTGGCTCTACCCGATACAGCTGGGCCTGAGGCGTGCGAGTCACCGTGTCCGTCAACTGACCGTCGGTGAAAAGGGCACCGACCCCGTCCTCCACTGCCCAGCCTGCCGGAAGCGCGTGGTTTGCCACGGCCGTCTGATAGGACGAACGACGTCCCGGCCCACTGTCGTAGTGGGGACAGACCGAGCCGGACAGCACACCCAGCCCATCCGAGAGGTGAGTCAGCGGCCCGAAGGAGTCGGTATGTGAGCCCTCGGCCCAGCAGTTGGCGCCGGCACTGATGCCGCACAGCAAGGTCCCGCGGTCGAAGGCCTCGCGCAGTAGGCGGTCCACGCCGTGCGCACGCCAGACCGCCAGCAGGTTCGTGGTGTTGCTCCCGCCCACATAGACGACGTCCTGAGAGAGCAGGAACGTTCGCAAGTCGTCGTCATCGAGGTCCCGCCGAAACAGCTGCAAGATACTGGGCACGCAGGAACGTGACGGGTATGCCGCGAGGAATTGCTCAACGTAGGCGGGGGCGTCGCCACTGGCTGTCGGAACGAAACACACCTCGGGCCGAGGCGCACGCACCTGATCAAGCACCCAGTCATCCAGCAGACCATCCTCGTCGGTGGAGAAGCCGCCTCCAAGGAGAGTCAAACGACGTTCCGGAATGACAGCCACGAGGGTGCCTCCTCAGTTCACGATCCAGACGAGGACGATGTCCCGAACGGTGGCAAGCCATCGGCTCCGCCCGCAATCGAATAGGCCCTCCGCCAAAGCGAAGTCCGCTCCACCCAGGACAAGGCAGGGCCCAACGCGGACCGAGAACGACGGCAAGCCGTTGATCCACTCCTTCACCGTCACCCTCGCCCGCTGAACGAGCGGCCGGGTCCGTCACCACGGTGGAAGGTGACGGGCCCGGCCGGGCACCACGGTCCCACGCCCTGATCTGATGCGCGCGATCCCTCCGTGGAGTCGGCGCGTCAGAACGGGCCGCATGCCCTGCTTCCAGAACTGGCCGACATAGAACTCCAGTTCGCCCCAGAGCTGCCTGTCCTGTCAATTTGACCCGCGATGTGATCACCCCGAGTGACAGACCAGTCACAAGAGTCACTCGGCATCGACCAACACGGGGAGAAATACGTGAGTCAAGCCAGTGGAACGAGAACTCGACCCGTTCACCGGGACCGGAACAGCCGGAGAGTTCCTCGACTCCGTCGCCCGCTCCTGCCAACGGATCTCCGTCGCAGCACACCAGTAGGACCCTGTCAGATCGCTCCAGCTCTTGAGCTCTGGTTGGTGGCGGGCGGTGCCGGGGCCGCCCCGTGCGGCCGTAGTCGCACGAGGCTGCCCGGGCGTTTCAGTGGAGTTGGACCTCAGCGGAATGCCGCGATGTTGCGGCCGACCCAGTCATTGAAGGGGCGTGGGGCGCGGCCGAGGACTCGTTCCACGTCCGGGCTGATCCGCAGTTCGGCCGGGTTCGGGGCAGCGATGATGTCCAGGGTGTCGTCGGCGAGTTCCGCCGGCACGAACTGGGTCATCGTGGCCTTGGCCTCGTCGCGGGTGAGTTCGTGGAACCGTACCGGCGAGTGGAGTGCGGCTGCGATGGCCAACGCCTGCTGACGGGGCGTGATCACCTCCGGCCCGGTCAGCTCGAAGATTCCGCCGGTGTGCCGGTCCTCCAGCAGGCAGGCCGCCGCGACCTCCGCAATGTCGACCGGGTCGATGACCGGCACCCCTGTGTCGCCGAAGGGTGCGGCGACCGTCCCGTGCGTGCGGACGGACTCCGCCCAGGCCAAGGCATTGGAGGCGAAGCCGCCCGGTCGCAGGACGGCCCAGTCCAGGCCGGACTCTCTCAGCGCGTCTTCCACCGCGCGCATCGCGACCCGTGACGGGCCGAGCGGTCTGGTCGCCACGCCCTGCGAAGACAATAGGACGACCCGGCGGACCCCACTGGCCGCGGCCAGGCCGATGATGTCGGCCGGCCTTGCTTGGGGGGCGTGCAGGTCGCCGGAGAGCAGGAGGAACAACGTCTTCGCCCCGTCCAACGCGGGCGCGAGGCCCACCGGTTCGGCCAAATCGGCCGCCACGTGCCGGACGCCGTCCGACACCTCCACCGCGTGCCGCGACACCGCTGTCACCCGCTCGCCCGCCTCGGCCAGGGCTCGCGTCAGAGGCCGGCCCACATTTCCGGTAGCCCCGGTCACCACGATCATGTTCAGCTCCTAGTCCGTTGTGCGCTGCGGCAATTGACGCTAGGAGTAGGGCTTACTTTTCGTAAGAACATACCCAGAGGTAAGCTCCGGACATGAGGGAAGGCGCGCAGCTGACGCAGGCCGGAACGAGCAATCGGTATGACGTGTTTCACACCGACTGCCCCGCGCGCGACGTGGTCGACCACGTGACCAGCAGGTGGGGCATCTGGGTGCTGATCTCGTTGCGGAGCAACGACCTTCGGTTCTACGAGTTGCGCGACAGCATCCAGGGCATCAGCGAGAAGATGCTCGCTCAGACCCTGCGCGCGCTGGTCCAGGACGGGCTGGTCCGGCGGGAGGTCGCGCCGACGACGCCACCCCAAGTCACCTACGGGCTGACCGAGTTCGGTCGGGACGTCGGCGAGCCGCTGACGGACTTGTTCAACCGGATCACACGGCGGCTGGCAGCCGGCGAGGCGTCCGCCACGGAGCGGCTGAGCGCAACAGGCCGCCTGGACAGTCTCAGTTCCGTGGCCGATCGGCCACGGAATGGCCACCGGCCGTGAGATTCGACCAGCCGATCTGAGATCCCACAGCTGGTCCTGCTCGGGGCTTTCTCGGAGGTCTGCCATGCCCCGAACCATCTGGTCCGGTGCCATTTCGTTCGGCGCGCACCGGGCCGCTCCCTCCTACCTTGCCGCGCCGGCCGGTGCCGCGGGAGGGCGCCGGTCTTGACGGGGTAGGTGACCAGGCGGGCGATGACGGTGGTCGGGGTGGACGAAGTCGACGGGGTTCTCCAGCTTGTAGTAGTCGCCCTGGGGCGGGAATCGGGTGGGTCGGCCGAGCAGGACCGGCGGCTGCTTCGAGACCAGGGTCACTTTGTCCTGCTCGGGACAGTCGATGGTGGCCGTCAGGCTCACCACGCGCCGGTGCTCGTACTCGGGCGGGTTCTGCTGGATGAGGCGAACCCGGCTGGCGGGGTCGTCGCCGCTATCACTCTGTTCGAGGATGATGATGCCGCCGTATCCGAAGCTGCCTTCCGTCTTGTCCCGAGGATCCGCAGGCGGACGCTGCGGGTCGGGTCGTCGGATCGCGCCGCGCAAGCGGTCTGCGGACACCGTCAGGCGGCCTGCATCCGCTGACTGTTGACCAGGTCCCGGTAGGGAGAGCAGCGGTCCATCAGCGTTTGATGGGTGCCGGCGTCGGTGAGGGTGCCGGTTAGCGAACAGCCGCTGGCTCACCAAAGCCTGGCTGACCCGAAGCGGCCTCACCCCGCTGCAGCTCACTCCCGACGAACTCGCCGGCGACTACGGCCGCATCCAGGCACGCCGCCTGTTGCAGACCCCCGCATGGAGCCCATTTCCTGCGCGGCATTGAGCCTTACCACAAACTCATCCGCACCATCGAGAACACCGCCGCCCACCCCGATGCGTTGATGACGTTCCCCTACGACTGGCGCCTGCCCGTCTCGATCAACGGACAACGGCTCGCCCAAGAAGCACGCGCCCACCTGCAGCGCTGGCTCGCACACCCCGGCCACGCTGCGGCCCGACAGCAAGCTGTCGACCAAGTACCCGCCCGCCTGGTCTTCATCGCCCACTCCATGGGCGGCCTGGTCACCTACGCCGCCCTCGCCCTCGGCGGTGACAACGACGCCGCTATAGCCTCGGATCATGAGTGAACGAGGAGCGGACGGCAGTGCGGGTGACGCGGACTACAGCGCGATAGGCGCCAGTTACACCGATCACCGGCAGCCGGACCGGCGTATCGCGGCGGCCATCACCAGAGCGCTCGGCGAGTCCGAAACCGTGGTCAATGTGGGCGCGGGGGCCGGATCATACGAGTCCGACGTCCTGAAGGTCACCGCGGTGGAGCCCTCGGAGACGATGCGGGCTCAGCGGCCCGCCCATCTGCCGCGCGCCGTCGATGCCGTGGCCGAGAGCCTGCCGTTCGCCGACGGCGCCTTCGATGCCGCGATGACCACCTTCAGCGTGCACCAGTGGAGCGATCTGCGGGCAGGTCTGCGGGAGATGCGCCGTGTGGCACGCGGCCCCGTCGTCATCCTGACCTGCGACCCCGACCTGGTACGCGACTTCTGGCTGTACGAGTACGCACCGCTGGTCCTGGACACCGAGGCCCGGCGCCACCCGTCGATCGGCGAGATCACCGAGGGGCTCGGAGGCACCGTGACGGCGGAACGCGTGCCGATCCCCGTCGACTGCACCGACGGCTTCAACGAGGCGTACTACGGCCGCCCCGAACGACTGCTCGAACCCGGGGCCCGCCAGGCGTGCTCGGCCTGGAGTTTCGTCGAGCCGGCGCTGCAGGAGCGGTACGTCGACGGCCTCCGGCGCGACCTCGCTTCGGGTGCCTGGGACGAGCGCCATGGGACGCTGCGTCGGCAGCCCTCGCTCGACGGCTCGCTCGTCCTCGTCCGCGCGGTGCCCTGAACCCCACCGCGCCCGATGCGAGCGGCGGCTTTCTTAGCGGCATGTTAGATCTGCGCGGCCGGCCTTGTCCGGGTGCGGCGGATGCCCGCATGCTCAGGCGCACTCAGGTCCCGGGGGCACTCCCCGCTCCCTGTTCCCACCGGAATTCCCCACCTGGAGCCGCCATGTCATCCTCCGCCGCCGTGCCCGGGAAGCCGCCAGCGGTCTCCCCCGGCAGCCGCCGTCTCGCCCTCGTCGGCGGGTCCCTGGGCAACCTCGTCGAATGGTACGACTGGTTCGTCTACGCCAGTTTCGCGATCTACTTCGCCGACTCGTTCTTCCCCGGCGACAACCCGACCACCAAGCTGCTGAACACGGCCGGCATCTTCGCGGTCGGCTTCCTGATGCGCCCGGTCGGCGGGTGGATCCTCGGGCGGGCGGCGGACCGGCACGGGCGCAAGAGCGCGCTCACCCTCACCGTCACCCTGATGTCGGTGGCCGCCCTGCTCATCGCCGTCGCGCCCACCTACGGCCAGGCCGGGTACTTCGGCGCCCTGGTACTGCTCCTGGCACGGCTGCTGCAGGGCCTGAGCATCGGTGGCGAGTACGCGGCCAGCGCCACCTATCTGACCGAGGCGTCCGCCCGCGACCGGCGCGGCCTCGGATCCTCTTTCCAGTACGTGTCGATGACCTGCGGGCAGCTGCTCGGCCTCGCGATCCTGATCACGCTGCAGCACACGCTGACCACGGACCAGTTGGAGGGCTGGGGCTGGCGGATCCCGTTCGTGCTCGGTGCGCTCTTCGCCCTGGTGGTGTTCTGGCTGCGGCGCCGGCTGACCGAGACGGAGGCGTTCACCGAGGAGTCCGGCGCGGACGACCGCGGCGACAGCGCGCGCGGCACGCTCAGGACGCTGTGGCAGCACCGCCGTGAGGCCGGGCTGGTCATGGCGCTCACCCTGGGCGGCACCGTGGCCTACTACACGTACACCACGTACCTCACCAAGTATCTGATCGGCAGCGCGGGCATGGCCAAGTCCACGGCAACCCTGGTCAGTTTCACCGCGCTCGCCGTCTTCGCGCTGATCCAGCCGTTCGCCGGGCTGCTCTCCGACCGGATCGGCCGCCGGCCGCTGCTGATCACCTTCGCGGTCGGCTGCACGGTGGGCACGTACCCCATCATGACCGCGCTCGGCTCGGCGTCCTCCTACTGGTCGGCGCTGGGGCTGTCCCTGCTGGCCCTGGTCATCGTCACCGGCTACACCTCGATCAACGCCGCGGTGAAGGCCGAACTGTTCCCCACCCGGGTCCGCGCCCTCGGCGTGGCCCTGCCGTACGCGGTGGCCAACGCGCTGTTCGGCGGAACGGCGGAGTACGTGGCCCTGTGGTTCAAGGACAGCGGTCACGAGAAGGTGTTCTTCTGGTACGTGTCGGGGTGCGCGCTGGTCTCGCTGGTCACCTACGTGCTGATGCCGGACACCCGCAACACGGCGCTCAGCCGCGCCGAGGCGGAGGCGGAAGCCGGTACCCGTGCCGGTGCGCCGGCCAGCTCCGCCGAAGCGGTCCGCTGACGCGATGGTGACCCGGGCCGTGTCGCTTACGTAAGCTGCGGCCCAGGTCACCACGGCACGAGGACATTTCATGCAGGCGCTGCTCGTCGAGGACGACGACCGTATGGCCCAGGCACTGACCACGGCACTCGCTCAGCGCGGGCACACGGTGCGCAGGGCCGCCCGGGCCCTGGACGCCCTGCGCTACGTCCACGCGGCCGAGTTCGTGCTGCTCGACCTCGGCCTGCCCGACCTGGACGGGCTGGAGCTGCTGCGGCGGCTGCGCACGGTGTGCGACGCGCCTCTGATCGTCGTGACGGCTCGCTGCGAGGAACGGGACATCGTGCAGGGGCTGCGGGCCGGCGCCGACGACTACGTGGTCAAGCCGTTCCGGATGAACGAGCTGATGGCCCGGATCGACACCGTGCGCCGCCGTGCCGGGGCAGCGTCCGCCCGCAGCGCCGACGCCGGCGCGCAGTTCGTGCGCACCGGCGACGTGGAGATCGACATCGGGGGCCGTACGGTCACGGTCGCCGGCGCGGACGTACGGCTCACCCGGCGCGAGTTCGACGTCCTCGCGTTCCTGGCGGCGCGACCGGACGAGGTCCACTCACGGGAGGAGATCCTGGACCGGATCTGGGGCGACGCCTTCCTCGCCGCGTCCCGGTCCCTGGACGTGCACGTGGCGGGTGTCCGCGCGAAGACGGGCCGTGCCGAACTGATCCGCACGGTACGGGGCTTCGGATATCAGCTGGGCTCGCCGGCCGGGGGGACCGAGGGCCGGGGCCACCGATGAGGCGCAGGCTGCTCGCCGTGCTGATGGTGCTCATGGGCGCCGCGACCCTTTTGCTGTCCGTGCCGCTGGCCGGTTCGTACGCGAGCGGGCGGACGGAGCACCTGCTGCTGCAGCGGCGCGCCGACGCGGTACGGTTCGCCGACCTCGCCGACCGGGGGCGGACCGCCGCCGACCGCGCGGAGCTGTCCACCGAGATCCGCCGGTACGCCGAGCTGTACGGCGCCTCGGTGACGGTGGTGGACTCCGCGGGGCGGACCCTCGCGGAGTCGGGGGCCGGCATTTCCGCGTCGTCCGCCGACGACGTCCTGGGCCGGGCGCTGACCGGGCGGTCCACCGAGCGGCTGCCGACCGTCCGGCCGTGGGGGCCCGACCGGGTGGTGCTCGCCGAGCCGGTCGGCCGGGACGAGCGGGTCAGCGGGGCGGTCCTGCTGGCCGTTCCGACCACGGCCGCCCGGGGGGACGTGACCGTACGCTGGGTCCTCATCGCCTGCGGGGCACTCACCGCGTTCGTGGCCGCGGCCCTGGTCGCCGTGGGCATCACACGCTGGCTGATGCGTCCGGTGCGTGACCTCGACCGGGCCGTCGCGGGGCTGGCGTCCGGCAGCCTGGAGACGCGGGCCGTCTCGGCCACCGGTCCGCCCGAACTGCGCAGCCTGCGCCGGCACTTCAACGGCATGGCCGAGGCGGTCGCCGAATCCCTCGGCCGCCAGCGCGCCTTCGTCGCCGACGCCTCGCACCAGCTGCGCAATCCGCTGGCCACGCTGGTGCTCCAGCTGGAGAACGTCGAGCCGCATCTCGCACCCGGCGCCGGCAGGAAGGAGCACGCCCGCGCCCTGGACGAGGCGGAGCGTCTGGAGGAACTGCTCGACGGTCTGCTGGCGTTGGCGCGCGTGGAGTCGGGTACGGCCGAGCGGACCGAGCAGGATGTGTCGCGTGCGGTGACCGAGCGGGTGGCCGCTTGGCAGCCGGTGTTCGAGGCCTCAGGGGTTGCGCTGACCGCCAATGCCGTACAGGAGGGGCTGGGGGCGCGGGCGGTGCCGGATGCCGTCGGCCGGATCCTCGACGCGGTCCTGGACAACGCGGTCAAGTTCGTGCCGTCCGGTGGCCGGGTCTCGGTTGCGGCGTCGGTCGCGGACGGTGAGGCAGTGGTGCGTGTCGAGGACGACGGGCCGGGCGTGCCGGACGACCAGCTGGCCCTCCTCACCCGGCGTTTCGCGCGAGCCCCCGAGCATCAGAACGTGCCCGGCAGCGGCCTCGGGCTGGCCATCGCCGACGAGATCGCGCGCCTCAGCGGCGGCCGGCTCGGCACAGCCGGGAACCATCCCCACGGCCTGGTCGTGGAACTGCGGCTGCCGGCTCCCTGAGGAGTCAGCCGTAGACCGACCGGTAGTAGGCCACCGCGCCGGGGTGCAGGGGCACGTTCCCCGTGGCCACGGCGAATCCGGGTTCCAGCCGGGCGCCCGCCGTCACCTCTCTGAGCAGCTCGCGCCACCGGTCGAAGACTACCCGGAGCACCGCCTGCACGGCCTGCTGCGGCACCTGGGAGCGGGCCAGCAGATAGTTGCCCACGCCGATGGTGCCGACCGGCTCGGTGAGCCCGTACACGCCGGCCGGGAGTGTGACCGCCGAGTAGACGGGGCCGTAGGTGTCGCGCAGGGTGTCGGCCTCGGTCTCCAGCGGCAGGAAACGCAGCGGGAGGTCGCGGGCGAGGGTGGACAGAGCGGGTGTCGGTACTCCCCCGGCCCAGATCAGGGCGTCGACCGTGCCCGTGCGCAGCGCCTCCACCGACTCGGCGAGCCCGAACTGTCGCTGCCGCACCGCGCGCTCACCGGTGAGCCCCGCCACCCGCAGCAGCCGGCCCGCCAGCACCTGTCCGCCGGAGCCCGTCGCGCCGGTGGCGACCGACCGCCCGGCGAGATCCCGGAGGGACCGGACGGGCCCGTGCGCCGGCACGACCAGGTGGGTGTAGTTGACGTAGACGCGGGCGAGGGCCGTCACGGCGGGCCGGTCCGAGAACGACTGGCGCCCCCGCACGGCGTCCTCGGCGGCGTCGGCCATGGCAAGGCCCAGGTCCGCCGATCCGCCGCCGAGGCGGCGCAGGTTGTCCACGCTCGCCGAGGTGCTGAGCGGAGCGATGTGCAGCCGGGGGGCGGTGCGTGCGGCCTGTACGGCCAGTGCCTTCCCGAAGGCGTTGTACGGCCCACCGGGTGCGCCCGTCGCGAGTCTGAGCTGCCACGCCGTTCCGCCGTCCCCGGAGCAGCCGGCCACGGCGAGTGCCGGGGCGCCGAGGAGCGCGGCCTCCAGCAGGCCGCGGCGGCTCATCGGTCGACCGGTCACGCCCGCAGCGTAGTCGCCGCGGAAGCCGTGGCACTATCGTTGCGCCCTCAAACCCGGGTAGGAGAAGGGATGTCGGTGTGGCGATGAAGGCCCTGCGTTCGGCGTTGGAAGCGATCTACGTACGGCGCCTGAACCGCAAGCTGGACGGCCTGCCCCGGCCGCGGCACGTGGCGATCATGCTGGACGGGAACCGGCGCTGGGCCAGGGGTGCGGGACATCAGGACGTCCGCGAGGGCTACCGCGTCGGCGGCGCCAAGGTCACGGACTTCCTGCACTGGTGCAGCGACGCCGGGATCAAGCACGTCACGCTGTGGATGCTGTCCGACGACAACCTCCACCGGCCGGCGGACGAACTCGGCCCCCTGCTCGACATAATCGAGGAGACCGTCCGACGCATCTGCGCTCCCGGGGAGCCCTGGGAGATCGAGATCATCGGCGCCCTCGACCTGCTGCCCGGGAACACCGCCCGTGTCCTCAAGGAGGCTGCCGCCCGCACGAACGGCCGTGGCGGACTCAAGGTCGACGTCGCCGTCGGCTACGGCGGGCGGCGGGAGATCGTCGACGCGGTCAAGGCGGCCTTCGACAAGCACATCAGTGCCGGCGGGGACCCCCGCGAGCTGGCCTCGGACTTCGACCTGGAGCACATCACCGACAACCTGTACTCGCCGGCCGGGCACGACACCGACTTCATCATCCGCACGTCCGGCGAGCAGCGGCTGTCCGGGTTCCTGCTGTGGCAGTCCGCCTACGCCGAGGTGCACTTCGTCGACGTCCTGTGGCCGGCGTTCCGCGAGATCGACCTGCTGCGGGCCCTGCGCTCGTACGCCGCACGCGAACGCCGTTACGGCCGCTGACGGCCGGTCGCTCACCGGCCGCCCGGCCTGCGCACGGTCAGCGTGGGAGGGAGCGGTCCTGGGGGTCGGAGCGCTGCCGAGCGGGGCGGATCACCGAACGGGAACCACGTTCGTGGCCTTCTCGCC
Source organism: Streptomyces sp. NPDC101151 (assembly GCF_044768335.1). NCBI lineage: Bacteria > Bacillati > Actinomycetota > Actinomycetes > Kitasatosporales > Streptomycetaceae > Streptomyces > Streptomyces sp. NPDC101151. Next base: position 202,335 of record NZ_JBIWPP010000015.1, on the reverse strand, counting down.
GACGACATCGAAGAGGACGCGCTGCCCCTCGCGGGTGGTCTGCGTCTCCATGCCGGAGAACGGGCGCCGTTCGCCGTCCTCGTCGGCGATGACGCCCAGGCCGTCCACCTTGTTGTACACGGCAATTCTTCCGAGAGGCATCGTCATTCCTCCGTGGGTTGGTCGTGAGCTGCTGATCTCCCCCGGTGAGCAGAGCATCACCCGGCGTGCCCGGCGGAGGAAGGGCGCACCGGCGCGTCGGCCACGGTTTGACCGGAAGTCAGCGGACGTCCGTCATCTGCGGAATTCCGGACACCGCGGCACCGCCGACGCCGACCGGGGCCCGTCGCTTCCGGTACCTGTCCGTTGCCGCCACCAGTGCCTCTGCCACGCCGGGTGCTCCCGCGTCGTGGCCGGCGTCGTTCACCCAGGTCGGTGTCGTGGTCGCTCGCGTGCGGTGTGGAGCGGCCGCGGCCGCGCTGGTCGAGGTGCGTGCCGGGTGCGGTGCGTGGGGGCTGATCGCGCAGTTCCCCGCACCGCTGAGTCGGCTGGTCCGCAGCCTGCCCAAGGGGCGCGGGGTACTGCGCGACAAGCCACGACGGACCCGCACCCGGCAACGGAGCCCCTGAACTCCCCGGTACCCGGTCGTCCTCATGTCGCGCCGGAGAGGTCGATCGCCCGGTCGACGTCCCGCGGCTGCAGCACACGCAGGATGCCTTCGAGGAGGTAGTAGTCGGCGTACGGGAGGGAGATCTCGATCCCGTCCTCGGCCGGCCGGTTCCGGGTGCAGCGGGCCACGACGGCCTCGGCGCGCGCCGAGTTCCGGGTCAGGCAGGTCCTGGCCAGCGCGGTGAGCAGCCGCAGGGCGGCTTCCCGGTACTCGGGCCCGCCCGTCGCGGCGGACAGGTCCAGCAGTCCGCAGGCCATGATCGCGCCGGCGGAGGCGTCCTTGACGTCGTACGGCTGCTGGGGCGCCCGGTAGTCCCACACGGGGACGTAGTCGGGTGTCAGGGCTCCCAGCGCGTAGTCGGCGAGTCTGCGTGCGGTCGTCAGGAACTGCTCGTCGCCGGTGCGGCGGTGGATCGTGGTGAACCCGTAGATTCCCCAGGCCTGTCCACGGGCCCAGCAGGACGCGGGGCTGTAGCCCTGCACGGTGCCGGGGCCGATCGGCGCGCCGGTGGCGGGGTCGAAGTCGTACACGTGGGGGGTCGATCCGTCCGGGCGCGGGAACACCCGCTGGGCGGTCTTCGCGTGTTCCGTGGCGATGTCGAGGTACTTCGCCTCGCCGGTCTGCTCGCTCGCGAAGGCCAGGAGGTCGAGGTTCATCATCGTGTCCATGATGACGCGGCCCGCGTTGTTCGGATCGTTCAGTGCGCCCCAGGCCCGGATGAAGCGGCCGTTGGGGTTGTAGCGCCGGCTCAGTGAGTCGGCCGCCCGCACGGCGCCGTCCCGCCAGATGGTGTCACCTGTCAGACGCCATGCGGTGACCCAGGACGGGTAGAAGAGGAAGCCGAGGTCGTGGGTGCCGGTGTCGTTCTGGCGGGGAGCGAGCTTCCTCGCGGAGTCGAGTGCCAGGGTGCGGAAGGTGTCGTCGCGGCTGTACAGCCAGGCCATCCAGAGCGTGCCGGGCCAGAACCCGCCGACCCAGTCGCCGTTCTGCGCATACACCCACTTCTCGAACTTCGTGCCGACCGGAAAGGCGGTCACTCGCGGGGCGACGGCACGGAGTTTCCCGATCGCGTAGTCGGCGGCGGCCCGGAGCGTGCGGTCGACGCTCGCCGGGGTCTGTTCGGCCGCCCGGGCGGCCGTCGTCGGCGCCGCGTACAGCGCGGCGGCTCCGGCCGCCGTGGTCAGCACGGTACGTCGGGATAGCTCCATCGGCCCGCATCCTCCAACTCGGCATCGAAGAGGGGAAGTTGATCGAGCCTTGCACAGCCCGCCCCGCCATGTACACCCATGTGTGCGAGGTTCATGTAGGTGAACATGACGGGGGCGGGCCGGCGGAGTGCGTCAGCCGCAGGTGCCGGCCGGGCGGGTGCGGGTGACCACGTCGCTGACCCCGGTGGTCGCGTCGAGCCAGATCACCTGGGTGCCGTCGGCCGCGGCGGCGGAGAGCTGTTCGCCCCGGTTGCAGGAGACCCGGCTCCTGCGCGGGCCGTCACCCTTGTCCGCCGGCGCGAACTGCCAGAGCTTGGACAGCGAGTCGTTGCTCAGCTGCGGGAGCGGCTTGCGGGCGACCATCGTCACCGCCTGCCCGGAGACGGTCAGGTCGGAGACGTTCAGCGCCTCCGGGCCGGACTCCGGGCTGAGGTCCGCGATGCCCGAGCCGTCGAGTCCGGCACGGCGCAGGGCCGTCGTGCCGTTCTGGGCGACCTCGTCGAGCAGCCAGTAGACGTGATCGCCGGTGACGGCCGTCGGTCCCAGGCCGGTCCCCGGCGCGGCCTGCTGGATCACCCTGTCCTCGCCGGTCGCCACATCGACGATCCGGGTGGTGGTCTCGTACACGGCGCTGACTCGCCGCCTGTCCTGATAGACCACCTTGCCGTTGCTCACCGACGGGAAGGTCGCCCGGTGGTAGGTGCCACCGCCCGTCGTGACCACGTCCGTCGGGTCCTTCAGGCTCAGGTAGCCCACGCCCGCCCGTCCGCCGTAGTTGTTGTACGCGAAGGCCACGACATCACCGTCGACGCCCAGTGAGCTGCCCACGCTGCGGCCGTGCCACAGGGTCTTCACCGGCCCGCCCGCGAGGGGCCGCGCGAGGATGTCCACGCCGGTGGTCCCGTACGCCTGCCACACCACCGTCCTGCCGTCCGTGGCCGGGTTCACGTGGTAGCGGCCGTCGTTGGGGCTCATCAGCTTCAACTGCCCCTTGCCGTCGGTACGTCCGGCCCACACCGAGTACGGCTCCGCGCCCGCCTCGTCGGACTTGGCGGCCGCCCACCAGCCGCCGCCCGCGCCCAGATGCGAGTTGGAGGTGTTGACGCGCTCCAGCAGCAGGTCGGAGTCGACGCCCAGGGCCAGTTCCCAGTGAGGCACGATGCCATGGGCGTTGAAGGCTCGCTGGACGGCCGTGAGGTTCTTTCCGCCGACCTTCAGCGCCTTGGCTGCCGCGATCACCGCGTCCCGTCCCTGCGTGAAACCGTCGAGCGGGGTGAGGTACTGGGTGAGCGCCGAGTAGACGACCTTGTCGGCGAGGTCGGGGCCGAGATCCTCGCGGATGTCCCACAGCGCGCCGGCGAAAATGGTGGAGTTGAGGTGGACGCCGCCGTTGTCGGTACCGAAGCCGACACCGAGGAAGGATCCGGCCGTGGTCCGCCCGTCGTTCAGGTCACGGATCGCGCACTCGCGCGGGGACCTCGTCCGGCAGAGCGTCTGGCCCATGAGCCCGGAGTCCGGGTCGGCCATGGGGAGCCTGTACGCGTCCGCCTCGATGGCGTTGCCGAAGTAGTCGGCGATCGCCTCGTTCATGGCGCCGGACTGGCCGGCGTAGACGAGCCCGGCCGAGTGCTCGATCACTCCGTGGGTCATCTCGTGGCCGACGACGTCCAGCGCCGCGGAGAGCGGCCGGTACTCGTCGTCACCCGAGCCGTACACCATCTTCCGGCCGTCCCAGAAGGCGTTGACGTACGGCTGCCCGTAATCGGTCGCGCCGACCAGGGAGTTGACCGTCATGCCGTGGCCGTCCAGGCTGTCGCGGCCGTGCTTGGTCCGGTAGTAGTCGTAGACCTGCCCGGCGGCCCAGTGGGCGTCCACGGCGCCGGACTCGGTCGCCTCCGTGCCGAAGCCGGGGGTCGGCGAGGAGAACTCCTTCAGATCCTCCGGCCAGGTGCCGCTCAGCTCACTTGCCCAGCGGCCGCGCGCGTCCCAGGTCGCGAGGACGTTGTCCGGTTTGCTCTGGATCCGGGCGTGGTCGCGCAGCACATAGGCGTCGCGGGTGTCGTCGTGGACGATGTTCAACTCGACGGTCGTGCCGTCCAGTTTGACGCCGGAGCCCGATGCCGTGCCGGGCGCGGGTTCGTCGGTGAGGCGGCGTGCCGTGCTACCCCGCACGGTCGTGCCGGCTGTGCCGAACGTCTGGACACCGCTGTACTGGAGGACCGGGTAGCCGGCCTGAGCGTCGATGTACACCTCGCGCAGCACCGGCTCGCCGTGCGCCGGGTCCTTGCCGCGCACGGTGATGTGCCGGGTGAGGACGCCGGTTCCGGTGGGCAGCACGACCAGGCCGCGGGAGGTGCCGGTGAGGGCGGACTCGTCCTCCTCGCCCGCGCCGCTGAACGCCCTGGCGCCGAGCTCGTTGCGTACGGCGTCCACCGCGCGCTCGACGGCGAGCGCGTCGTCGACCGCGGCGGACGTACCGGTCCGCAGCCCGGTGAAGTACTTGCCTGAGGTGCCGGTGACGATCCGCCGGCCGTCCTTCTTCTCCATGCGGACGACGTACTCGCCGCCGAGCACAGGGACTCCGTGGTGCGTCTGCCGCAGCCGGACGGTCTCCTGACCGCCCGAGGTGTCGGTCCCGGCGGGTATCAGGTCCCGGTCCGGGTGTGCGATGCGGTAGCGGTCCGTGCGCGTGGCGAGGTAGGCACGCGCGGCGCCCGCCGGGGTCGCCGCCGACGGGGCCTGTTCGCGGATGCCGTCCACCAGGGCCGGCGTGGCCGTTTGCTGTCCCGCGATCAGCCCGCCCGGGTCCGGCGGTGCCGTACCCGCGGTCGCCGCGCCGGCGGGGACCGCCGAAATGACGAGTGCGGCGACGCCCAGGAGCGCCGCCGCACCGGATAAGCCGCTTCTTCGTACTCTCGATGACGCCGTCGACCGCTTCGAGCGCGTTCTGGAGTGGCGCACGCGTCCAACCCCCCACAGAGATCTACCGTGTTCCGGCGGCGGGTCGCCGCCGGGCAGGGCCATGCAAGCCGCGATGCGGCGGCACATCAACAGGGCATTGGGGACGAGAGGTGAAATCCGGCCCGGGGGGAGGCAGGGGTTCCGGGTGTGGCTTCGCCCACCTGTCGCAGAAGCACCCCGGAATTGTCCGTGATCGGTAACAGACGGATCCCGCGGCCGTTCCGGCCCGTCCTGACAGGTGCACGGGGATCCAGCAACAGGGCGAGAAGCGGGGCGGACATGGCGCGGCACGGTGGGCGGGGCTGGTACGGCAGAGTGGTCGCGGCGGCGGTCGGGGTGACGGCGGTGGCCGCCGCCACATCCGTGTGGACCGCGCAGGCCGGCCAGACCGGGGAGCAGCCGGCGGCGCGCCCGGCCGCCCGGAAACCGGTGCCCGTCGCCGCCACCATCGTCCACGCGTCCGACGGCGGCGACCGCGCGGTCAACATCACCATCGACGACGGCCCGGACCCGTCGTGGACCCCGCAGGTGCTGCAGGTGCTCAAGGACAACGGCGTGAAGGCGACGTTCTGCATGGTCGGCACCCAGGCGCAGGCCCACCCCGACATGGTCAAGCGGGTCGTGGCGGCCGGGCACCGGCTGTGCGACCACACCGTGTCGCACGACACCACCATGGACAAGAAGTCCGAGGCCTATCAGTCGCAGCAGATCCTGGACGCCGAACGCCAGATCACCACGGCGTCCGGGGGCGTACGGCCGATGTACTACCGGGCCCCGGGCGGTGCGTTCACCCCATACAGCCGGCACCTCGCCGCCTCGCACGGCATGCGGCCGCTGGGCTGGAACGTCGACTCCAAGGACTTCGAGCGGCCCGGCACGGACGCCATCGTCAACACCGTCAAGACCGAGCTGACCAACGGCCCGACCCTGCTCTTCCACGACGCCGGCGGCGACCGCTCCCAGACCGTGGCCGCCCTGCGCACGCTTCTCCCCTGGCTGAAGCAGCAGGGATACTCCTTCGGCTTTCCCATGCACTGAGCCGAACAGGCGCGGGGATGGCGGCCGGTCGACATGACCGGCCGGCCGCCGTCACCCACCCGGCAGTGGCGGACAGCACCGCCGGGCGGGACTCGCGCCCCTTCCAGTTCTAGAAGCGGACCTCTTCGCACGCGCGCCCCCGGGATTCCATGTGGCCGTCGACGTGCTCCCAGCCCTCGGCGCAGAGCACCGCCCCGTTCGGCAGATCCCGGCCCACCGGCACGGTGTACTTCTGGTGGTAGCCCCAGAAGCCCGTGGCGCTGTTCCGGTCGATGCCGCCGCCCCAGATGTGGAAGTGCCCGGTGAAGTCGCCGTTCCAGGTGGTCGACGCCGACACCCGCTCGACCCGGAGCCCCGACCCCTCGACACTGATGCAGGTCCGGCCGTTGCAGCCCGCCGCCCCCGCCTCGGCCGAAGGCGTTCCGGTCAACACGAGCGCCACCAGGCTCACCAGCCCCAGCCCCGCCCGCAGCATCCACCCTGTCGTCACGCTCATGAGTCACGCCTCCATCAGGCATTGATCAACAACGAGACGACCTTGGCAGTCCGGGCTCGCACCTTCCGCATCGAGAGCGCGGATTACATCCGAATGGCGGATACGCCGACGGTCACACGTTTCAAGCAGTGGATGCTCCAACGCATCCGATTCCCTGGTTACTTCACCTCTTGACGCCTTTGGTGCAGACCTTTACGTTGCACCGGGCGTCGACGTTTCGCCCTCCGCCCAGCGTTCACGTGCATGAACCACCCCTCCCTTTCTCCGTCCTGCAACCCCCACACGACAGGAGCCACACATGCACGGTGCCAGAGCGTCGTCATCCTCTCTTCTGCTGCGGCTGCTGCTTCTCCTGGCCGTGCTCCTCGGCATGGCCGGCGCGCCCGCGCAGGCCGCGCCACGGGCCACGGCAGCGCCCTTCAAGGTGCTGGCCCTGTACAACGGCACCTGGGACGCGGCGCACATCAGCTTCGTCAAAGAAGCGAACGAGTGGTTTCCGAGACAGGCCGCGGCCAACGGGTTCACCTACACCGCCAGCAACAACTGGGACCTGCTGACCAACGGCGGGGTGAACACGTACCAGGTGGTCCTCTTCCTCGACGACCTGCCGCAGACGGCGGCCCAACGCGCGGGATTCGAGCAGTACATGCGCTCCGGCGGCGCCTGGATGGGCTTCCACGTCTCGGCGTTCACCACGAACGCCTCGGGCTGGTCCTGGTACCACAACCAGTTCCTTGGCTCGGGCAATTTCAAGTCCAACACCTGGGGCCCGACCACGGCCGTGCTGCGCGTGGAGGACCGTACCCACGCCGCGACGAAGAACCTGCCGGCCACGTTCACCTCGTCGGTCAGCGAGTGGTACAGCTGGTCCAACGACCTGCGCCAGAACCCCGACATCAGAATCCTCGCGTCCATAGACCCGAGCAGCTTCCCGCTCGGCACGGACCCGAACCAGACCTGGTACAGCGGCTACTACCCGATCCTGTGGACGAACACCAAGTACCGGATGCTGTACGCGAACTTCGGCCACAACGCGATGAACTACGACACCGACACCCCGCTGTCCTCGACCTTCGCCAGTGAGACGCAGAACCGGTTCGTCCTCGACGGCCTGAAGTGGCTCGGCGGGGCGTCCGACACCCAGCCGCCGGCCGGCCCCATCTCCGAGACCTCGTGGTACACGCTGCGCAACGCCGGCAACGGCACCTGCGTGGACGCCCGGGGCGCGGCCACCGCCAACGGCACGGTGATCCAGCAGTACGCCTGCAACGGCACCGCCGCCCAGCAGTACCAGTTCCGGTCCACCGACAGCGGGTATCTGCGTATCACCGATCGGGCCAACCCCCAGCAGGTCGTCGACGTCACCGACCGGTCCACCGCCGAAGGCGCCCCGCTCCAGCTGTGGTCCTACTCCGGCGGTCAGAACCAGCAGTGGCGCCCGGTGCAGCAGACCGACGGCAGCTTCAGCTTCGTGGCCCGGCACAGCGGCAAGTGCCTCAGTGCCGCGTCCTCGGCCGCCGACAGCGTCCAGCTGACCCAGCGCACCTGCGACAGTTCCCCCGCCCAGAGCTTCCGCCTCGCCGAGCAGCCCTGACAGGAACGGCTCAGGAGAGGGCGGCCGGTTCGTCCGGGCGCGCAGCCGGCCCGTCCACCGTGGAGGGCCGCGCGCCCGGTCGTCGGCCCGGAACGGCCGGCCCGCCCTGCCGGAGCGGCAGGGCGGGCCCGGTGGGTGCGCGGGTGTGCCTCCTCGCTGTAGGTCAGCGCCTGGTGTCGTCCAGGGCGCTGTCGGGGATCCACGAGCCGTGGATTCCGGCGGTCACCCGTCGGGGCAGGTGGACGGTGGCGACCGGGTCGAGGCCGGACGCGTCGAGGACCAGTAGCTGCGAGGCGTCCTGCTTGAGGTCGGACACGACGGTGAGCAGGTAGCCGTCGTCCTCACGGATGGCTCCGGCGGCGGGGACGAACACGGCCTCGCTGGGCAGCCGTGCGTCGCCGGCCTGGTGGATGCGGCGGGCACCGGTGGTGCGGTCGTACTTGACGATGCCGTAGCCGCCGAAGCCCTTCTCGTCGGGGAAGGAGATGGCGTACTGGTAGCGGTTCTCGGTGCCCAGGTAGTCCTCGTTGAGGGTCGGGAACTCCACCGCGAGGTCGTCGATGATCTGCTCGTCCACAGTACCCGCGGCCATGTCGATGACCCAGCGGCGGGTGTAGGAGCGGGCGTTGGGCTCGGCGCCGCGTCCGGGAGCGCCGGTCCACCAGTTCCAGGAGAGGTGGAAGCCCTCACGGTCCACGGTGGGGCCCTCCAGGACGATGCGGCCCTGGCCGTCTTCGTAGGCGTTGGAGACGTGCAGCATGTTGCCCGGTTCGATGGAGAACCAGCGGATGTGCCGGGTGCCGTCCTCCTCACGCGGCATGACACCGATGCGGGCAGGGTGCTGGTCGCTCCAGCCGTAGGGGATGCCGGAGTGTTCGGTGGGATCGAAGGTGACGTTGCCCTCGATGAAGACCACGTGGCGGCGGGTGATGGCGAAGTCGTGCTTGAGGGAGGCGGTCGCTCCCGGGATCTCGGCGCTGTGGATGATCTCGCCCTTGGCGTCGGCGACGTAGTACATCAGGAACGGCGGGAACGGCGCGGACCCGAAGAAGTGGAGTTCGCCCGTCACCGGGTCCTCCTTGGGGTGCGCGGTCATCGCGGTGCGCAGCTTGCCGTCGAAGTCATGGGCGCCGACGGTGTCCAGGTCCCGGGTGAGCTCGAAGGGGAGGTTCGCCTCGCAGAGCGCCAGCAGGCGTCCGGCGTGCTCGATGACATGGGTTCCCGCGGTGCTGACGGTCAGGTCGGGGCCGCGCTCGGTCATGTAGGGGGCGCCGTCGAGGGCGGGGGTGTGCACCCAGCGGTTGCGGTACCACTCGGCGCGCCCCTCCCTCAGCCGGATGCCGTGGACCATGCCACTGCCCTTGAACCAGTGGGTGGGGGTGACGCCGGGCTTGGGGTTGTGGCCGTTGCGGAGCAGCCGGCCGCTCAGCTCGGTGGGCAGGGTGCCCTCGACGGTGAGTCCGGTGACGGTGATCTCGTCGGCGACGGGGGTGTAGTGGCCGGTCAGATAGGGCTTGTCAGCAGTCATGGCAGAAACCTCTTTCGGTGGTTGTCTTGCTTTGTCAGGCGGTCTTTTCGGCCTGGGCCTTGAGGCGGCAGAGCCAGTTCTCCAGGGAGTCGTGGAGGGCCTTGCCGAGGTGGTCGGCCGCGGCCTCGACCGGGGCGCCGCTCCAGGACTCCTCGGTGTGGACGGTGACGTGGCCGTCGTTCTGTTCGAACGTCCACACATGAACGCCGGTGATGCCGTCGGCCGGTCCGCCCCACACGATCCGCTCGCCGGGGACGAGTTCGCGCACGGTGGAGGTGATGTCCAGGCCGTGGGTTCGCCAGCTGAAGGAGTTGCCGGGCAGCAGCGGACCGTCGAGCACGGCCCGGTCGACGTCCGTGTTCCAGGTGGGCCAGGCCGCGATGTCGGTGTGCAGGGCCCACACCGTCGCGAGCGGGGCGTCGATCACGGTGCTCAGGCGGACGATGACGGGGGCGGTCTCGTCGATGGTGACCATGGCTGTACTTCCTGTCTCGATGGCGTGCGTGGAGGTGTGGCGTGCGTGTGCTTGTGCCGGTGGTGCGACCGGTCTTTCGGTTCAGCTGATCCGGGAGGTCTGCGGGTCGAAAGCCGGGCGAGTGGAGGTGGTTGCGGTCTGCGGTCCGGTGCGCCGGGTGAGCAGCATCGCGAGGAGAGCTGTTGCGGCCAGCACGGCGGCGGAGACCGTGAAGGCGGTCCGGTAGCCGGCGGTGAGGGACTCCAGATGAGGCTGATGCGTGGACGCGTGGGCGGTGACGGAGCCGGCGAGGGTGGCCAGGGCCGCGAGGCCGATCGCGCCGCCGACCTGTCGGGTGGTGTTCACCAGGCCGCCGGCCAGGCCCGCGTCCTGGGGCGGGACGCCGTCCACGGCGAGTGCGGTGAGCTGGACGAAGGCGATGCTCAGGCCGAGGCCGACGAGGATGCTCGGACCGAGGACGTCGGCGAGATAGCTCCCGTCAGCGCTGATCCGGGACAGCCACAGCAGGCCTGCGGCCTCGGTGAACAGGGCCGCAGTCACGGTCGCGGTGGCGCCGATGCGCCGGGAGATGCGCGGGGCGAGGGTGGATCCGAGCATGTTGGCGGCGGCGAGGGGGAGTTGGCCCGCTCCGGTCGCCAGGGGACTGGATCCGAGGACCTGTTGCTGGTAGAGCGGCAGGAAGAAGAACAGGGCGATCCACACGGACCCCAGCAGGGCCATCAGCAGGTTGCCCGCAGCCACCCGGCCCGTGGTGAACAGCCTCGGCGGTATGAGCGCGTTCGGCCGGCGGAGCTCGATCACGGCGAAGGCCGCGAGCAGGGTGGCGGCGGCGCCGAGGGCGCCCAGCACCCGGCCGTCCGTCCAGCCCGCGCCGCGTGCGGTGGTCAGTCCCCAGACCAGGCAGGTCAGGGCGAGGCTGACGGTGGCGGTGCCCAGCAGGTCGAACCGCCCGGCCCTGCGGCCGACCGTCCGTGGGACGAGGGCCGCGACGGCGGTCAGGACGAGCGCCGCCCCGAGCGCGACGGAGTAGAAGATCCATGGCCAGCCCCACGCCTGTGTGAGAACACCGCCCAGCAGGACGCCGCCCGCTCCTCCCGCCCCGGAGACCGCGCCCCACACGCCCAGTGCCCTGCCGCGGCCGGGGCCGGACGGGAACAGGTCCATGGCCAGGGCGAGCGCGGCCGGGGCGATGGCTGCGGCACCGAGGCCCTGAACGACACGGGCCGCGATCAGCATGCCCGGGGAGGCGGCCGCTCCCGCTGCCAGCGAGGCAGCCGCGAACAGAGCGAGGCCGACGACCAGCACCCGGCGGCGACCGAGCAGGTCGGCCGCCCGCCCTCCTGCCAGCAGCAGCGCTCCGAACGCCAGACCGTAGGCGTTGACCACCCAGGTGGTGCCAGTGTCCGACAGGCCGGCCCCCGCGCGGATCTGCGGCAGCGCGACGTTCACGATCGAGGTGGCGAGCATGACGGTGAACTGGGCTGCGGCGAGCAGCGCGAGCAGGGCTGCCTGCCGAGGGGCGGCGGGCGGCGTCCGCTCCGGCTGTGTCCGTTGGAGGTTCATGGCGCACAGACTCGTGCGGGGCGGTGTCCACTATCCAGGCCCGGCAGAGGCGTTGACTGTCCACTCCTGTCCGCACCTGTCCACCCGGTCCTGCCGAGGGCGTGCGCCTGCCGTTCCTATCCGGGGCCGTGCAGCTCCTGCTGCCACAGGGCCTCGCAGAGCAGGTCGAGGCCCTGGCGCAGGTGGCGCCGGTAGGTGCCGTACGGAAGGCCGAGGCGGCGGGCGGCGGCCTCCTGGGTGGGCGCGCCGGAGAAGTAGCCCGTCGTCAGGGCCTCGCGGGCGCGAACGCCGCGCGGGTCGCGCGCGAGGTCGTCGACGGCCTGGCGCAGCAGGACGCGCAGCTCTTCGACGGGGTCGGAGAAGTCGGCGGCCAGGCGGGTGCGGGTCAGGGCGCAGACGGCGAAGGCGGCCGGGTCGCGCCAGAGCGGCAGGGCTTCGCGTACGGCCTGGTCGAACGTGCCGCGCGAGACGCCCGCCGGCCCGGACTGGGTCGGTACGTCGGTGGCAGATATGAAATGGCGAAGCCAGGTCTCGACGGGCACCTGGCGCCAGTCGACGCTGAACAGCCCGTAGGTGTGCTCGCCGACCCGCGGTCGCGCTCCGGTGTCGCCGAGGGTTCCCTTGACGCGCTCGGCCCAGGTCTCGGCGTCCCGCCAGACGGCGAAGCCGTAGGCGCGCCCGTGCGCACGTGCGGACTCCGCCTGGGCGCGGGAACTGCTCAAGTCGATGACACGCGAGGGGATCTGGTAGCGCTCGGGATAGATCGAGAAGCGGCTGATGCCGATGTGTTCGCCGGGGCTCACCGGCGCGGTGGCGTCGGTGTGCTCCCACGCTGCGGCGACGACAGGATCGGTGGCCAGGTCCTGGGGGTCGGGAGGGGCCGGCAGAGCGAGCCGGGCCGTGAACGCCACCGTCCGGCCCGTGCTCACCAGACGGTAGACGCTGAAGGCCTGCGGCTGACGCTGCGCCCAGTAGCGGACCAGTTCCGCCGAGGCAGGTCCCTCGGTCTCCTCCGCCATCCGCAGCACCACGTCCATGTCGTCCGGGTGCAGCGAGCGGTCGTGCACCTCGTCCTCGCGGGACCAGGTGCGGAGCCGGGCCAGGAATTTCCCCTCTCGGAAGAGGTAGAAGAGCTCGTCGGTGACGGTCCAGACCCGCTCCTCCGGTGCCTCCCGCAGCAGGCGCAGATACTCCTCCGCCAACCGCCGGCGCATCGTCACGAAGGCATGGGGAGCCCGCCAGCGCAGGTCGGCTGCCAGCGTCTCGCGTGCGGCGTCGTGCGGGTGGAGGCCCCGGGAAGTGGACTCCATGAAGGGCAGGTCCCTCAGCCAGGAGAAGAGAAGGTGGGCGTCCTCCTCGGGCAGCACCGCGGTGAGCAGTTCCTCGGACGTCGAGTGCGCCTGTGCCGCCACCTCCAGGGCGCGGCGGTGGGCCGCCGTGGGCACCTCACCTATCAGCCCCGCCAGCAGGGTTCGCAGGACATCGGCCGAAGGGGCCCAGATCTCCTCCCTGCCGCAGCCCGTCGATCCGGCGGCTGCCGCGAGGGACAGAGCCAGCGGGTTGCCGCCGGCGAAGTCGAGCACCCGCTCCCGCAGCTCGGGCCGGACCTGCGCCGTGGCCAGCAGACTTCTGGCCTGCTCCGTCGAGAACGGCCGCAGTTCACGGACGTACAGGACCCCGGCCCAGGCCGGATCAGCGGTCCACTGCGGCTGCGGCGCGAGCCGGCCCGCCAGGACCACCAACGCGCCGTCTCCGGCGCGAGGCAGGAAACGCTGCCACAACCAGCTCTCCAGCCACTGACAGTGCTCGAAGGAGTCCAGGACCAGGACCGTACCGGGAACGTCCAGGAAGGCACCGGCCACGCGCTCGAAATCTGCCGGGTCCCGGCTGACGAAGCGGCCGTCGAGTTCGACGAGCGGCCGGCCCGCCGCACGAGCCTGGTCCACCATGGACCGCAGCAGCGTCGACTTCCCTATGCCGCCCGGCCCGAACACGTAGAACGCGAACGGCGCCTGCGGATCGCCGGCCAACGCCTCCCCGAAGCACCCGAGTTCCTCCTCCCGGCCCAGGAAAGCCCGCTCGCGCGCGCGGCTCAGTCTCTCCCCCACGGACGCCATGGCGGCTCCCCTTCCCATGTCCCAGTACCGGACAGCCATGTCCGAAGGTACCCACCGGTCCTCGTGGAGGCAGGCACCGGCGCACAGTGCGTGCGGCGGCGGTCAGGCCCCCTTCCTTCAGAAGGCCGGAGCTCTCCGGAGGTTCCGTCCGTGTCTCATGTGATGAGCCCCAGCTTCCCGCCGTCGGGGTGCCCGATGATCAGGAGGGTGGCTTCTTCGACGGGGAGCCTTGGGCGGGGGTGAAGTCCACGGAGAGGGCTGCGGGGCCTCGGGTGTACAGGCCGGTCTCCCGGTAGCGGAAGCCTGGGGTGCGGCGGACCTGGTCGAGCAGGGACAGAAGCATCGCGGCGACCGTCTCGATCTCGGCGCGTGCGAAGGCTGCCCCGACGCACTGGTGGAGTCCGGTCCCGAAGGCCAGGTGCTGGGCGGCGGCCGTGAAGGAGCGGGCGGTGCCGAGGTCCGGGCGATGGATGTCGAAGGTGTCCGGGGCGGTGAAGGCGTCGGGGTCGCGGTTGGCCGCGGCGATCATGCAGAAGACGGTGGCACCTGCCGGGACGGTGGTGCCGGCGAACACGGTGTCCCGCTCCGCCTGGCGGGGGATGAGCTGGACAGGTGGGGTGTAGCGCAGTGTCTCGGCGATCGCGGCAGGCAGCAGGGCCGGGTCCTGACGGACCTGCGCCATCTGGTCGGGGTGGTCGATCAGGTGCTTGAAGAGGAGGGCGAGAGTCTTGTCGGCGGGCTCGGTGGCGGCGGCCAGGACGTTGATGATGAGCGCGGTCACGTCGCGGTTGCTCATGGCGATGCCGTCGAACTCGGCGGTGCAGAGCTTCGATATCAGGTCTTCGCCGGGGTGGCGGCGGCGCTGTTCGATGACGGGGACGAGGTAGGCCTCCAGTTGCTCGGCGCAGTCCATGCAGTGCCGTCGGCGTTCGGGGGTGAGGAGGATGCTGGTGATGAACTCGGCGACCCCGCTGTGCCAGGCGGCGACCTGCTGCCAGTCCTTCCTGTCCAGGCCGAGGACGTCGAGCGTGACATGGACGGCGAGGGGTCTGCCGAAGTCGTTCACGAGGTCCACCCGGCCCCGGGGAAGGAAGGGTGCGATGAGTTCGGCGGCGTTGGCGTGGATGGCGCGAATCTGGTCTTGCAGCGCTTGCCCGGTGAAGGCCCGGACGACGATCTTTCGCTTGGCGGTGTGCTCGGCCCCGGTCATCTGGGCGAGGACAGGCCCGCGCATCACCGGCTCGGCGCGTACCTGCAGTGTTTCGGTGGTGAACGCCTCATGGTCGGTCAGCACCCGCTTCACGTCCCGGTGGCGGGAAAGGAAATAGCTGTCGATCGCCGGCTCGTGATGCACCGGTGCCTGCTCCCTCAGCCCCGCGAAGGAGCGGTAGGGGTCGGCGGCGAAGTCCTCGGACAGGACGCTGAAGGGGGGATCGGCCATGCGCACGGCCGAAAGCTTCTCAGAGCGCGCGGAGAGAGCAGGAGCCGGGGCCGCCGCGGAACATCAGAGGTCTCGGGGAGCGTGGGTCGGCCCCGGGACGGACTGCGCGGCGAGCCGGGCCGGCGACGATCTACTGCCGTGACCCCGGTCCGCCCCCGGCCTGCAACCGGGGGCACACCCTGCATTCAGGCCTGCATTCAGGCCTGAATGCAGGCCCTGACCGGCAGTCGGGACACACCGCGCAGGCTCACCAGGCCGTTCCACTCGACCTTGCCGTCGATGGTCAGGCCGGGGAAACGGCGGGCCAACTCTCCCAGCGCCACCCTGCCTTCCACACGGGCCAGCGTCGCGCCGAGACAGTGGTGCATACCGCCGCCGAAGGAGAGGTGACGGCGGGCGTTGTCCCGGTCCAGTCTCAGTTCCTCCGCGTCGGGTCCCCAGAACGACTCGTCACGGTTGGCCCCGGCGAGGTTGGCGAGGATGAACGCCCCGGCCGGGATGTCGTGGCCGCCGACACGGTACGGCTCCAGCGTCACGCGCCTGCTGTAGTGGACGGGAGGGTAGTAGCGGAGCACCTCCTCGACGGCGTTGTGCTCCAGTTCCGGCCTGGACCGCAGCAGTTCGAGCTGCTCGGGATGGCGCAGCAGGGCGAGGGCGCCGCCGGATATCAGGTTCACACTCGTCTCGTAGCCGGCGACGTAGAGCATGGTGACCTGGGCGACCAGCTCGTCGTGGGTCAGCTTGTCCCCGTCGTGCTCGGCGGCGATGAGCGCGGTGAGCAGGTCGTCGCCGGGCTCCCGCCGCTTCTGGGAGACGGCCTCGTCGACCAGCCCGAAGATCTCCGCGTCGGCTGCCTCGATGACCCTCATCACCTCGGGGTCCATGGTCAGTTCGACGGAACGCATCAGCAGGGTGGTGAGCATCCGCATGTGCTGCGTGTCGATCGGGGGCATCCCGAGCATCCGTGAGATCACGGTGAAGGGCAGGGGAAACGCCAGCGACTCGACCAGATCTCCGCCGCCGGCCTCGGCGATGCCGTCGAGCGCCTCGTCGACGAGAGCGCGGATCATCGGCTCCAGGGCGTTGATGGCACGTACGGTGAAGGCCTGGGTGACCAGCCTGCGCAGGCGAGTGTGGTCCGGCGGGTCCCGGTCCAGGAGGGCGAGCCCCTTCAGGCGCGGCTTGTCCGTGACACCCGCCTTCGCGTAGGCGTCGCGGAACGGCCCGGGGGCGACCCGGCTCTGCTCGACGGAGAGCCCTGAGCGCAGCAGCTCGGCCACGTCGTCGTAGCGCGAGAGCATCCAGAATCCGCCCGGGTGCTCGTGCACCGGCACGCGGGTGCGCAACTCGGCGTAGTGGGGATACGGGTCGGCCATGAACTCAGGCGTGAACGGATAGAAGATCATGGGATCGGTCTGCGGCACGGTGCTCACGGTGTGACGGCCTCCTGCTTTCACGGTCGGATCGCCTCGCTGTTCCGCATCTCTTGAAAACTCCGCAACCGTGCGGTGATGTGCGCGGCCGCGCCTGCCATGAGGAAGTCGGAGACACCCTCGACGGTTCGGGCCCGCCAGGGGTGCAGGGACGTCTCGGCGACCGCCTGGTTGAAGGCCCCCATCGCCGGCCCGCAGTGGACCAGGTAGTCGACCTTCGCCTGCTGGTCCCCCGTCACCGCCAGCCGGAAGGCACGCGTGAAGTAGCCGCGGAACAGGGCCGCCAGGTGGGTCCTTCCGGCCGCCTCGGGTGCGCTCGGCGGGGCGGGCAGCTCGCCGCCGAGGAAGCGTTCGAGGACCTGTGCCCGGGTGGCGGGGTCCAGCTCGGTGAACGAGGTGTGCCGCCGCCACAGTTCGTGGAGTCTGGCCGCCCTGGCCGGGAAGAACAGGCCCCGCTTCAGATAGCGGGCCTGCACCCCGAGTTCGAACAGCTCGCCCCAGGGTGCCGTGTCCACGTCGTGCTCACGTGCCTCCTGCAGCAGTTCCTTGACTTGATCACTGGTGGCCGCCTCCACGGAGCACTGGTTGACCGAGCCCGTCAGAACGAAGTCGGCACCGAGGAGGAAGGCCGCGGCGGCGGCCTGCGGGGTGCCGATTCCGCCCGCGCACCCGACATGGACCCGTGGACCGCTGCCGGCATGCCGGTCGCGCAGCCGCAGGACCGCAGGCAGCAGGGTGAGCGGATCGGCGGTGCCGCTCAGCCAGCCGCCCTGTGCCTCCACGCACAGATCGTCCGCCATGGGCCGGGAAGCGGCCGCGGCGGCCTCGGCCGCAGTCACCGCGCCGCTTGCCAACAGTCGCTCGACGAGTTTCCGCGGTGGCGGGGACAGGAACGCCGCGGCGACGTCGGTGCGGGACACCTTGGCCAGGATGCGGCCGCCCTTGAGCCGGAAGCGCACCAGGTCCTCGGTGATCAGCGGATAGCCGGACGCCTCCACCAGGTCCACTCCGTGCCGCAGCAGCAGGTCGACCAGTGCGCCCTCCTGCTCGGGCGCGGTGTGCCGGTACAGGAGGTTGGCGCCGGCCGCGCTGCCCGGCGCGAGCTTCCGCAGCTGCTGCTCGACCTCGGCGAGCGTGAGCCCGCCGGTTCCGAGGAAGCCGAGGAGCCCCGCCCGGGCCGCCGCGCGCACCAGCTCAGGACCCGAGACACCCCCGTACATCGAGCCCAGCACGTAGGACCGCCGCAGTCCGTAGCGGTCCCGGAAGCCGCGCGCCCCCAGGTCGTCGGGGCCGATCCCGGGCGCCGCATCGTGTGCCACGGGCCGCGCACGCGGTGGCGCAGGCTCGACGGCCGGCTGCGCTGCGTCCGTGGCGGACGTCGCGGAAGGGGAAGTGGGTTCGGCGGCCGTCGCGGAGAGGGAAGTGGGTTCGGCGGCCGTCGCGGAAAGGGAAATGGGTTCGGCGGCCGACCGGATACGGGTGACCAGCTTGCTGAGCACCCTGCCGGGGCCCAGCTCGACGAACTCGAAGTCTCCTTCGTCCATCAGGGCGCGCACGGTCTGGGTCCACCGCACCGGGGAGGCGATCTGCGCGGTCAGGCGCTCCTTGAGCGTGTCGGGTGTGTACGGCTGTGCGTCCACGTTCGCCAGTACCGGGATCCGTGGGGGAAGCAGCGTGAACCCGTCGAGGTAGCGGGCGAACTCCTCCGCGACGCCTTTCATGTGGCGCGAGTGCAGCGGCGCGCTCACCCGGAGCCGGACCGTGCGGGCCCCGGCTTCCTCGAAGGCGGTGCAGGCCGCGTCGACGCCGTCGGCCGGGCCGGAGACGACGAACTGGTCCGGGGCGTTGTGGTTGGCCAGGTCCAGGGTACTGAGCGCCGGGTCGGCGAGCAGCCGGATGACGGTTCGTTCGTCGACACCGACCACGGCCGCCATGGCGCCGTCGTCCGCGCCGGCCATCAGCTCGCCTCGCCGCTTGACCAGCCGCAGCCCGGTCTCGAAGTCGAAGGCCCCGGCCGCGAACAGCGCCGCGTACTCGCCCAGGCTGTGGCCGACGAGGTAGTCCGGTGGCACCGGGTCGTGCGCGGTCCGGTCGAGGTACGTCAGTGCGCTCACCGCGAAGAGGGCGGGCTGCGTGTACTCGGTGCGGGCGAGGCGACGCTCGGGGTCCGTGACGCACAGCTCCTGGATCGAGTAGCCGAGGACCCGGTCCGCGAGGGCCGTCTCGTCCGGGAACCGTTCGAACAGCCCGTTGCCCATGCCCCGTCGCTGGGAGCCCTGGCCCGGAAAGCCGTACACCTTCATGCCGCGTGCCGTGCGCATCCGCGGTTCCTTTCGTGGGGTCTTCCGGACGGCGCGCCCGCGGACCGCGTCGAACAGGTCGGTGTCCTTGCCGAACTGGCTGAGCAGGGGCAGGGACTCCGAGCGTGTCGCCGGGGGCAGCAGTTGCCGTACGAAGTTGTGAAGGCTGCCCGAGGGGCCGAGGTCGAGGTAACGGAAGTCGCCTCGCGCGCGCAGGGTGGCCATGGCGCGTTCGAAGTCGATCGGCTGCCGTGCGACGTGCCAGAAGTGCTCCACGCTCACCCGGTCCACGAGAGCGCCGTCCACGCAGGACACCCACGGGACGCGTGGCGGGGACAGCGGCACATGGTCGAAGGCGCCGCGGCAGGCGTCGGCCACCTCGTCGATCAGACGCGAGTGGAAGCCGTACTCCACCGGGAGGCGCAGGTGCAGTACGCCGGCGGCGGCCAGTTCCGCCTCGGCCCTGGCCAGCTCGTCCTCCGGACCCGCGACCACGAAGCTGCCCGGGTAGTTGCGGGCGGCGACCTCGCAGGCCCGCAGGGCGGGGAGCCGGTCGAGGACGCCGACCCCGGTGAGCACGGCGAGCATGCCGCCGGGCGGGACGGCCCGCATCAGGTCGGCCTGCCGGACGAGGATCCGCAGGCAGTCGAACGGGTCGAGGCTGCCTGCGACGACGGCTGCCGCGTACTCGCCCAGGCTCGACCCGAGGACGTGGTCCGGCTCGATGCCCTCGGCCCGCAGTGTCTGCGCCAGCGCCAGTTCGATCATGACGATGCCCGGGTGGGTGATCCGGGTGTCCACGAACGGGTGGTTGCGCTGCTTCGACGGGTCGAAGATCCGGGCGAGCACCGACTCCCCGAGCATCTCGGTCACGGCGGCGTCGTAGCGGAGCAGCGTGCTGCGGAACATCTCGTTGGTGTCGTAGAGCTGTTTGCCCATGCCGTAGTACTGGGAGCCCTGTCCGGAGAACAGGAAGACGACGGGCAGCGGTTCGTTCATCGGTAGTCGTCCCAGAACAGGCCGGTCGTCACGGACGCGGGTTCGGCGATTCCTCTGATGACGGTCCTGCGGTTCAGCGGCGGCTGCGGCAGCGGCCGTCTCGCCGGCCGGGGAGCGTCCGGTGCCGGGGCGATCAGCGCGTGTGCGTTGGTGCCGCCGTCCGCGAAGCAGTTGAGGGCGGCGAGGGCCTGCCTGGGCCATGGCCGGGGCTCGCGCGGGAAGTACAGCGAGGAGGCGGCCGGGTCGAAGTGATCCAGCGGCTCCTGCCCCGAGACGAACGGCACCTGCTCCCCGTGGTGCAGCATCAGGACGACCTTGATGAACGCGGCGATCCCCTCCGCGGCCAGCGGATGACCGATGTTCGGCTTGACCGAGCCGAGCGCCACCCGTCGGTCCGTGCCGCCGCCGTAGACGGCCTGTACGGCCTTCAGCTCCAGCAGGTCGGTGACGGCGGACCCGGAGCCGTTGGCCTCCACCCAGCCGACGTCCGCGGTGTCGTGGCCGCTGCGCGCCAGCGCCTCGGCCATCACCTCCTTCTGCGCCTGCGGGTTGGGCGCGGCGGGGCCGGCGGTCCTGCCGTCGTTGTTGATCGCGAGGCCCTTGAGGACGGCGAGCACCCGGTCGCCGTCGGCCTGGGCCCTGGCCAGTGGTTTGAGGACCACGACGCCCACGCCCTCGCCGAGGACGAGCCCGGCGGCCCGGCGGTCGAACAGGTGGAACTCCGCACCGGGGTTGAGGAGGGAGCGCCGGGCGAAGACCTGGTGCGCCCGGTCGTCGGCGAGCAGGCTCACGCCGGCCACCACCGCCGCCTCCAGCTCCCCCGCCCGCAGCGCCTGCGCGGCGGTGTCCAGGGCCACCAGCGCGGAGGAGCACGCGGTGTCGACGACGATGCTGGGGCCACGGAAGTCGAAGAACTGCGAGAGGTTGGCGGACAGGTAGTTCTGGCCGGTGACCATGACGGGGTTCCTCGCCCCGTCCACCAGTGTGTCGTCCGGTGTGCGCGTGGCCCGGCCGCCGACGTATACGCCGATGCGACGCCCCTTGAGGTCGGCCGGCCGGTAACCGGCGTGGTGCACGGCCCTGTCGGCCTCCTCCAGGAGCAGCAGCGCCTGCGGGTCCATCGCGGCGACGTCCTCGTCGGACAGCAGGAACGCGTCCGGATCGAACCGCAGTACGTCGGGCAGGAGCCCGGCGTGGTGATCGTTCGGCCGGCCGAAGAACCGCTCGGGCACGGGGCGCAGCGCCGTACGGCCGTTCCGCAGCAGCTCCCAGTACTCCTCGGCCGAGTCCGCGCCGGCGAAGCGGCAGGAAAGACCGATCACCGCGATGTCGCCGGTACCGGACACCGGGCGTACGCCCTCGGCGGGCATCGGGGCCGGCCGGGCCGCGCCGTCGGTCCGGGTCTCGTGCGGTGTCGCGGAGCGCGGCGTGCCGGCCGGTGGCGTGCCGAAGACCCGGACGAGTTCTGCGGGGTGGGCCTCGGCGAGGTGGGCCGCGAACTCGGTCGCCGTCGGGTACTCCAGCAGAGCGGAGGGGTCGAGGTTCACGTCGAGCTGCTTGGCGAGGGTCTGCACCAGCTGTGTGACGAGGATGGAGTCGATCCCGTAGTCCTGCACGGGTACGTCGGCGGTCAGCCTGGCCCGGTCGAACCGCAGCTCGAGCGCCAGCTGATCGAGCACCCAGGCAGCCGCCGCGTCCCTGGCCCGCAGAATCTCCTCGGACACCGGGGATGCCGGGGATGCCGGGTCGACCCGCTCAGACGGCTCAGACGGTTCGGATGGTTCAGATGATTCGGACGGTTCGGATGGTTCGGATGGTTCGGACGGCTGGGTCCGAGTGGTTCGGGTCGGTGTCCGGTCCTGGTCCGCCTGTCCGTCCAGGCGAGCGGCCGTCAGGCGCTCCGGGCTCCACCGTGCTCCCGGGCGTACGACCACGGGCACGACCACGCGCTCGCCGCTCCCCAGGGCCCGGTCCAGCAGGGCGAGTCCCTCGTCGTCCGAGAGGGCGGCCAGCCCGGACGCCTGGTAGGCGGCGCTGCGTGCCTCGCCCATGCCGGAGTCGCGCCAGCTCGGCCACGCCACGCTGACCAGCGGCAGACCGTACGGGCGGGCCTCCGCTACCGCGTCTAGATAGGCGTTGGCCAGGGCGTAGTCGCTCTGGCCGACGGCCAGAGCGGGGGCCACGGCGGCGACCGACGAGTACAGGGCGAAGAAGCCCAGCGGCTCGTCGCGGAAGCACTCCACCAGCGTGTCGAGGCCGAACACCTTCGGGCTGATCACCCGGTCGATGCCCTCCGGCGTCTTGCGGACGAAGGCGGGAGTGCCGGTGTCGACGGCGCCGGCGCTGTGGATCACTCCCCCTGCCGGGCCCATACGGCGCCGGACGTCCGCCAGTGCCGCGGCCACCGCCTGCCGGTCGTCCAGCGGCAGGGCCAGAGCCTCCAGTTCCACTCCCTGCGCGGCGAGTTCGGCCAGTGGCCGCAGCTTTTCGCCCAGTGCCGTGCCGGCGGCGATGTGGCCGGCCCATTCGGCGCGGGGCGGCACCTGCTCACGGCCGGTGAGGACGAGTCTGCGCACACCGTGCCGTGCCACGAAGTGCCGAGCGGTCAGCAGGCCGATCCCGCGTGTGCCGCCGGTCACCCAGAGCACGTGTCCGTCGGGGAAGCGCGGCTGCCGGCGGGGGGTGTGCGGCAGTTCGCGCAGCACGGGCCGGTGGCGAGCGCCGTCCCGGTAGGCGACCTCGGCCCATTCGGCGTCGGTGGCCAGTTCGGCCAGCACCCATGCGCACAGTTGCTCGTCGGAGCACCGGCCCATCTCCGCGTGCCGGGAGAGGACATGGCGGTACTCGCTCTGGAGCATGCGGTACAGGCCCGCACGTGCCGCACCGCCGAGACCCGAGTCCGTGGCGCGGGAGACCAGCAGGGCGCGCAGGTCGCGCCTGCCCCGGTCGACCGTGTGCTGGAGCCAGTTCAGCCAGGTGTGCAGCACGGACCGGTCGACGGCCGGGCCGGGGTCGGCGCAGCCTGCCAGGTCGACCACCGCGTCGAAGCGGTCCCACCGGGTGTCGGCCGAGGCGAGCTCGGCACCGAGCCGTGCGGTGGTCAGCACCTCGGCGGCCGGCAGCGTGTCGGCGAGCCGCAGGGCCAGTGCCTCGGTGCCGGGCACGGCCAGTACGGCGGTGCGTCCGGGCAGCGCGCGGCGCCGCGCCGCATCGGCCGCTACCCATCGCCTGGTCAGCAGGACGCCGGTCCCGGGGGTGTCGGAGTCCGGGGCACCCGTGGGCTGTTCCGCGGCGAGTGCGGACAGCTCGGCGTCCGCCGCCGCCAGCCAGACCCGTTCACCGGCGAACGGGTACCCGGGAAGTGCCACACGGCCGGGACGCGTCGTCGGGTGCAGGAGGGTCCAGTCGACCGGTCGGCCGGACGTCCAGGCCACGGCGAAGGCGGCGGGATCGGCCGGCGGTGGGGCACCGGCGCCGGGCCTGCGCGGATCCACCACTCCCGTCCAGCTGCCGGCCGGTGTGCCGGCGGATCCGAACTCCTCCAGGCGGGCCGCCAGTTCGTCGAGGTCGTCGAAGCGGATCGCCAGCCGGTGTGCCATGGCCTCGCGTCCGGTCTGGAGCGTCCAGGCGACCTCCGGCGCGGACAGGGCGCCGCCTTCGGCCCGTAGGTGCGCCGCGAGCCGGCGGGCCTGCTCGGTCAGCCCATCCGCGTCCCGGGCGGACAGGACGGCCAGGTGCGGTCCGGCCGCCCCGGTCGGGCGCTGTGGTGTGCCGAGGAACTCCTGGAGGATGACATGGGCGTTGGTGCCGCCGGCGCCGAAGGAGCTCACGCCCGCCGTGCGCGGGCGTGGCGTCCCGTCGGCCGCTGTGCGTCGGGGCCATGGGGCCAGTTCGCGCTGTACGCGCAGCGGGGTCGTCCCGAAGTCGATGTTGGGGTTCAGGTCGTCGGTGTGCAGGGTGGGGACGAGTTCGCCGTGGCGCATCTGCAGCAGCACCTTGGTGACGGCGGCGACGCCCGCGGCCGACTCGGCGTGGCCGATGTTCGACTTCACCGAGCCGATGGCCAGCGGTGCGGGGACGTCGTCGTGCCGCAGGGCCCGCATGAGCCCGGTGATCTCCACCGGGTCGCCGAGCGCGGTGCCGGTGCCGTGGGCCTCGACGTAGTCCAGGTCGGCGGCGCTCAGGCCGGCCCGGTCGAGCGCGGTCCGCACGAGGTCGCCCTGGGCCTTGGGGCTGGGCACGTTGAACCCCCGGCCCGTGCCGCCGTGGTTGACGGCGGACGCCTTGACCACGGCGAGGATGCGGTCGCCGTCGGCCAGCGCCGCGTCGAGCCGTTTGAGCAGGACGGCGCCGGAGCCCTCCGCCGGTACGTATCCGGTGCCTCCCGCTCCGAAGCTGCGGCACCTGCCGTCCTCGGAGAGGAAGCCCCGCCAGGCCAGTTGCAGGTACTTGGCCGGGTGGCTGGAGATGTTGACGCCGCCCGCGACGGCGACCTGGCAGTCGCCGTCGCGGATCGCCTGGCAGGCCTGGTGGATGGTGACCAGCGAGGAGGAGCACATGGTGTCCACGGCGACACTGGGACCGGTGAAGTCGAAGAAGTACGACACCCGGTTGGCCACCGAGGCATACGACGAGTGGGGCGGCAGGCCCTCGCCGCGCAGTGCGTCCTGGACGCCGTACAGCTGGTACTGCCCGTACATCATGCCGACGAAGACGCCGATGCGGGTGTCCCGCAGTTGCTCGCGGGTGTAGCCCGCGTCCTCCAGCAGGTGCCACACCGTTTCCAGGAAGACCCGTTCCTGGGGGTCGGTGTGTTCGGCCTCGATCTGCGACATGCGGAAGAACAGCGGGTCGAAGCGGTCGGCACCGCGGACGAAGCCGCCCCAGCGTCCGTAGGTCTTGCCGGTCGCCGACTTGTCGGCGTCGTAGAACCGGTCGTGGTTCCAGCGTTCGGCCGGTATCTCCTCGATGCTGTCCCGGCCGGCGCGCAGGTTGCGCCAGAACTCGTCCAGGTCGTCGGCCTGCGGATACCGGCCGGCGACCCCGATGATCGCGATGTCGTCGTCGTGCGCGGCGGGCCGCGGTGAGCCGGCGGCCTCCGGGACCGCGGTCGACGGCGGGGCGGCGACGGGCATGGCCTCCGCTGTCGGGGCGAGGGCGTCGGGGTGCTCCGCGGCCAGATGGTCCGCGAGTTCACGCACCGTCACGTACTCGAACAACAGGGTCTTGGACAGCGGACCGAAGTGCTCTTCGAGCCGCCGGGTCACCGACAGAGTGATCAGCGAGTCCACGCCGTAGTGGTCGAAGGGCTCGGTGACGTCGATGTCCGTCTCGGGGAGCTTCAGTTCCTCCGCGATGATCGTGAGCACCAGTTGCTCGGCCCGGGCCGGTGCCGCCGCGCCGGATTCGGCCGCTGCGGAACGCGAGCGGGGAGGCTGCGCGTTGAGCGCGGCAAGGATCCGGTCGGGGTCGCCCGGAGCGAGCAGCAGCCGGGGAAAGTCCCCGGCCAGGGCCCGCTCCAGCGCGTCCAGGGCCGGTGCGGTGTGCAGTGGGCGGATGCCGAGCCGGCGGGTCATGTGCCCCTCGGTGGCCGAGTCGATCCGCATGCCGCCGTCCGCCCACAGCGGCCAGGCCGCGGCCAGGGTACGGCCCTGCCGTGTCCCGAGACGCCGCTGGTGTTCGCGTCGCTCGGCGAAGTGGTCGAGGTAGGCGTTGGCGAAGGCGTAGTCGGTCTGTCCGGCGTTGCCGAAGACCGCGGCGGCGGAGGAGAAGGCGACGAAATAGTCCAGTTGCTCCTGTCGCGTGGCCTCGTCCAGCAGCTCCGTGCCGTGCACCTTGGCGGCCAGTACCTCCGCCGCGTCTGCGCGGTCCTTCCCGTGCAGCAAGGCGTCCCGCAGCACCCCGGCGGCGTGCAGCACCCCGCTGACCGAGCCGTGCAGTCGCCGTGCCTCGGCGACCAGTTCGCGCACCGCCGCCGGGGAGGTCACATCGGCCAGGACCACATGGGCCCCGGCGGCCTGCGCGCGGGCCCGGGCCTCGGGTCCCGGTTCGGTGCGGGCGGCGAGCACGATCCCGCCGGCCCGGACGCAGGCGGTGCGCCGGACCCCGGCGATGTGCTCGGCAAGCAGCAGGCCCAGGGCGCCGGTGCCGCCCGTGACGATGTGAGCGCCGGTGCCGAGAAACGCCGACTTGGCGATGGCACCCGCCGGGGGCAGGCTCACCCGGTGCCAGACGCGCCGGGTGCGGCCGGCGGTGCCGGTACGTACCTCGGGGTCGCCCTCGGCGGCGAGTTCGGCGGTGACCGCCTCGGCGAGCACGCCGTCCGCGACGGCCAGCACGCCGATGTCTAGTGCGGGATGCTCCTGGCGCACCGACCGGGCGAATCCGGCCATCGCCGGGTGGGCCGGGGAGGCGGCCGGATCGCGGTGCACGTAGAGGTAGCGCAGCGGGCCGGGCCGGTTCCGCTGCCATGCCTGCAGGAAGGCCAGCGCCGTCTGGAAGCCGTGCTCCACCGCACGGTCGGCTGCAGTGTCCTCGCCCGCCAGGTGTACGACGTGGACGGGCCCGTCGGGAAGGTCCCGGACCACCGACTCGGGCGCGACGCCGCTGTCCAGGGTGACCTGGCGCACGGTCAGGCCGGCCGCCGTCAGGGCCGTGCGCACCGCCGGGCCCTCCGTGCCGGCGTCGAGCACCACCACGGTGCCGGACGGCCGGCCCGGCACCGCCGGTGCGGGCTGCCGCCCCGGGGCGAACGCGGTCACGGTGTCGCGTCCGCGGTCCGCCTCGGGCCGGGGCCGTGCCCGGAGCGTGAAGGTGTCGATCTTCGCGACCACCGTGCCCGAGCGGTCGGACAGCGCCACGTCGAAGGAGAGCGTTCCGGCCGCGGCCGGACGCGCCGACCGGGTGGCATGGGCGTACACCTCCTCGGGCAGCGCGCCGTACATCCGCACCGATCCGAGGGAGTAGGGCAGGTAGGGCGGCGCGCCGGCCGGGTCGTCGGCGCCCGGTACGAGCTGACCGGCCGTCTGCAGCGCCGCGTCCAGCAACGACGGGTCGAACAGGTACGCGCCGGCGTCCGTGCGCCGGGCCGCGGGAAGCCGCAGGGTGGCCAGCGCCTCGTCGGCCCCCACGGCCACCTCCTCGATCACCTGGAAGGCCGGGCCGTAGTCGAATCCGAGGGCGGCGAAGGTCTCGTAGCACTGCGCTCCGGTGCGGAAGGTGCCGCACCGTGCCCGCACCTGCTGCGGGTCGATCCGCCGCTCGGGCCGCTCGGCCTCGCCGAACACCAGGGTGCCGCGGGCGTGCACCCGTGGGTCGTCCCCGTCGATCCGCACCTCGAACGAGGTCCCGTCGAGCCGGAGCAGCAGGCGCGTAGCGCCCGGGGCGCCGGGCCGCACCGGAGAGGCCCAGACCACGTCGTCGATCCCGCGCACCGCCCGGCCCCCGGCGCGTTCGCCGGCCAGCCGGGCCATCTCCAGACAGGCCACGCCGGCCAGCACCGGTTCACCGCCGACGACGTGTTCGCGGAGGAAGAACTCCGCTCCGGTGAGCGTCTTCGCGTACGCGTGCCCCTTGTCGGCAGGGACCTCGGTGTCCAGCAGCGTCGGGTGGAGCGGGGACGAGGGCCGTTCGGCCGTCCGGGCACCGGAGAACCAGTACGGGGTGCGGGCGAACGGGTAGGCGGGCAGGTGCACCCGGCGCCGGCGGACTCCGCGGTGCACGGCCGCCCAGTCGACCTCGGCACCCGCCACCCAGTCGCGGGCGAGGGCGATCGGTTCACCTGCGGTGGAGGCCGTCGCGGTACGACGCTCCGCCTGCCCGGTGAGGACACGGGAGGCGTGCCCGGCAAGGTGCTGGTCCAGCTCGGCGCGGAGCTCGGCGGCGTCGTGGGCGACCACGGCCAGCCGGTGGGTCATCGCCTCGCGGCCCACCTGCAGGGTGTGGGCGAGGTCGCCGGCCGGGACGTCGTGGCGCGCCAGGTGGTCCGAAAGGCGCCGGGCGACGTCGTGCAGCGCCTCGGGGGTACGGGCGGAGAGCACGAAGAGCTGCTCCGCGGTCTCCTCGTCACGGGTGTCGGGCATGTGCGACTCCTCCAGCACGACATGCGCGTTGGCCCCGCCGAAGCCGAAGGAGCTGACCCCGGCGCGGCGCGGCAGCTCGCGGCCGGAGGCGTCTCGCGGGCGGGGCCAGGGGCGGGCGGTGGCGGCGAGGTGGAACGGTCCGCCGTCCAGCTCCAGGTGGGGGTTGGGCTCTTCGAGGTGCAGGTTGGCCGGGACCAGGCCGTGCCGCAGGGCGAGCACCGTCTTCAGCAGGCCCGCGACACCGGCTGCCGCTTCCAGGTGGCCGATGGAGGTCTTGACCGACCCGATGACGCATCCGGGGCCCGGCTGTGGTGCGGTCTCCCCGCGCAGGCGCCGGAAGGCGGTGCTCAGGCCCGCGGTCTCGATCGGATCGCCCAGGGCGGTGCCGGTGCCGTGCGCCTCGATGTACCCGACGGTCTCCGGCGGCACACCGGCGGCCCGGTAGGCCGCCACCAGCACGTCCGCCTGGGCGTCCGGGCTGGGGGCAGTCAGCGACGTGGTCCGGCCGCCGTGGCCGGCGACCGCGGCCCTGATCACGGCGTGTACGGCGTCGTCGTCACGGCGTGCCCGGTCCCCGGGCTTGAGCAGCACCACGCCGACGCCCTCGCCCCGGACGTAGCCGTCGGCCCGATGGTCGAAGGCCTTGCAGCGCCCGTCGGCGCTCAGCATGCCGCCCTGGTCGAGGATGTCGTGCACGGACGGCGAGAGGATCAGGTTGACGCCGCCCGCGACGGCGAGGTCGCAGCTGCCGTCGCGCAGTGCGGCGCACGCCAGTTGCACGGCGGTGAGCGAGCCGGAACAGGCCGTGTCCACGGCCACGCTGGGCCCCCGCAGGTCGAGCAGGTACGACACCCGGTTCGGAATGACGGACAGCGCGGCGCCGGTGGCGGTGTGGCCCTGGGGCGGGCACCCGGCGGCCCGCTGCGCCTCCAGGTACTCGCCGCCCGCGACGCCGATGAACACCCCGACCCGCTTTCCGGCGAGTTCGGAGGGGCGGTAGCCCGAGTCCTCGACGGCGGACCAGACCACTTCGAGCAGCAACCGCTGCTGCGGGTCCATCAGTTCGGCCTCGCGCGGCGAGATCCCGAAGAAGGCCGCGTCGAAGCAGTCCACGTCCGGCAGGAACGCACCCCAGCGGGCGTTCGGCCGCTCCCGCCAGTCCCAGCGTTCGACGGGCACCTCGCCCACCAGGTCGTCCCCGGCGACCAGGTGGTCCCAGAACTCCCGCAGGTCGGCCGAACCGGGCAGGCGTCCGGCCATACCGATGACGGCGACATCGGCGCCGCGGTGCGACTCGCCCGGACCGGCCTCCGCTGCCTCCGTCTCGGCGGCATCCCTGCCGGCTTCCACGGTGGCTTCCCTGCCGGCTTCTTCGGCGGCTTCGCCGGCGACGGGCTCGAAACGGGCGGCCAGGTCGGCCGCGTGGTGCTCCCACAGGTGTCCGGCCAGCGCGGCCAGGGTGCCCCGGCGGTAGAAGAGGACGGGCGGGACCTCTATGCCGTACGCCTTGCGCAGCTCCACGCTCAGCGCGGTGAAGGTCACCGAGTTCATACCGACTTCGCCGAGCGGTACGTCCGTCCCGATCGCCTCGGGGCCGACCCCGGCGAGCCGTCCGACGATGTCGGCCAGGTCGCTGATCAGTGCGTCCACGGGCCGCGTGCGTCGCGCGGGCGCGGGCGGCCCGCCGTCCTCCTCGGCGCCGTGGCGGGCGCGCAGTTCGGCGAGCGGCAGGGTGGCCAGCGCGGTGCGGTCGATCTTCTCGTTGAGCGTGTGCGGGAAGCCCGTCACCCGCATCAGCACATCGGGAACCATGTACGCCGGCAGCCAGGCCGCCAGTTGCCCCCGCGTCGGGGCGGGAGCCTGGGCGGCCGGCACGTAACAGGCCAGCAGTGAACGGCCGGAGCCCTGGCCGCGGGCCACCACGACGGCCTCCCGCACCCCTTCCTGCCTGTGCAGGGTGGCCTCGATCTCCTCCAGTTCCACCCGGAAGCCGCGCACCTTCACCTGGGAGTCGATCCGGCCCAGGTACTCGATACGGCCGTCGGCCAGAGGGCGCACCAGGTCGCCCGTCCGGTACATACGGGCCTCCGGCCCCCCGGCGAACGGGTCGGGCAGGAACCGTTCGGCGGTCAGCTCCGGACGGTTCAGATAGCCGTCGGCGACTCCGTGACCGCCGATGTACAGTTCGCCCGCCGCGCCGGTCGGCACCGGACGGCGGGCGCCGTCCAGCACGTACAGGCCGGTGTTGGCGATCGGCGCGCCGATGGTCACCCGCTCACCCGCCTCGACCCGGCTCGCCGCCGACCAGATGGTGGTCTCGGTCGGCCCGTAGAGGTTCCACAGTTCACGGCCGCGGGCCAGGAGCTGCCGTGCGGTGTCCTCGGGCAGCGCCTCTCCCCCGCACAGCACCTTCAGAGCAGGGTTGCCCCGCCAGCCGGCAGCCAGCAGCATGCTCCAGGTCGCGGGCGTCGCCTGCATCACGGTGGCGCCGCGCCCGTCGACCGCCTCGCGCAGCCTGAGCCCGTCGCGGGCGACCTCCGCCGGCACCACGTCCACCGTTCCGCCGCAGATCAGCGGCAGATACAGCTCCAGTCCGGAGATGTCGAAGCAGACCGTGGTCACGGCCAGCAGTGTGTCCTGCGGTCCGAAGCCGGGTTCCCGCGCCATCGCCCACAGGAGGTTGGTCAGCGCCCGGTGCGGGACCCGTACGCCCTTGGGACGTCCGGTCGAGCCCGAGGTGTACATGACGTAGGCGGGGTCCGACGGCCCGGCGGGGCCGGGCGAGGGCAGCGCGGGCGGGGCCTCGGCGCCGTCCACCAGCAGCCGCGGCACCGGGCCGACGGCCTCGGCCGCGACCGACGAGTGAGTGAGCAGCAGGTGCAGTCCGGCGTCCTGTGCCATGTAGGCGAGCCGCTCGTGCGGGTAGGCCGGGTCGAGCGGCACGTAGGCGCCGCCCGCGGCCTGCACGGCCAGCAGGGCCACGGGCAGGCCGGCGTCCCGGGGCAGCAGCACGCCCACCGTGCGGCCGCGTCCGACACCGGCCGCGCCGAGCCGGGTCGCCAGCGTCTCGACCTGTTCACGCAGCTCACGGTAGGTCAGTTCGGTGGTGCCGCACCGCACGGCGACCGCCTGCGGGCGTGCCTCGGTCTGGCGCCGCACCAGCTCCCACGTCAGGGTGTCCGCGGGCTGGTCGGCAGCCGTGTTCGGGGTGAGCGCCGCCCGCTCCTCCCGGGTGAGCAGCTCCAGTTCGCCGACCGCGGTGCCGGGGGCCCCGAGTGCGGATTCCAGCAGCGTGACGAAGTGCTCGCCGAAGCGCTCCACCGTCGCCGCGTCGAACAGGTCGGGGTCGTACTTCAGCGTGTAGCGGCAGCCCTCGGCCGCGTCGACCACGTCGAGGACGAGGGCGAACTCGCCCTCCTGGTACACGCCCGGCACCCGGCCCCGCACCACGCCGTCCTCGCGTAGGTCGCGGGCCCAGTTGTGGAAGTAGAAGGCCACGTCGAACGGCGTGGAGGCGGCGGCGGGGTTCTCCCTGCGCAGTTCCTCGGACAGCCGGATCAGCGGGTACGCGCTGTGTTCCAGCGCGCGCAGCACCGTGCGGTGCAGCCGCCGGACCAGCGCCCGGAACGGCTCGTTCCCGTCGACCCGTTCGGCCAGTACCACCATGTTCATGAAGGAGCCGAGCACGTCGTCGTAGCCGGAGGGCGGGCGACCCGCGGTCGGCGTGCCGACCGCGATGTCGTCCTGGTCGCTGTAGCGGTGCAGCAGCACGAAGAACCCGGCCAGCAGGACGCTGGACAGGGAGGCCTGTTCACCGGCGGCCAGGGCGCGGGCCCGGTCCGACAGCCGGGCGGAGAGGTCTCCGGACACGGTCGCTCCCCGGTACCCGGGCACGGGCGGCCGGGGCCGGTCCAGCGGCAGGGCCACGTTCGTCGGCCGGTCCCGCAGCCGTTCCACCCAGTACGCGCGCAGCCGCTCCCCCTCCGGACCGGCGAGCAGGTCACGCTGCCAGGCGCCGAAGTCGGCGAAGGTGCGCTCGGGCCTGGTGGCCGGCAGCGGGGCGCCCTCGCCGAGGGCCCGGTAGCCGCGGTCCACCTCCCGCAGCAACAGGGGTATGGACAGCCCGTCGAGCACCAGGTGGTGCACCGTCAGCAGCAGCGCCTGCCTGCCGTCCCCGAGCGTGTACAGCGTGGCGCGTGCCGGCGGACCCGCGGCCAGGTCGAACGGCTCCCGCGCGGCCGTACGCATCCGCTCGCGCAGGTCCTCGTCCGCCCGGGAGGTCAGGAACACCTGCTGGAAGGGCAGTTCCGGCTCCGCCGCGATGCCGACGTAGGGGCCCTGCTCCCCTGTGCGCACCACCGCGCGCAGTTCTTCGTGCCGGTCGAGCACGTCCTGGAGCACCACTCGCAGGGCCAGTACGTCGACGTCGTTGTCGAGCCAGAAGGCGAGCGGCAGGTTGTAGGCGCCGGATCCGGGCGTGATCTGCTCGATCACCCACAGGGCGCGCTGCCCCTCCGTCAGGGGATGGGTGCTGTGGAGCACGTCGCTGCGGGGACGCAGTACCGGTTCCGCGGAGCGCGCGACCGCTGAGGTGACGGGGGCGGCGGGCTGTGTGCCGGTCGCGGATTCCGCCACGGCGGCGGGCTCCGCGGTTCCTACGGCAGGCGGCCCGGCCATGTCGTGCAGCCAGCCCGCGACGAGGTGCGCCGTCAGCTCGCGCAACGTCGGCCGCTCGAAGAACTCCTCCAGCGGAACCGCGACGCCGAACGCCTCCTCCACGACCGACACGATCTTCATGCCACTGAGCGAGTCGAAACCGTAGTCGGTCAGCCGGCGGTCCGGGTCGATCGGTTCGTCCAGTTTGAGGACCTGCTCCAACAGCTCCCGCAGGCGGTCCGCCGCCACGTCCGCCGCCGCGGGCCGTGTCCCGGCCACCACGGCCGGGCGGGACGGCGCCACGACGGCCGGCGCGGCCTCACGCGTCGCGCCGTCCCGCTGGGCGACCAGCACATGCTGGCCCAGGTCCGCCCCTGCGCCCCCGTGGGCCGCGAGCTGTGTGTAGCCCTCCTCGCGGAACAGGCGGGCCCAGCTTTCCGGTGCGGCCAGGGGTGAGCCGGGCAGGCGCAGCTCGGTGTCCTGGAAGGCCCACCAGCCCTCCATCACGCCGCCGCCCACGGTCAGGTACGGCCGGACGGTGGTCAGCTCGTTGAGCACCAGCCGTCCCCCGGGCTTGAGCAGCTCCCTGATCCCGCGCAGCGTCGCGCGCAGGTTCCTGGTCGCGTGGACCACGTTGGTGGCCACGACCACGTCGGCCGTGCCCGGCGCGAAGCCCTGTTCGGGCAGGCCGCGCTCCAGGTTGAGCAGCTCGTAGCGGACGAACGGGTGGGTGGCGGCGAACCGCTCGCGGCCGTGGTCCAGGAAGCGCGGCGAGATGTCGGTGAAGGTGTAGCCGGCAGGGTGCGCGGCGCCGGCCAGGACGGGCAGGATGCGTTCCGTGGTGGCGCCGGTGCCGGCGCCGAGTTCCACGATCCGGATCTCCTCGCCGGACAGCTCGGCCGGCCGGGCGTCGAGCACCTCACGGACGGCATCCGCGACCCGCAGGTTGAAGAAGTCGGTGAGCGGGTTGCCCTTGTAGAGGTTCGCGACCAGCTCCATCGAGGTGTCCGGGAACATGACCTCGGTGCCCACCAGTTCGCCGCGCAGCAGGCGCGGGTAGGCCCGCAGGAACGCGCGGTTGAGGGAGACGGTCGGCTCGATGTCCGGGCAGCGGGCCGCGACCCGGTCGAACTCGGCCTCCCAACGCTCCGCCGTGCCGGCCGCCTCCGCCCGGTCGACGGCCGCGGTGGTCACGAACCGGTCGCCGTCCCGGGTGAGGAAGCCAGCTCCGGCCAGCAGCTCCAACAGGGCCTCGTGCAGACGCCGGAACTTGTCGCGGATGCGCAGGCTCCTGCGCAGTTCCTCACCGGCGTGGCGCTCACCGGAACCGCGGAAGACTCCCATGCGGCGGTAGACGGCGAACACCCCGGTCACCGAGGCGGCGTCCAGGTCCGCGAACCCGGCGAGCACGGCGGCCACGGCCGGGTCGAGCCCCTCCCCCGCGTTCCGGGACGGGGCCGGTGCGGCTGCCTCTTCCCCGGGTCGGACGCCCGCGGTACCAGCCTGTGGCGTGGGACCGTCGGCGGCCGAAACCGCCGTCCGGGCCGGGGGCCGGGGCAGCCAGAGGCGTTTGCGGGCGAAAGGATAGCCGGGCATCTCGATTCTGCGGGCGGCCGGGGAGACGACCCGTGACCAGTCGACGTCCGCTCCCGCCACCCAGTGCCCGGCCACCGCGGTCAACTCACGCCGTGCCAAAGCCTGTTCCAGGTCGTCTGCCTCGCTCGGCGCCAGCCGCACCACCTGGCGGGTGACATGACCGGTGCTGATCAGGTGGTCGTCGCCGCCGGCCGCGTACGCCTCCAGCAGCGCGGCGGCCTCGGCGACCGAAGCGGCCGGCAGGGCGAGCCGGTACTCGTGGGCGGTGCGCCCCGACTGCAGTGTGTGGGCGACGTCGGCGAGCCGTGGCGCGTACCGGGCGGGCCCGCTCGGCGCCGGCTGCGCGTGCTCTGCCACGGCGGCGGCCGCCACTTCGGCCACCGCCCCGATGGTGTCCGCCGTCATGGTGTCCGCGGGCAGCTCGCAGCCCAGTTCCTCGGCCAGCAGCGCGAAGTAGCGGGCCCGTTCCACGATGCCGAAGCCGCAGTCGACGAGGTCGGTGGTGAGGTCCAGCGACTCCGGTTCGACCAGCGCCAGTTCGGCGGCCAGCCGCAGGCAGCGGCCGCGGACGTCCGCCGGGGTGTGCGGTACGCCGGCCGGCGCCGCCGCGAGGCCCCGGTGCAGGAACTCCGCCAGCTCCGCGGCGGCTGCCCGCAGCCGTTCCTCGTCCCGCGCGGACAGTACGAGGAGCTGCGGTGCCGCATCCTCCGTGGATTCCGGCCGATCGGCCATTCGGTATTCCTCCATGACCACGCAGGCGTTGGCACCGCCCGCACCGAAGGAGCTGACCAGGGCGCGCAGCGGCGGCCCCGCAGGGTCGTCCGTGCCGGACGCACCCGGTCGTGTCCAGGGCCGGAGCGTCTGCTGCACCTCGAACGGTGTGCTGGTGAAGTCGATTTCCGGGTTGAGGCGTGCCGAGTGCAGCGAGGGCGCCAGCATCCGGTGGCGGAGCTGCAGGAGCACCTTGGTCAGGCCCGCGATACCGGCGGCCGACTCCAGGTGCCCGATGTTGGTCTTGACCGAACCGATCGCGACGGCCGGCCGCTTCGACCGCTCCGCCGGGCCGAGGCTGCCGCCGAAGGCCTCGACCAGTCCCGCGATCTCGATCGGGTCGCCGAGCGGGGTTCCGGTGCCGTGCGCCTCCACGTATCCCACGGTGTCCGCGGCGACACCGGCGCGGTCCAGCGCCGTCCGGATCACCGCGCTCTGGGCGGCCGGGCTCGGCACGGTGTAACCGCCCGTGTTGCCACCGGAGTTGACGGCCGTTCCCCGGATGACGCCGAGCACACGGTCACCGTCGGCGAGGGCCTTCGCCAGCGGCTTGAGCAGTACGGCGCCCACGCCCTCCCCGTCGACGAAGCCGTCCGCGTCGGCGCCGAAGGCCCTCAGTTCGCTCCCGCGCGAGAGCATCCCGGCCTGTGCAAGGTCGGTCAGATGCTTGGGGTGCAGGGTGAGGTTGACGCCACCGGCGACGGCGGCGGCGCACTCGCCGTTCCTGATGCTCTGGCAGGCGAGGTGGACCGCGGTGAGCGAGGCGGAGCACGCGGTGTCCACGGCGAGACTGGGTCCGGTGAAGTCGAAGAAGTAGGACACCCGGTTGGCGACCGACCAGTGCCGGCTGTGGGCGTCCGTCGGCGCACCGAGCGCCGTGACCGCCCCGCCCAGCCACTCGTAGTCGTTGTTCATCACCCCGACGAACACGCCGACGGGCCCCTGGGCGGCGAGCGTGGCCGCAGGGTAGCCGGCGTCGTCCAGCGTGGCGGACGCCGTCTCCAGGAAGAGGCGTTCCTGCGGGTCCATCGCCTCGGCCTCGGCGGGCGAGATGCGGAAGAAGAGCGGGTCGAAGCGGTCGACGTCGTCCAGGAAGCCGGCCCACCGGGGTTCGGAGTCCGCCGTTCCCGGGGCGTCGGTCTGCCAGCGGCCGGGGGGCACCTGCCGGACGCAGTCCCGTCCGCGGGCCAGGTTGTCCCACAGCTCACCGACCGTGCCGGCCAGCGGGTAGCGGCCGGCGACACCTACGACGGCGATGCGGTCGTCGGGAGTCCCGGCCGTCGGTGTCGCCGGCTCGGCACCCGTGGCCTGCCCGGCCTCGGCCGCGGGGGTGCCGGCGGACAGCCGGTCCAGCAGGTGGGCGGTGAGTGCGGTCGGTGTGCGGTGTTCGAAGACCAGCGTCGCGGGCAGCCGCAGCCCCGTCCGTGCGCTCAGCCGGTTGCGCAGTTCGAGCGCGGCCAGCGAGGTGAAGCCCAGCCGTGGGAAGTCGGTGTCGGCGTCGAGATCCGCGGCCGAGGCGTGCCCCAGGACCACGGCGGTCTCCCGCAGCACCAGCTCGCCGACGAAGCGTTCCCGGTCGGCGGGCAGCACATGCCGCGCGGTGGTGGTGTCCCGGACGTCCTTGTCGTCCCGGGCGTCGTCGGCGAGTGCCGGCGCCCGCCGACGGGCCGGTGCGGACGCGTGCGTGGTCGGCGACCACATGCCCGTTGCGGGGGCCGAACGGAGCGGGAGCAGGTGGGCGCGGTCCGTGCCGAGGGCGGCGTCCAGCAGCGCCAGGGCGTCCTCGGTGGCCAGCGGGAGCACCCCGGCTGCGGTCAGCCGTGCCAGATCGGCGTCGGCGAGATTTCCGGTCAGAGCACTGCGCTCGGCCCACAGGCCCCAGCCCAGGGACACAGCGGGCAGCCCGAGTCCGCGGCGGTGCCGGGCCAGCGCGTCGAGGAAGGCGTTGGCGGCGGCGTAGTTGCCCTGCCCTGCGGTGCCCAGGGTGGCGGCGACCGAGGAGAACAGCACGAAGGCCGTGAGGCCGGCGTCGCGGGTCAGCTCGTGCAGGTGCCAGGCGCCGTCGGCCTTGGCGGCCAGCACGGAGCGCAGGCGTTCGGGCGTGAGGGAGTCGATCACCCCGTCGTCCAGTGTTCCGGCGGCGTGGACGACGGCCCGCAGCGGCCGGTCCCCGGGGATCTCGGCCAGCGCACCGGCGAGCGCGTCGCGGTCGCCGACGTCGCAGGCCGCCGAGGTCACCCGGGCGCCCAGCGCGGTCAGTTCGTCCGCGAGTTCGTCCGCTCCGCTCCGGCTGACGAGGAGCAGGTCGCGGACTCCGTGTGCGGCCACCAGATGCCGTGCCACCAATCCGCCGAGCGTTCCCGAGGCCCCGGTGACCAGGACCGTGCCGTCGGCGGGGAATCCGCTTCTCGTCGCCGACGGCGCGCGTACCAGCCTCGGCGCGCGCAGCTCGCCGCCGCGCACCGCAATCTGCGGTGTCTCGCAGGCGAGCAGCGAGGGCAGCACCTGCGGCAGTCCTTCGGGGTCGTCGGTGTCGACGAGCGTGATCCGGTCGGGGTGTTCCGTCTGGGCCGACCGCACCAGGCCCCACACCGCGGCCGCCGCCAAGTCGAGGTCCGTGTCCGTGGCCACAGCGGCCACGGCCCGCTGCGTCACCACCACCAGGCGCCCCGAGCGGTCCTCCGGGCCGGCCAGCCAGGCCTGTACGTCCGCGAGCACGGCGGAGGTGACGGCGTGGACCCGGGCGGGCGGCTCGCCGTCGGCGGACGGGCAGCGTACGACGGTGACGCCCGTCGTGCCGGCCGTGACCGGACGCGGAGCCACCCCGGTCCAGTCGACCGCGTACAGCGCGCCCCCGACACCGTCCAGGCGTACGGCGTCGAGCGGGCGCAGCGTCAGGCCGCCGACCGAGAGGACGCCGCGGCCGGTGCCGTCGGCGACCCGCAGAGCCACGGAGCCGTCCGGGAGCCGTGTGATCCGGGCCCGCAGGCGGGAGATCTCCGTGGCCGCCTCGAGGTCCAGCCATCGGGCCTCGCTCCAGGAGAACGGCAGTGCGGGAGCGGTTTTGAGGTCGAGGGCGTGCAGGACGGCGTCGAGCAGTGCCGGGCGGGCCGGCTCCGGCAGGGACACCTCGGCGAACAGGTCGTCGCCGCGTCGCCACACCGCGCGCAGACCGCGGAAGGCCGGGCCGTATCCCAGGCCTTGTGCGGCCAGGTCGTCGTACCAGGAGGCGAGGTCGAGCGGTTCGGCGGCCGGGGGCGGCCACCGAGTGAGGTCCGTGTCGGCGGGCTCCGGCGGTGCCGCTGTGGCGGCGGACTCGGTGAGGTGACCGGTCGCATGCCGCTGCCAGTCGGAGTCCGGGCCCCGTGCGGACAGGTGCACGCTCCGGTGCCCGTCGTCGGCGGGACCCACCAGCACCTGGAGATGCACCTCGCCCTCGTCGGGCACGATCACGGGCGCGAGCAGGGTGAGTTCGGCGACCGGATGGCCGGCCTGCAGCACCATCTCCAGCAGCGCGGTTCCGGGGACCACGGCACGGCCGTGCACGCGGTGATCGGCCAGCCACGGGTGGGTGCGCAGGGACAGGCGGCCGCTGAGGACGGTCCCTGCGCCGTCCGCGAGTTCGAGGGAGCCGTCCAGCAGCGGGCGCCACCCGCGCAGCCAGTAGGGCCTCGTCCCGAAGGCGTACGTGGGCAGGTCCACGGTGCGGGCGCCGGTGCCCTCGAACGTCTGCGCCCAGTCGACCGCGACGCCCTGGGCGTGCAGGGCGGCGAGGGAGTGCAGGAATCGCCGGGCGCCGCCCTCGTCGCGGCGGAGCGTCTCCGCCACGACGGGCCGGCGCAGGTCGACGTCGTCGAGCGTGTCCTGGACGGCCATGGTGAGCAGGGGGTGCGGGCTGACCTCGACGAACACCCCGTATCCGGCCGCCGCGAGGGCCCGGACGGTGTCCTCGAACCGCACCGGCTCCCGCAGGTTCCGGTACCAGTACGCGGTGTCGAGCTGCTTGCCGTCGAGCCGGTCGCCGGTCACGGCCGAGTAGAAGGCCGCTTCTCCCGTGCGCGGGCTCACGTCGGAGAGCGATTCCAGCAGTTCGTCGCGCAGCTCCTCGACGTGGGCGGAGTGGGAGGCGTAGTCGACCGGCACACGACGGGCCCGGATTCCGTCGGCCTCGCAGGAGGCGAGCAGTTCCTCCAGGGCGTCAGGGGTGCCGGAGACGACGACGGAGGACGGCCCGCTGACCGCCGCCACCGAGATCCGCTCGCCGAACGGTTCGAGGCGCTCGCGCACCGAGTTCTGGGGGGCGACGATCGACACCATGCCGCCGCGGCCGGCGAGTGCCGTCAGCGCCCGGCTGCGCAGCACGGACAGCAGCGCGCCGTCTTCGAGGGACAGGGCTCCGGCGACGCAGGCGGCGGCGATCTCGCCCTGCGAGTGCCCCACCACGGCCGAGGGCGTCACTCCGGCCGACCGCCATGCCTCGGCCAGTGACACCATGACGGCCCAGAGGGCGGGCTGGACGACGTCCACCCGTTCCAGTGCCCGCTCGTCGTCGAGAACCTCGCTCAGCGACCAGTCGACGAGGCCGTCCAGGATCCGCTCGCACGCGTCGAGGCGGGCGGCGAACGCCGGTGAGCTGTCGCGCAGTTCACGAGCCATGCCGGGCCACTGCGCCCCCTGGCCGGGGAAGACGAAGACCACGCCGGAGTCGGGGGCGGCCGATCCCTCGACCAGGTGTGGTGACGACTCGCCCGCCGCGAGGGCGTCCAGCCCGTCCAGCAGTTCCTCGCGGTCCTCGGCGACGACGACACCGCGATGCTCCAGTGCCGCGCGCGCGGTGACCGAGGAATGGCCGACGTCGGCCGGGCGCACGTCGGGGTCGGACGCCACCCGCTCCCGCAGCCGGACCGCCTGGGCCCGCACCGCGGCTTCGGTCGCGCCCGACACGACGACGGGCACCGGGCGGACGACAGCCGGTCCGGGCTCGACCGTCGGGGCGGCGGGCGCCTGTTCGATGATCACGTGGGCGTTGGTGCCGCTCACCCCGAACGCCGACACCCCGGCCCGGCGCGGCCGGCCGGTCTCGGGCCAGGGACGCTGCCCGGTCAGCAGCTCGACCGCTCCCGCCGACCAGTCCACGTGCCGTGACGGCTCGTCGACGTGCAGCGTGCGCGGGAGCACACCGCGCCGGACGGCCATCACCATCTTGATCACGCCGCCTACGCCGGCGGCGGCCTGGGTGTGCCCGATGTTGGACTTCAGCGAGCCGAGCCACAGCGGCTCGACGCGGTCCTGGCCGTAGGCCGCCAGCAGCGCCTGCGCCTCGATCGGGTCGCCGAGGCGGGTGCCGGTGCCGTGTGCCTCCACGGCGTCGACGTCCGCGGCGGACAGGCCGGCGTTCGCGAGAGCGTCCCCGATGACGCGCTGCTGCGAGGGCCCGTTGGGGGCGGTGAGTCCGCTGGAGGCGCCGTCCTGGTTGACCGCGGAGCCACGCAGCACCGCCAGGACACGATGTCCGTGCCGCTGCGCGTCCGACAGCCGCTCCAGTACGACGATGCCCACGCCCTCGGCCCAGCCCGTGCCGTCCGCCGCGTCCGAGAACGCCTTGCAGCGGCCGTCGGGCGACAGGGCCCGTTGGCGCGCGTACTCGACGAAGGTGCGCGGTGTGGACATCACGGCCACGCCGCCGGCCAGCGCCAGCGAACTCTCTCCCGACCACAGCGACTGCGCCGCCAGGTGGAGCGACACCAACGAGGAGGAACACGCGGTGTCCACCGTCACCGCGGGCCCCTCGAACCCGAACGTGTAGGCGATACGCCCCGAGGCCACACTGGGCAGGCTGCCGTTGAACAGGTGCCCTTCGAACGTGCCGGTGTCCGCGCCCAGACGGGACGCGTAGTCGCCGTACATCACGCCCGCGAAGACGCCGGTCCGGCTGCCGCGCAGGGAGGTCGGGGCGATTCCCGCGCGTTCCAGGGCCTCCCAGCAGGACTGCAGCAACAGGCGCTGCTGCGGATCGGTCGCCAGCGCCTCCCTCGGTGCCATTCCGAACAGGGCGGCGTCGAACTCGGCCGCGTCGTGCAGGAATCCGCCGTGCCGGGTGTAGCTGGTGCCGAGGTGGTCGGGGTCGGGGTCGTACAGCCCCTCCAGATCCCAGCCCCGGTTCGCCGGGAACCCGGTGACCGCGTCCACGCCGTCGAGTGTCAGCCGGAACAGGTCCTCGGGCGAGGTCACACCACCGGGATAGCGACAGGCCATGCCGACGATCGCGAGGGGCTCCCGGACCGCCGTGCCCCCTTGGGCGGCCGTGCTCTCCTGGGCGGCCGTGCTCTCCTGGGCCTCCAGTTCCCGCAGTCGGCGGCGTGTGTGGCGGAGTTCGGCGGTGACCCGCTTCAGGTAGTCGAGCATCTTCGCGTCGCTCATGCCGAAGGCCTTCCGAGCTCATCGTCGATCAGGGCAAAGAGCTCGTCCGCTGTGGCCGCGGCGATCTCGTCGTCGTGCGCCGACCCGGTCACGTCGTCTCCGACGGTCAGGGTCGACAGCAGGTCCAGCAGCCGGGCGGTGACATCCGCGTGCAGATGGTCGTCGTCGACCGACGTCACGCTCGCGCTCAGCCGGTCCAGGTCGGCGAGGACGGGCGGCACCTGTGGTGCGGGCGGGCCGGACGGCGGGACGAGCCGCTCCAGCAGGTGGCGGGTGAGCGCTGTGGCGCTCGGGTGGTCGAAGGTCACCGTGGCGTTCAGCGTGAGCGCGGTGCGGGCGGCCAGCCGGCTGCGCAGCTCCAGGGCCGTCAGGGAGTCGAAGCCGAGTTCCATGAAGCCTCTTTCGGCAGGTACGTCGTCCGGCCCGGACCGGCCGAGGACGGTGGCGATCTCCTGCTGCACGAGCCGTCGTACCGTCAGCTCGCGGTCTGCCTCGGCGAGGGCGGGCAGGCGCTCGCGCAGTGACGGTCCGGCCTGCGCCGCGGGCTCGTCCGACGGGGCGGGGGTGCGGGCCGGCCGGCGCAGTACGGCGGGGACTTCGGTCTGCGGTCCGGAGAGGTCGAACCGGGCGGGCACCAGGTGCGGACGGTCGGCCGTGACGGCCAGGTCGAACAGGGCGAGCCCCTCGTCCGTGGCCAACGGCCGCAGACCCCTGCGCAGGATGCGCTGCCGGTCGGTGTCGCTGAGCCGGCCGGTGAGTCCGGTGCCGCGCTCCCACAGTCCCCAGCCCAGGGAGACCGCGGGCAGTCCGTCAGCGGTGCGACGGTGGGCCAGCGCGTCCAGGAAGGCGTTGGCGGCCGCGTAGTTGGCCTGGCCGGGCAGTCCGATCGTGGCCGAGACCGAGGAGAACAGCACGAACGCGGTGAGGTCCAGGTCGCGGGTCAGCTCGTGCAGATGCCATGCCGAGTCCGCCTTGGCGGACAGCACCGTGTGCAGCTGCTCCGGGGACAACGACGTTGCCGCGGCGTCCTGGAGGACCCCCGCAGCGTGCACCACGGCGCGCAGGGGCGCCGTCCCGGGCACGGAGGCGACGACGTCGCCGAGCGCGTCCCGGTCCGTCACGTCACAGGCGACGACCCGTACGTCGGCACCGGCTCCGGTCAGTTCCGCGGTCAGCTCGGCCGCTCCGTCCGCCGCCGTACCGCTGCGGCTGACCAGCAGCAGTTGTCGTACGCCGTGCCGATGGACCAGATGCCGGGCCACCATGGCGCCCAGCCCGCCGGTTCCGCCGGTGATCAGTACGGTTCCGGCGGGGTCGAAGACCGGCGCACCGGGCTCGGCGGCGGGCACCGAA
Organism: Streptomyces sp. NPDC101151; assembly: GCF_044768335.1. NCBI lineage: Bacteria > Bacillati > Actinomycetota > Actinomycetes > Kitasatosporales > Streptomycetaceae > Streptomyces > Streptomyces sp. NPDC101151. Next base: position 159,656 of record NZ_JBIWPP010000015.1, on the reverse strand, counting down.
CCGCGGCTGAGCCGGGGCACGAGGATCCGCCCGGAGCGCACGGCGAGCTGTGTCTCCGCGGTGGCCAGGGCACGGTCGAGTCCGTCGTCGGCGTGTCCCTCGGCCGGCTCCTGCCGGTCCACCAGGACGACGCGCCCGGGGTGTTCGGACTGGACGGAGCGCAGCAGGCCCCACACGGTGGCGGCGGGCAGCTCGACGGCGTCGCCGGCGACGGCGGCCACGGCGCGCCGGGTCACGACGGCGAGCCGACCGGGGCCGTCGCCGTGTGCGGCCAGCCAGGCCTGGACCTCGCCCAGCACACGCTCGGCGACCGCGTGGACCGTGTCCGGTGCGACCGGCCCGCTCGGCTCGACCGGCAGGACGGTGGTGGGCCCGGGTGCGGGTGCCGCACTGCCGGGAGCGGTGATCTCACGCCAGTCGACCTGGAAGAGCCGGGGGTGGGTGCGCCGTGCGTCCAGCGGGCGCAGGGCGAGGGACTCCACCGAGAGCACCTCGGTGCCGCTGCCGTCGGCGACGGTGAGCGCCGCCCGCTGGTCGCCGAGACGGCTGACGCGTGCCCTGAGCCGCGTCGCACCGTTGCCCGCCGCCCGCACTCCGGTCCAGGAGAACGGCACGACCGGTCCCGGGCCCTCGTCGAGTACCAGCGGATGCAGTACGGCGTCCAGGAGCGCCGGGTGCACCTGGAAGGGTCCGGCCGCCTCCTCCAGGGCCACTTCGGCGAGAAGGTCCTCTCCGTCCCGCCACACCCGCCGCAGGTTGCGGAACGCGGGGCCGTACTCCAGGCCGCGGCCGGCGAGTTCCTCGTACCACCCCGTGCGGTCCACGGGCACCGCCCCGGGCGGCGGCCACTGCGTGGCCGTCTCGCGCGAGCCGCCGGGCTCTGCGCGTCCGGCCCGTCCGGTGGCGTGCAGGTGCCATTCCCGGCCGGTGCCGTCGTGTGCCCGCCCGTGGACGCGGAACGCGCGCCGGCCGGAGGCGTCCGGGGCGCCGGCGGTCAGCTGCACCTCGACGTCGCCCTCGTCCGGCACCACCAGGGGTGTGTGCAGGACGAGTTCGTCGACGACGTCGCCGATGCGCAGTGCCATCTCCAGCAGCGCCGTTCCCGGTACGACGCACCGGCCGAGGACGCGGTGATCGGTCAGCCAGGGCCGGGTGCGCAGCGAGAGCCGCTCGGTGAGCAGCAGGTCGCCGCCGTCGGCGAGTTCCACGGCGTCCGTCAGCAGCGGCCGGTCGGCCAGCGGGTGGGCCCAGTGCCGCCGGCGCTGGAAGGCGTAGGTGGGCAGTGCCACGCGTGCGGCGCCGGTCCCTGTGTACGCCCCCCGGCTCCAGTCGACCGGAACGCCGTGCGTCCACAGCCGGGCCGCCGACGCCAGGAAGCGCTCCGGTCCCCCTTCGTCGCGCCGCAGGGTTCCGCAGACCAGGGGGTCCTGGCCGGGCGTGCGGTGCTCCAGGATCTCCACGATGCTCGTGCTGAGCACCGGATGGGAACTCACCTCGACGAACGGGCCGTACCCCTGGCCGGCGAGCGCTCGTACGGCCGTGTCGAAGTGGACCTGGTGCCGCAGGTTCCGGTACCAGTACCCCGCGTCCACCGCCTGCTCGCCCAGCCAGTCCTGCTCGACGGTCGAGAAGAAGGGCACGTGTGCGGGCCGGGGGCGCACTTCGGCGAGGACGTGGGCCAGTTCGTCCTCGATCCGTTCCACCAGGGACGTATGCGAGGCGTAGTCCACCGGGATGATCCGGGCCCGGACGCCGTCCGTCCGGCACTCGGCGAGCAGGTCCTCCAGCGCCTGCGGATCCCCGGCGACGACCGTGGCGGACGGGCCGTTGAGGGCGGCCACTTCGAGGCGGCCCTGCCACGGGCCGAGCCGGGACTCGGTCTCCACGGCCGGCAGCGCCACCGACATCATCCCGCCGTGGCCCGCGAGGCCCCGGGCGATGGCCTGCGAGCGCAGGGCGACCACGCGGGCGCCGTCACGCAGCTCCAGTGCGCCGGCGACGCAGGCGGCGGCGATCTCGCCCTGCGAGTGCCCCACGACGGCCGCGGGTTCGACGCCGTACGACTGCCACAGCGCGGCCAGCGACACCATCACGGCCCAGGACGCGGGCTGGACGACGTCCACCCGTTCCAGCGTGGGCGCGCCCGGTGCGCCGCGCAGCACGCCGTCGAGGTCCCAGTCCACGAACTCCGCCAGGGCGGCGGCGCATTCCCGCATCCGGCGCTCGAACACGGGTGAGGCGTCCAGCAGTTCCACGGCCATGCCCGTCCACTGCGAGCCCTGGCCGGGGAAGACGAAGACGACCCGGTCACCGGCCGTGCGACCGGTGCCCAGGCTGACGCCCGGATCCTCTGTGCCCCGGGCGAGCGCGTCGAGCCGGTCCAGGAGCGCGGCACGGTCTTCGGCGACGACCACGGCGCGGTGCCGCAGGGCCGGGCGGGTTTCGACCGCGGAGAAACCCACGTCCCGCACGTTCAGTTCCGCGTCCGACTCCACCCGCTGCCGAAGCCGCAGCGCCTGCGCCCGCAACGCGGCCTCGCCCGCCCCCGACAGCACCACCGGCAGGGGTCCGCGGACATCGGACGCACCGGCCTCCGGGCCCTCCTGCGCGGCCTCCTCCAGGATCACGTGCGCGTTCGTCCCGCTGATCCCGAACGACGACACGGCCGCCCGGCGCGGCCGCTGCGGCCGTGGCCAGTCCCGCTCCTCCACCAGCAGCTCGACCGCGCCGGACGACCAGTCCACATGGCGCGACGGCGCGCCCGCGTGCAGGGTCCGTGGCAGCACCCCGAGCCGCAGCGCCATCACCGTCTTGATCACACCGCCGACGCCGGCGGCGGCCTGTGCGTGCCCGATGTTCGACTTCAAGGACCCCAGCCACAGCGGCCGTTCGGCGGGACGGCCCTGCCCGTAGGTCGCCAGCAGGGCCTGTGCCTCGATCGGGTCGCCCAGCCTCGTCCCCGTGCCGTGCGCCTCGACGGCGTCCACATCGGCCGGCGCCAGCCCCGCGCCCGCCAGCGCGGCGCGGATCACCCGTTCCTGGGACGGACCATGGGGTGCCGTGAGCCCGTTGGAGGCGCCGTCCTGGTTGACCGCGGAGCCCCGGACCACCGCCAGTACCCGGTGCCCGAGCCGGCGCGCGTCCGCGAGCCGTTCCAGCACCAGCACGCCCGCGCCCTCGGCCCATCCCGTGCCGGCCGCGCCGTCCGCGAAGGCCCGGCAGCGCCCGTCGGGCGACAGGCCGCCCTGACGGGAGAACTCCACGAACATCCCGGGCGTGGACATCACGGTGGCACCGCCGGCGAGCGCCAGGGTGCAGTCGCCCGCCCGCAGCGACTGCGCCGCCAGATGCAGTGACACCAGTGACGACGAACAGGCCGTGTCCACCGTCACCGCCGGGCCCTCCAGGCCCAGCGTGTAGGCCACCCGTCCCGACGCCACACTCGTCGCGCCGCCCGTCAGGGCGTGTCCCTCGAAGCTGTCGGTCGTCTCGTGCAGCCGGGGTACGTAGTCCTGGTCCATGACCCCGGTGAAGACGGCCGTGCGGCTGCCGCGCAGGGACAGGGGGTCGATCGCGGCGTGTTCCAGTGCCTCCCAGGACACTTCGAGCAGGAGCCGTTGCTGCGGATCCATCGCCCGGGCCTCGCGCGGGCTGATCCGGAAGAAGTCGGCGTCGAAGTCCAGGGCTCCGGTGAGGAAGCCACCGGACCGCACCTGGCCGGCCTGTGCCGGGTCCGTGCTCCAGCCTCGGTCCTGCGGGAACCCGGAGATGGCGTCGGTCCCGTCGCGCACCAGTCGCCACAGATCGTCCGGCGAGGCGACGCCGCCGGGGAAACGGCAGCCCATGCCGACGATCGCGATCCTGTCGTCGGCGTCCTGCGCGGCGGGCGTGGTCGGTGCGAAGCCGGCGGCCGGTCCGGACAGCCGGTCCCGCAGGTGCGCCGCCAGTACGGCCGGGGTGGGGTGGTCGTACAGCAGGGAGGAGGGCAGCCGCAGGCCGGTCTCGGAGCTGAGCCGGCTGCTGAGTTCGACGGATGTCACCGAGTCGAAGCCGAGTGCCTTGAAGGTGTGGCCGGACTCGACGGCCCCGGGGTCGGCATGGCCGAGTACGGCCGCCGCCTGCGACCTGACCAGGGCCAGTGGGTCCACCGGCCGTGCCTGGGTGCCGGCGGCCGGCCGGTCGGGCTCGGTGAGCGCTGCGGACGCCGGGTTCGCGGTGGGCCGTCGGGCGGGGTCGCCGGAGATCCAGTGGGGTGTGCGCCGGAAGGCGTACGTGGGCAGCTCCACGGTGCGGGCCCCGGTGCCCTCGAACACCGGTCGCCAGTCCAGGGCTACGCCCCGGACGTGCAGTTCCGCCAGGGAGAGCAGGAGTCGTCGGAGGCTGCCGTCGCCGCGGCGCAGCGTGCCCTGCACGATCGCGCCGGTGCCGTCCAGGGTGTCCTGGATCGGCGTGGTCAGCACCGGGTGCGGGCTGGCCTCGACGAACACGCGATGGCCGTCCTCGGCCAGGGCCTGGACGGCGGCCTGCAGCCGCACCGGCTCCCGCAGGTTCCGGTACCAGTACTCGGCGTCCAGGGCGTCGGCGTCCAGCCGGGCGCCGGTGACCGTGGAGTAGAACGCGACGTCGGCGGGCCGGGCGGTGACCCGTCGGGCGGCCCGCAGGACCTCGTATCGGATCTCCTCCACCTGCGGCGAGTGGGAGGCGTAGTCGATCGGGACCATGCGGGTGCGGACGCCGCGTGCCTCGCACTCCCGCACCGTCTCGCGGACCGCGTCGACCGGGCCGGAGACCACGACCGCGTCCGGGCCGTTCACGGCTCCGACGGTGACGCGGCTCCGATCGACCTGCTCGACCGGCATGGCCAGCATCGCCATCGCGCCGCGGCCCGACAGCCGGGCGGTGATGACCCGGCTGCGCTCGACCATCAGGCGCAGGGCGTCGTCGAGGGAGACGATGCCGGCCGTGCAGGCGGCGGTGATCTCCCCCTGCGAGTGGCCCACGACCGCGGTCGGGGCCGGACCGACGGCGCGCCACACCTCGGCCAGGGAGACCTGCACCGCGAACAGCGCGGGCTGCATGACGTCCATCCGGCGCAGCGCGTCCTCGTCGGCGAGCACCTCGCGCAGCGACCAGTCGACGAGGCCGTCCAGCAGCCGTGCGCACTCGTCCATCCGCGCGGCGAACACCGCCGAGGTCTCCCACAGGTCCAGGGCCATGCCGGCCCACTGCGGGCCCTGTCCGGGGAAGACCCACACCATGCCCGGGGCGTCGGCCGCCACTCCCCGAGCCAGCTGCGGGGACGGCTCGCCGGCCGCCAGCGCGGCGAGACCGGCGAGGAGTTCGGCTCGGTCCTCGGCGACGACCACGCCGCGGTGCTCCAGTACCGAGCGGGTCGTCACCGTGGCGTATCCGACATCCGCGGGGCGCAGCGCGGGGTCGGACTCGACCCACTCCAGCAGGCGCCGTGCCTGGGCGCACAGGGCCGCCTCGGTTCGGCCGGAGACCAGCACGGGCACGGGGCGGGCCGGGGCGCGGTCGCCGCCGTCCGTGTCCGCACCGGTGTCCTTGCCAGGCTCGCCGTGGCCTTCCGCCACCACCAGGTGGCAGTTCGTGCCACCGAGGCCGAAGGAACTGACGCCCGCCAGCCGCCGTCCCTCGGGCCAGGGGCCCGCGGTGTCGTTGACCCGTATCCGCAGCCGCTCCAGGGGGATGGCGGGGTTCGGCTCGGCGTAGTGCAGGCTCGCCGGGAGGGTGCGGTGCCCGATCGCCAGGGCCGCCTTGATCAGTCCGATGACGCCCGAGGCGCCGTCCAGGTGCCCGATGTTGGTCTTCACCGACCCGACGAGCAGGGGCCGTTCGCGGGGCCGGCCGCGGCCGAGCACGGCTCCGAGGGCTGCCGCCTCGACGGGGTCTCCGGCCCGGGTGCCGGTGCCGTGCAGCTCGACGTAGCGCACGTCGGCCGGTTCCACCCCGGCGCGATCGCAGGCGGCACGCAGGAGTTCGCGCTGGGCGTCGCCGTCGGGGACGGTGAAGGTCGCGCCGCCGCCGTCGTTGTTCACCGCGCTGCCGAGCAGGACGCAGTGGATCCGGTCGCCGTCGGCGAGGGCGTCCGTCAGGCGCTTGAGGACGACGACCCCGGCGCCCTCACCGCGGGCCGTGCCCGCCGCGCGGGCGTCGAAGACGTGGCAGCGGCCGTCCGGGGAGAGGGCTCCGGCCCGGGCGAAGGCGAGGGTGCCGGCCGGCGTCAGGTTCAGGTGGACTCCGCCGGCCAGCGCCAGGGAGGTGGCGCCCGACAGCAGGCTCTCACCGGCCAGGTGCACGGCGACCAGGGAAGAGGACTGGGCCGTGTCGACGGTGAGGCTCGGACCGCGCAGGCCCAGGTGGTACGAGATGCGGTTGGCGATGGCGCCGCGGCTCAGGCCGGTCAGCGAGTGGTGGGAGACGGCGTCCTGGCCGTGCAGTTGGGTGAGCGCGGCATAGTCGTCGCCCGTCGCGCCGAGGAAGACCGCGGCGTTCTCGCCGCGCAGCCGTTCGGGCACGATGCCCGCGTGTTCCAGTGCCGTCCAGCTCAGTTCCAGGGCCAGGCGCTGGCGCGGGTCCATGGCGGCCGCTTCGCGGGGCGAGATGCCGAAGAACGCGGCGTCGAAGTCGGCGACGCGCTCCAGGAACCCGCCTCGTCGCAGCCCCGCGGCGAGGAGGTCGTCCGGGATCCCCGCCAGGTCCCACCGGCCCTCCGGTACGTCGCCGATCGCGTCCGTGCCGTCGCGTAACAGCCGCCAGAAGGAGCCGAGGTCATCCGCTCCCGGAACCCGGCACGACATGCCGACGACGGCAACCGCGTGCTTCACGCAGCACTCCTTCTCCGCTCGAAAGGAGGATGACGAGCCTGTAGACGAGAAAAGGGTTGTCACGCGGAAAGAAATGCGAAGCCGTCAGATTTTCGACAGCGCACAAGAACACGCAGAAACACATCCACCCCCGTGACATGATCATCAGCAACGCTAACGGACACCAGCAACGGAACGCAATGAACAGAGGGTTATGATCGATTCAAATCGAAGAGCAGAGCGTGACACTCCGCATGACTTCACCCCAGGCAAACTGGACAAAGGGTTCACCTCGGCCCCATTCTGATGGCGCCGTCGAGCCGGATCGTCTCGCCGTTGAGCATCGGATTCTCCACGATATGCGCGACGAGCGACGCGAATTCCCCGGGGTCGCCGAGCCGGTTCGGATGCGGCACCTGCCGGCCCAGCGCCTCGATCGCGGACTCGGGGAAGACGTCGAACATGGGCGTATGGAACAGCCCGGGCGCGATCGTGACCACGCGAATCCGCGACTGCGCGAGGTCACGGGCGATCGGCAGAGTCATGCCGACGACACCGCCCTTGGAAGCCGCATAGGCGGCCTGCCCGATCTGACCGTCGAATGCGGCCACGGAGGCGGTGTTGACGATGACTCCGCGCTCTTCTCCGTCGTCCCCCAGCCGCACGATCCGCGCCGCGGCAAGACGTATCACATTGAAACTGCCGATCAAATTGACCTGAATGACTCTGCTGAAGGCGTCCAAGGGGAACGGGCCGCTCCGGCCTGCGGTGCGGTAGGCGTTGCCGATCCCGGCGCAGTTCACCACGATGCGCGGCACACCGAGTTCCATGGCCAGGTCGAGGGCGGCGTTGACGTCGTCTTCGCTGGTCACGTCACCCGGGGAGAACAGGACCCGCTCGCCCAGTTCCGCCGCGACTTTCTCGCTCCGCTCGGAGGGCCGGTTGAGGACGACCACCGAGGCGCCCAGATCGCGCAGTCTGCGTACGGTGGCCAGACCGAGGCCCGACGTTCCGCCCGTGACGAGCGCGACGCTGCCTTCGATGCGCACGCGTTACTCCTGTTCCGTGGAAATGGACAATGGGACACGGAGCGAATGACTCCTGTGAAGAAAATTCAAAAGTCGGTGGTGTCGAACGGACACGTGTGCCAACATATTCGCCATGTCGCACAGCACGGTATCCGTCGTCATCGACGAGGTCGACGCAATTCGCGAGAAAATCAAGGGAACCCGTGATTCCTTCCACGACCAGGGCTTTCTGGACCAGCTGGCACAGCACATAGCCGACGCTCCGAACCTGAGTCGGCAACCCATAGCACGGGCCCTCATCGAGGATCTCCGCAACCATTCGTCCGAACCTCGCCTGACCGCCGTCAAGGCACACATCAACGAAGAACGCGATCACCATCTGTTCTCCCTCTTCGACGCCTCCTACTTCCCGTCACTGTCTCTTGAATACCTGACCTACGAGACACTGCCGACGAATCCCCATCTGGCCACCCGGTATGCCAGCAACACCATGCCGGTGAACATCACGGCCAGCTCGAAGGGGTTCACGTCGAGGGTCGTCGTGGCTCTCTTCCCGGAGAATCACATCGACGGCGTCCAGGACGGCGACGACCTGATCTTCTACTTCATCAACAAGTTCGTCGAACGGCACAACCGGATCACCCGGAAGATGATCGACGCGGTGATGGCCGAGGGCAGCTTCCCCCTCCTCCAGGGCGTCGACGACCGTACGGTCGAACAGGCCTCCTCGTGGTGGGTGCGGCTGCACGAATACCACCACCGGCACGGAGACATGCCCATTCCGGAGTTTCTCCCGGTCAAGAAGCTCAAGCCGCTCGCCGGACTCGAAGAGCTGCGGGTCGACGTCTCCGCGATGCTCGTGTGCCTGGACGATCCGGAACTGCCCGCCCGCGAGGCACGGCTGGCGTACGAGTACATCCTCTCCGAGCGGCTGCTGCGCTACGCGGTCGAGGGAATCCCCCGGCCCAACTACGACGCCGTCGCCTCTCAGCTCCTGTTCAACTACCTCTCCGCGCACGGCGGTGTCGAACTGCGCGGGGGCGTGATCCACCTGCACGACGAACTGCCTGCCGCTCTGGCGCAGTTCCTCGGTGAGATCAGGGGTATCGAGCAACTGATCCACACCACACCCGTCGAACAGGTCCAGAAGAGCCTCCTGGACTTCACCAACCAGTACACGGACTACGACCCGGACGCGAAGGACTACCGCCACATCCCGTTCTTCGCGGACATCAAGGAGCGCCTGGGTGTCTGACGGCCCACCCGGAACCGGGCGGCGCTCCCGGTAGCGGGTCCACCTCGGTGGACGCTTCCGCTACCGGGAGCCTCACCTCCCCGGTCAGCCCGCCGAGGCCCGCACCCAGGAGAGGCCGTCCGGCGAGGGCACCAGCCCGTGCTCGAACAACGGCGTCTCCTCCTCCGCGTCCTCGCCCAGCGCCGCGTGCATCTGCACCTTGGTGGCCTCGGCCATGGCCTCCCGCACGACGGAGGAGCCGAGCAGCGGCGCCCAGTTGTCGTTGCCGCCGGCCGCGATGTTCTCGACCGCGGAGGCGAACTCCTCGGACTGTGCCTGCAGGCGCTGCTCGAGTGCTGCCTCGCCGGAGGAGACCCCGCCCACCAGGTCGACGAACGACTCCAGTTCGGAGTGGGTGTTCCTGGTGAGCTTCTTCGCCTGCCAGAAGTAGGAGTCCTCGGCCTGGTGCATGTCGTAGAACGACATCAGGAACTCGTAGAACACGCCGTACTCACGCCGGTAGCGAGCTTCGAACTCCTTCATGGCGGGCTCCTCCTCGACCGTGCCCGCCAGCGTGCTGTTGATCGACCTCGCGGCCAGCAGCGCGCTGTAGGTGGCCAGGTGCACACCCGAGGAGAACACCGGGTCGACGAAGCACGCCGCGTCGCCCACCAGCATCATTCCGGGCCGCCAGAAGGCGGTGTGGTGGTACGAGTAGTCCTTGCGGACCCGGATCTGGCCGTACTGCCCCTCGGTGACCCGCCGGGCGGGGGCGAGGTAGTCGGAGATCATCGGGCACTCGTCGATCAGCGCCTGCAGCGCCTTCTCCGGGTCGCCCTGCACCTTCTCGGCCATCTCCCGGCGGACCACGGCCCCGACGCTGGTGAGGGTGTCGCTGAGCGGGATGTACCAGAACCAGCCGCTGTCGAACGCCACGCACAGGATGTTGTAGCGGCTCGGCTCGGGCATGCGCTTGCCGTTCTCGAAGTAGCCGAACAGCGCCAGGTTGCGGAAGAAGTCCGAGTACTCCCTGCGGCCGCCGATGTGCTGGTTGAGCCGGCTCTTGTTGCCGGAGGCGTCCACCACGAACCGGGCCGAGATCTCGCGCTCCACGCCGTCGCCGTCGGAGTACCGCACGCCGGTGACCCGCTCGTCGTGCTCCAGTACGTCCGACACCGCGCAGCCCTCACGCACCACGGCACCCAGCCGACGGGCGTTGTCCAGCAGGATCTTGTCGAACTTGGACCGCTCGACCTGGTAGGCGGTGGAGGTCGGGCCCGCCAGGCGCGGGGACACCGAGAAGGAGAACGTCCACGGCTCCGGGTTGGCGCCCCAGCGGAACGTGCCGCCGCGCTTGATCGGGAAGCCGGCCTTGGCCAGTTCGTCCGCGGCACCCGTCAGCCGGCATATGCCGTGGATGGTGGACGGCAGCAGCGACTCGCCGATCTGGTAGCGCGGAAAGTGCTCCTTCTCCAGGATGAGCACCGAGTGCCCCTGCTTGGCCACGAGCGCGGCCAGCGTCGAGCCGCCAGGACCGCCGCCGACGACCACGACATCAAATGCTTCGGTGTTGCTCACGCTGTTGTCTCTCCCGCCTTCTCGCCGCCGACGGCGGCCGTGTGTGCAGACTGAGCAGAACTGCTTTCCGATGGGCCGGGCCCGTCCTTCCGGACCGGGCGTGACCCGTCCTCCTTCCCCTTGCCGATCAGCTGGAGCAGCGGCCCCGTCATGAAGGTGGTGACCAGCGCCATGAGGACGAGGACGGCGTACAGGTCCTGGCCGATCAGCCCGGCCGACCTGCCGACGTCCAGCGCGATCAGCTCGGTGAGCCCCCGGGTGTTCACCATGACGGCGATCAACGCCGACTGCCGGGTGTCCAGGCCGCGCAACCGGGCCACCCCGTAAGCGGGTGCGGCCTTGCCGGCGATCGCCACCAGCAGGAGCACACCGAGCAGGCCGAAGCCGTCCGCGCCCAGCGTGCCGATGTCGACCGACAGGCCGGTGGTCACGAAGAACAGCGGCAGCAGCAGCCCTGAGGTCTGTTCCATCGGCCGCAGGACGTCGGCGTTCGGCGCGCCGTCCCGGCGCGGCATGGCCAGCCCGGCGAGGAACCCGCCGAAGACGGCGTGCAGGCCGAGCGACTCGGTGACCCACGCGCTGCCCAGGGCGAAGACCAGCGCCACCGGGACGGGGTTGCTCAGCACCGTGGCCGGCCGGCTCAGCCACCAGCGCAGCGCGGGCCGCACCAGGCCGAGCACGAACGCCACGAAGGCCGCGAGCAGGGCCAGGGCGACCGGCCAGGACCAGCGGGTGGGCTGCCCGGAGTCGCTGAGCACCGCCGCAAGCACCAGCCAGGCCGCCACGTCCATGAAGCCGGCCGCCGCGATCGACACCGTCCCCGCCGCCGTGCCGGCGGCCCCGCGTTCCCGCACGATGGCGGCCAGCACGGGCAATGCGGTGATCGAGACCGCCACCGCCATGAACATCGCGAACGACTGCCGGCCCGCATGCCCGGGGTCCACGGCGGAGAACAGTCCGCCGCACAGGGAGACGACCGCGGCTCCGAGCGCCATCGGCGTCAGCAGGGCGGCCGCCGCGACGCTCACCGCGGTGCGTCCCGCCCGGAAGGTGCGGAAGTCGATCTCGTAGCCCGCCACGAACATGAACAGGACGACGGCGATCTGGGCCAGTACCGACAGGAACGGCCGCGCCTCGGCGGGAAACAGATGCCCCGACGGGTCTCCGGGTAACCGCCCGAGCAGGGTCGGTCCCAGAGCGATCCCGGCGAGGATCTGGCCGATCACCGTGGGCTGCCCGAGGCGCTGGGCCAGGCCGGCGAACAGCCAGGACACCAGGACGACGAGGGCCACGTCCCCGAGAACGGTGGCGACGAGATGACTCACGAAGGCTCCTTCTCGCCGTGGTCGCCGGCTGCCGGGTACAGCCGTGCCAGGTCCGCGTCCGGGTGCCGGACGATCTGCTCCAGCAGGCGCACATAGCCGCGCGCCAGCCGCTCGGCGGTGCTTCGCGCGAAGAGGTCGGTGCTGTATTCCAGGTGGCCGTCCAGCCCGGAGTCCGTCTCGCGCAGGGCGAGGCTCAGGTCGAACTTCGCCGTGCCGGTTTCGCCGGGCAGGTACTCCCCGTCCAGGCCGCCGGTGCCGTCCGTGTCCGTTCCGGACGGCGACGGGGCCGGCACCAGGTTGAACATCACCTGGAACAGCGGGGAATACGCCGGGTCTGGTTCGGGCACCAGGCTGCGGACGAGGTCGGCGAAGGGAACGTCCTTGTGTGCCTGCGCCTCCGCCACCACGTCCCTGGCCTGCCCCAGCAGTTCGCCGAACGTCCGCCGCGGTGCCACCTCCAGACGCAGCACCAGCGCGTTCACGAAGTACCCGACGAGTTCCTCGAGTTCGGCGGCCGGCCGGTTGGTCACCGGTGAGCCGATCGCCAGCTCGTGGTCGTCGCTCCGGCTGCCGAGCAGCGCTGCGTAGGCGGCCAGCAGGGTCATGTACAACGAGGCTCCGTGCTCCGCGGCGAGCTTGCGCAGCTGCTCCACGAGGCCGGCCGGGACGGAGAGCCGCACCGCCGCGCCCTGGTGGGACTTCACCGGGCACCGGGGGTAGTCGGTGCGGAGCGCGAGACACGCAGGCAGCCCGTCGAGTTGCTTGCGCCAGTAGTCGCGCTGCCGGTCGAGTTCGGCGGCGTCCACCGTGCGGCGCTGCCAGCGGGCGAAGTCGGCGTACTGCAGCGCGAGCGGTGCGAACCGGGGCTCGCGGCCATCGCACAACTCCCGGTACCCGGTGACCAGTTCGCGCAGCACGATGCCGGTGGACCAGCCGTCGAAGACGCCCCAGGGACGGGTGAGTACGAGTACGTGCTCGTCGTCGGCCGCCAGCAGATGGGCCCGCAGCATGTGCGGGTCCTCCGGCGCGAACGGACGCAGCCGCTCCGCCCGCAGCCATTCGGTGAGCGCGCTCTCGTCTCCGCCGCCCGGGATCTCCAGGACGCTCGCCCGGAAGCCGGCGCCGCCGTTCACCCGCTGGACGACGGCTCCGTCACGGCGCAGATAGCTGGTGCGCAGGATGGCGTGCCGTGCGACCAGGGCGCGCACCGCACCGGTGAGGGCGTCGCGGTCGAGCGGGCCGCGCAGCCGCAGGGTCAGCTGGACGTTGTCGTGTGCGGTGCCGAGGTGCGCGGGCCGGCGCAGGAACCACAGGTCCTGCTGCGCCGTGGACAGCGGTGCCTCATCGCCCTCCCGCGCGGGCGTGGCGGGGAGCAGCTCCGCGTCCGGTCGCGGCCGGGCGCCGGTGTTGTCCGCGCCGGTCTCCCCCTGGCCAGTGGGGACGTCCTGCTGTTCCGGGATGCGCCGGCCCAGTTCCTCCTCCAGAGCGGCGGCCATGTCCGCCATGGTGGCGGCCGTGAGGATGAGCTGGAGCGGCAGATCCACGCCCGTCTCCTTCTTCACCCGCAGGTTGAGGCGCGTGGCCAGCAGCGAGTGGCCGCCCAGGTTGAAGAAGTTGTCCTGCAGACCGACCCGGTCGAGTCCCAGGATCGTGCCGACGTGGCGGCACAGGGTGCGCTGGGCCTCGGTGCTGGGTGCGATGTACACCTCCTTGGCCACGTCGTCCTCGTCCGGCGCCGGCAGGGCCCGCTTGTCGACCTTGCCCTGCGGGGTGACCGGCAGTTCCTCCAGCACGACGAAGGCGCCGGGGACCAGGTGGTCCGGCAGCCGTTCGGAGAGGTGGTCCCTGAGCTGCCTGACCAGGGCCGGACCCAGGCGGTCGACCTGCGGCGCGTTCGTCAGCCGCTGGGCCCGGTACGGGTCGCGGGCCCGCGCGCGGGGCGCCTCGCCCCGGCCGAGAACCAGGTCCAGGCCCTCGGGCCGGTCCTGCGACCAGGTGGCCGCCACCGTGTACCCGAGGTCCTCGGCGTGCCGCAGCACCGCCTCCAGTTCCTGTGTCTCCCGCTGTGCCTGCGGGGACAGCCGGGCTCCGTCCGGCAGCGCTTCCACCTGGCGGGACGGCGCCCAGCGGGCCAGTGACGTCCACACCTGCACGTCCTGTGCGATGCGCGGATTGGTCATTCCGGTGATGCCGAACCGGTCGGGGGCGCCCGCGTCCAGCAGGGCACGCAGCTCGGCCGGAGTCGAGGCCTGCAGCCACGGGTGGTCGTCGGCGGGTGTGGCGGCGCCCTTGGTGAGCACCACGTCGTAGCGATAGGCGAGCATCTCGTTGCCGCCCACGCCCCGCTTGACCATGATGTCGACGGCGCCCAGTTCGTCGTGGCGCTCCAGCAGGCGGGCGAAGTAGGCGGGGCTGACGAGGAGTTCGGTCTCCTGCCGGCGGCGGCGCTGTATCTGCGCGGCCAGCGCGCCCGCGGTCACCGGCACGCCGGATCGGCTGCGTTCGACGGCCGAGACGTGCGCGGAGAACAGGTCCAGGTTGCGGATGTCACCGAGCAGGATGCGGCCGCCGTCCGCCACGAGGGGAAGGATCCGCGCGATGACGTCGTCCAGGTAGTGGCGGCCGGGGAAGTACTGCGCGACGGAGTTCAGCACCACCAGGTCGAAGTCCGCCCGGTCGGTGCCCGCACCCGGCCCGGCCACCGACAGGGCGTCGCCCTGCTGCAGGGTGACGTGGGACCAGCCGCGCCGCTCGGCACCCCGGCGTACGTCGTCCAGGGCCGCGGCGGAGATGTCGATGCCGTGCACATGCTCGCAGTCCTGCGCGTACCGGAAAAGCAGCAGGCCCGTGCCGCAGCCGATCTCCAGCAGGCGCTTCGGCCGCAGTTGCCGGATGCGGGCGACCGTGCCGTCGATCCACTCCCGCATCTCGGGCTCGGGGATGGGCTCCCCGGTGTAGCTGCTCTCCCAGCCGGCCAGGTTCAGGTCGTCGCGGGAGGCTTCCTCCGGGCTGCTGGAGTACTGGCCCTCGAAGAGCCGCTGCCAGTGGTCGAGGTGCTCGGCGCTCTGCCCCTCGGAGGCCGTCTCCAGCCACCCCTCGGCGGGGCACACATAGGCGCTGAGCATGTGGGTCTCGCCCGCGGCCCGCGGCACCACCACGGCGCTGTGCACGGCGGGGTGCGCCTGCAGGGCCGTCT
Source organism: Streptomyces sp. NPDC101151 (assembly GCF_044768335.1). Lineage (NCBI taxonomy): Bacteria > Bacillati > Actinomycetota > Actinomycetes > Kitasatosporales > Streptomycetaceae > Streptomyces > Streptomyces sp. NPDC101151. The sequence continues at coordinate 144,468 of NZ_JBIWPP010000015.1, read as the reverse complement.
CGATCTCGCCCGGTTCCACCCGGAACCCGCGTACCTTGACCTGGTCGTCGACCCGGCCGCGGAACTCCAGGGTGCCGTCCGGCAGCCTGCGCACCAGGTCACCGGTGCGGTACAGCCGCCCGGCCGGTTCGTCGCCGAAGGGGTCGCGGACGAACCGCTCGGCCGTCAGGTCGGGGTCGTCGAGGTACCCCCGGGCCACTCCCGGGCCGCCGAGGCAGAGTTCGCCGATCACTCCGTCCGGTACGAGCCGCAGCCGGTCGTCGGTGACGTAGGCGGTGGTGTGCGGGACGGGCACGCCGATGGGCACCCGGGCGTCCTCGGCGAGGTCCCGGGGGATCACGTGGTAGGTGGAGGCGATGCTGTTCTCTGTCGGGCCGTATCCGTTGACCACGGTCAGGCCGGGATGGGCCGCGTGGAGCCTGCCGACGTCCCGGGCGGAGAAGGTGTCGCCGACCACGGCCAGAGAGCGCAGCGGCAGGTCCCGGCCGGCCGCGACGTCCACGAACGCGGGGAGGAAGGCGGCCGACAGCAGCATGGTGGTGACGCCCGTCCGCTGCACGCAGTCCAGCAGCTGCCCGGGGTCCTTGGAGTCCCCGTCGTGCAGCACCAGCAGGCCGCCGTTGACCAGCGGGGTGAGCACCTCCTGGGCGCCGGCGTCGAACGAGATCGAGGAGTGGTGGAGCACCACCGTGTTCTCGTCGGCCGCGAAGTAGTCCGGGTTGCGCACGAGCCGGACCACGCCGCGCTGCTCCACCAGCACTCCCTTGGGGCGGCCGGTGGAGCCGGAGGTGAAGATGGCGTAGGCGAGGTGCTGGGCCGCCGGGTGCGCGTCGGCGCGGGAGGGGTTGTCCTCGGGCATGGTGTGCAGGACCTGTGCCCGGTCGGCGGCACGCTCCCCGGTGTCGAGGTGGATGACGTCAGCCACGTGGCCGAACGGCGCGTCGGGCAGGCCGGACCGGGTCAGCGCGATGCGCGCGCCCGAGCTGTCCAAGATGGTGCGGATCCGCTGCTCGGGGTAGGCGGGATCGACGGGGACGTAGGCCCCGCCCGCCTTGAGGATGCCGAGGAGTCCGATCACCAGCTCCGGCGACCGGTCGGCGCACAGCCCGACGAGGACGTCGGGGCCGACGCCGGCGCCGCGCAGGTGGTGTGCCACCTGGTTCGCGCGGGCGTTGAGCTGTGCGTAGGTCAGCTGCTGTGCGCCGTGGCGCACGGCGACGGCGTCGGGGTGGCGGGCCGCCTGCTCCTCGAACAGGTCGGCCAGTCCGGACTCCTGCGGATACGGGGGGCACGCGCCCCGGGCCGTGGTCAGCAGCCGCTGTCGCTCCGCCGGGGGCAGCACGTCGACGTCGAGCGCCCGGGTGCTGCGTCCGTCGTCGACGGCGAGTGCCTCGACGATGCCGGCGAGCGCGGTCTCCACGTAGGTCAGGAGCGTCTCGGGCTCCACGGCGTCCTCGACCTGGACGGTCAGGGACAGCTCGTCGCCGAGGTCGTCGAGCGAGATGCCCATGGGGTAGTTGGTGCGGTCCATGACGGCGAGCCAGCTGACGCCGTGGGTCTCGAGGGACGGTGCCGAGGCGCCGTCACGGGCCTGCTCCAGGTGCCGGAAGTTGATGGCGGCGCTGAACAGCGGGGTGTCGCTGTCCAGTCCGCTGCACCGCTGGGCGAGGCTCAGCGAGGACTGTTCACGCGTGATCAGCCCGCGCAGTCCCGCGGCGACCTCGTCGACCAGCTCCCGGACGGTGCGGCCGGCCAGCCGTACCCGCAGCGGGAGGGTGTTGATGAAGTTGCCCAGCATCCGCTCCACACCGGGCACGCCCTGCAGGCGCCCCGACATCACGGTGCCGAAGACCACGTCGTCGCGCCCGCTGCCCGCGGCCACCACGCGGGCGCAGGCGGCGTGGAAGAGCCATGCCGGGCTCAGGCCGAGCCGCCCGGCCTCGGTCCGCAGCCGCCGGGTGAGACCGGCGGGCAGCGACCGGCGCGGTTTGCGGGTCCGGCGGCCGTCACCGCGGACGTCGGTCAGGCCGAAGGGCACCGTCGGCTCGGTGACCTCGCCGAGAACGGTGCGGAAGTAGTCCTCCGCGTCGCCCGTCCGCAGCTGGTGCAGGGTGTGTGCGACGAAGTCGCGGTAGGAGGCGGGCGGCGCCAGCAGGTCGGCACGGCCGGCCATGTGGGCCGCCACCTCGTCGGCGATCAGACGCAACGAGGTGGCGTCCTCGATGAGGTGATGGAAGTTCATCACGAGGAAGCGCCGCTGCGATCCGGGGTCGGGCGCGATCCGGATTCTCAGCATGGGTGCCCGGTCGGGCGGCAGCGCGGCGGGATGGTCGAGCAGGTCGCGGGCCTGCTGCTCGGCGTCCGCGCCGTCGGCGGCCGGCCCGTCGCCGGCGAGGCGGATGTGCTCCACGGGCAGCTTCGCGGAGCGGTACACCACCTGCACCGGTTCCGGCAGCCCTTCGGTCAGTACGGCGGTGCGCAGCACGTCGTGGCGGTCGATCAGGGTCTGGAGCGCGTCGGTGAACGCGGTGCAGGCCGCTTCGTCGTCGGCGACGAGCACGGCGGACATCACGTAGGGGTCGTTGTCCCGGTCCATCAGGTGATGGAAGAGGATGCCCTCCTGCGAGGGGACCAGCGGGTAGATGTCCTGAATGTTGGACGCGCCGCCCGGGACGTGGGTCGCGAGGGCGTCCAGGTGTTCCTGGTTCAGCGGGACCAGTGGCAGCAGGTCGGGTGTGAGCCGTTCGCAGCCTTCGGGGATGACGTTCGGCGGAACCGTGTAGGCGGCGCTGTCACCGTCGGCCGCGTCTGCCGCCTCGGTCGGGGCGTTCCCGGCGTGGGCCTCGATGCGCTCCGCCAGGGCGGACAGGGTGGGGGCGCTGAACAGATCACGCACGGTGAGGTGCAGTCCGGTGTCCCGCAGGCGGGCCACCAGGACCGTGATGAGCAGCGAGTGCCCGCCCAGCGCGAAGAAGTTGTCGTGTGCGCTGATCCGGTCGGCCTCGAAGCCGAGCAGGTCGGCCCACACCCGCGCCAGCGTCCGCTGGGTGTCGGTGGCGGGGGCCGTGAACTCCCTGTCCTCCCGCTGGGCGTAGGCGTCGATGCCGGGTGCCGGCAGCGCGCCGCGGTCGAGCTTGCCGTTGGTGGTGAGCGGCAGGCTCGGCAGGAACACGTAGGCGCCCGGGAGCATGTACTCGGGCAGTTCGCGCCGTGCGAGCCGGTCCAGCTCGGTGCGCAGCTCCTCCTCCGGCCGGTCGGCCGCGGGCACCACGTAGGCCACGAGCTGGCGGTTGCCGGGCTGGTCCTCGCGGACCACGACGGCACAGGAGCGCACCCCGGGGTGCCCGCCGAGGCGGGCGGAGATCTCCCCCGGTTCGATGCGGTGGCCGCGGATCTTGACCTGGTCGTCGTTGCGCCCGTGGTATTCGAGCGAACCGTCCGCCAGCAGGCGCGCGAGATCTCCGGTGCGGTACATCCGCGCGCCCGGCACACCCCGGAACGGATCGTCCAGGAAGCGCTCCGCGGTCAGCTCCGGACGGTCGAGGTAGCCGCGCGCCACGCCGTCGCCGCCCACGTACATCTCGCCCACGGCGCCGGTCGGCACCGCATTGCCGTGCTGGTCCAGCACGTACACGGTCAGGTCGGGGAGCGGCCCGCCGATGGGGCTGACCGGATGTGCGGTGTCGGCCTCGGTCACCGGCCGGTGGGTGACGTGCACGGTCGTCTCCGTGATGCCGTACATGTTCACCAGTTCGGTACGGTCGTTGACCGGTCTGGCGAACCACGGGCGCAACGCCGTGGTGTCCAGCGCCTCTCCGCCGAACACCACGGTCCGCAGCCGGTGCGGGGCATCGTCCTCGGTCTGTGCCGCGATCAGTTGGCCGAAGGCACTCGGCGTCTGGTTCAGGACGGTGACACCCTGCTCGCACAGCAGCGTGTAGAAGTCCCGCGGGCTGCGGGCCACTTCGCGGGGTACGACCACGAGCCGGCCGCCGTGCAGCAGCGCCCCCCACATCTCCCACACCGAGAAGTCGAAGGCGAACGAGTGGAACAGGGTCCAGACGTCCTCGGGCCCGAAGCGGAACCGGTCGCGGGTGGTGGTGAACAGCCTGGCCACGTTGCGGTGTTCGACCATCACGCCCTTGGGCAGCCCGGTCGAACCCGAGGTGTAGATCACGTACGCCAGGTCGTCCGGGGAGGCACCGGCCACCGGCTGCAGGTCGTCGTCCGGCAGCCACTCCCAGCGGCCGCGTACGTCGACGACGGAGGCGCCGCCGGCGTCCAGCCCCTCCGGGACCCCGCCGTCCACCAGCAGCACCCGGGGGGCGCTGTCCCTGAGCACATGGCCCAAGCGCTCGGCCGGCGCCGACGGATCCAGCGGGACATACGCGCCACCCGCTTTCAGCACCGCGAGCGCACACACCACCAGCCACTCACTGCGCGGCAGACACAGAGCCACCAACGACTCACGCCCCACACCCGACGCACGCAGATACCGAGCCAGCCGATTGGCCCGCGCATTCAACTCGCCATAGGTCAGCGACCGGTCCTCGCACTGCACCGCCACCGCATCCGGAACACCCCGCGCCACCTCCTCGAACCACACATGCAGACGACGTGGCGGTGACTTCGCGTCCCCGGCCGCCTTGTGCTCCTCGCGCACAAGGTCGGGTTCGGTCCCGTCCTCCATGCGGAGCCGGGAGACACGTTCCTGCGGCGCATCGGCGATGGACGTGAGAAGCGCGGTGTAGTGCCGCACGAAGCGCTGGACGGTCGCCCGGTCGAACAGGGCGGTGCTGTACTCCACCGCTCCGGCCAGGCCGTCCGGGGTCTCCCGCAGGTCCAGCGTGAGGTCGAACTTCGCGATGCTGAAGTCGACCTCGACGGGAGTCACCTTCAGTTCGCCCAGGCTGAGCTGCGGTTCCGCCTGTTCCTCCTGAAGCACGAACACCGTCTGGAACACCGGCGAGTGGCTGAGGCTGCGCTCGACCTGGAGGGCGTCCACCACGGCCTCGAACGGCACGTCCTGGTGGTCGTAGGCCTCCAGAGCGGTGCGCTTGACCCGCGCCAGCAGCTCCGAGAAGGCCGGATCGCCGGACAGGTCGTTGCGCATCACGAGGGTGTTGGCGAAGAGACCGATGAGTCCCTCGGCCTCGGCCCGGTTGCGGTTGGCGACCACCGTGCCGACGGCTATGTCGGTCTGCTGTGTGTAGCGGTGCAGCGCGACGGAGTAGGCGGCCAGCAACGTCATGTACAGGGTGACGCCGTGCCGTTCGCCGATCTCGCGCAGCCGCCCGAGGAGTTCCGGGGAGCACTGGAAGAACTCACGGGTGCCCTCATGGCCGCGCACCGGCGGCCGGGCCCGGTCCCCGGGAAGCGTCAGTCCCGCGTCGACTCCGGCGAGCTGCTTCTTCCAGTACGACACCTGGCGTGTCTGCACCTCGCCGGCCAGCCACCGGCGCTGCCAGTGGGCGTAGTCGGCGTACTGCACCGGCAGCGGCTCAAGCGTGGCCTCCTGTCCCCGGCAGCAGGCCTCGTACAACGCGCTCACGTCGTGGAAGAAGACACCGACCGACCAGCCGTCCGACACGGTGTGGTGCATCGTCACCATCAGGACGTGCTCGGTCTCGCTCCGCCGCAGCAGGAGCGCCCGGATCAGCGAGTCGCGTGCCAGGTCGAAGGGTTCGAGCATCTCCTGCCGGCAGATCCGGGGCACGTCCGCCGGGTCGGCGACCTCCTGCTCGCGGACCGTGAACCCGGTGCCGTCGTCGATGCACTGGCGCGGGACGCCGTCGCGGGCCTCGAAGCGGGTCCGCAGGGCCTCGTGCCGCTGGACGAGGCCCGCGAGCGCCCGGCGCAGCGCTGCGCGGTCGAGCGGGCCGTGCAGGCGCATCGCCATCGGGACGTTGTAGGAGGGGTTGGCGCCCTCCAGCTCGGTGAGGAACCACAGCCGCTGCTGGGCGAACGACAGCGGCAGCTGCTGGTCCGGGGACCGGGGCAGGCGCGGGATCAGATCCAGTGCGGAGAGGTCGACGCCTTGCTTGCGCAGCAGCGCGATCACGGCGCGCTGCCGCTTGGCGGGCATGGACCGGATCTTGCGGATCAGCTCCTGCCCGCTGTCCTGGTGCGGCGTGCTCATCATCGGCCTCTCTGCCTAGCTCTCGCTGTCGAGGACGGCGTCGTCCATGGCCAGGGCGTCCAGTTCCGCGTCGGTCAGGCTCTCGACGAGGTTGATGCTCTCGCTGATCGTTTCCAGGTCGAGCACGGCGGCGGATCCGGTGTTCCGCAGGCCTCGCGCCACCTCGGCCGCGAGGTCGGACAGCTGCCGTGCCTCGAAGATCGTCTGGACACGCAGTTCCACTCCGGTCCGCTGCTTGATCATGTTGATCATGCGGGTGACGAGCAGGGAGTTCCCGCCGAGCGCGAAGAAGTTGCTCTCCACGCCCAGGTGTTCGGCATCGGTGTCCAGCAGTTCGGCCCAGACCGCGGACACGATCCGCTCGGCTTCGGTGCGCGGTGTGGTGCCGTGCTCGTCGCGTGGCCGCGGGACCCCGGGATCGGGCAGGGCCGCGGTGTCGAGCTTGCCGTTGACGGTGAGCGGGAGTGCGTCCAGGACGACGTAGCCGGACGGCACCATGTACGGCGGCAGCGCGGCCCGCAGCGCGACGTCCAGTTCCTCCCTCAGGACCTGCTCGTTGGGCCAGCGCGGCACACGCAGCGTGGGGGGCGGCGCCGTGCCGGCTCCGGTCCCGGGTCCCGTGTCGGCGGGGCGCCGGGCGTAGAGGGAGTACGCCGGTGCGGGGTACGGCGCCGCGTCGTCCCGCTCGCTGACGACGTCGAAGCCGTGTTCCTCCAGCAGCGCCACCGTCTTCTTCAGTTGTCCTTCGGTGTCTCGGAGTTCGACGAGCAGCCGGCGGATCCTGGGCCAGTCGGAGTCGGTGATGCCGCCGAGCACGTCCTGCCCGGCGCTCTCCGTGTCCACCCTGAGCAGGTCGATCCGGTCGAGGCCCGCCCGGGCCATGGCCCGGGACAGGGTGGTGGTGGGTGCCGTCTCCACACCGGCCAGGCCGTGGTCGAAGACCTTGGCGTCGACGCCGTGCAGTGCCACGTTGCGGCGCAGCGCGTCCAGGGCGGCCGGAGCCTGCTCGAACGCGTGGAGCCTGGCCCCGGGGCAGGACAGGCCCGCGAACAGGGTGAAGAGTCCGACGCCGGCACCGGCGTCCACGACGCGGTCGCCGTCGCCGAGCGTGATGCCGTGTCGCAGAGGCCCCGGGTCGGTGAAGATCCTGTCGTAGAGGTACTCGGTCCGGCTCCCTTCGTGGTCGAAGACGGGCAGCCCGTTGGGGAGTTCGTGCACTCGGCCCATGGCGGCCGGTTCGGTGCGGGCCAGGTGCGCCAGTTCGCGCACCGTTCGCGCCGTACGGGCGGAGGGTACGACGTATCCGACCAGGCGCCGGTCGTCACCCTGGCCACGCACCACCACCCGGGCGTCGGCGACGGCGGGGTGCTCGTTGAGACGGGTGGTGATCTCGCCCAGTTCGATGCGGTAGCCGCGTACCTTGACCTGGCCGTCGGTGCGTCCGAGGAACTCCAGCGAACCGTCCGGCAGCCGGCGCCCCAGGTCTCCCGTGCGGTACATCCGCGCGCCCGGAACACCGCAGAACGGATCGTCCACGAAGCGCTCGGCGGTCAGCTCGGGCCGGTTGAGGTAGCCGCGGGCCACGGCCTCGCCGCCGATGACCAGTTCGCCCACCGCACCGGTGGGCACCGGCCGGCCGTGCCGGTCCAGCACGTACACGCTCAGGCCCGGCATCGGGCCGCCGATGGGCCTGGTCGTCAGGCGGGTGTCGGGCTCGGTCACGACCCGGTAGGTGCTGACCACGGTCGTCTCGGTGGTTCCCCACATGTTCACCAGCTCGGTCCGGTCGTTGACCGGCCGGCCGAACCACGGACCCAGCGTCGAGGCGTCCAGTTCCTCACCGCCGAGGACGATGGTCCGCAGCCGGTGCGGGGCACCGTCCTCGCCCTGCGCCGCGATCAACTGCCCCATTCCGGTGGGCGTCTGGCCCAGGACGGTGACGCCCTCCTCGCACAGCAGCGTGTAGAAGTCCCGCGGGCTGCGCGCCGTCTCCTGGGTGACCACTATCAGGCGGCCGCGGTGCAGCAGCGCGCCCCACATCTCCCACACGGTGAAGTCGAAGGCGAAGGAGTGGAACAGGGTCCACACGTCCCCGGGCCGGTAGCCGAACCATTCCTGCGCCGCGACGAAGAAGCGGGCGACGTTGCGGTGTTCGACCATCACGCCCTTGGGCAGCCCGGTCGAACCCGAGGTGTAGATCACGTACGCCAGGTCGTCCGGGGAGGCACCGGGCACGGGCGGCAGGTCCGCGGCGGGCAGTCCCGCCCAGCGGTCGGCGTCCCGCGGTACGTCGACGACGGAGGCGCCGCCGGCGTCCAGCCCCTCCGGGACCCCGCCGTCCACCAGCAGCACCCGGGGGGCGCTGTCCCTGAGCACATGGCCCAAGCGCTCGGCCGGCGCCGACGGATCCAGCGGGACATACGCGCCACCCGCCTTCAGCACCGCGAGCGCACACACCACCAGCCACTCACTGCGCGGCAGACACAGAGCCACCAACGACTCACGCCCCACACCCGACGCACGCAGATACCGAGCCAGCCGATTGGCCCGCGCATTCAACTCGCCATAGGTCAGCGACCGGTCCTCGCACTGCACCGCCACCGCATCCGGAACACCCCGCACCACCTCCTCGAACCACACATGCAGACGACGCCCGGCGCCGCCGCCGGGCTCCTCGGTCGTCGCCGGTTCCCAGGCGTACTCGGCGAGTTCGCGGCGCGCCATCGCGGACGGCAGCACCGGCAGTTCCAGCGCCGGACGCGCGGCGTGCTCCGCGGCGGACAGCGCGTCGACGAGGGAGGCCATGGCGGCTTCCAGGCAGTCGACGACGACATCGGCGTCCTGCGCCCGGTGGATCAGGGCCTCGATCCGGAACGACCGGCCCAGATCGTCGACGGAGACGGTCACTGGGTAGTTGCTGCGTTCGAGGACCTCGGACAGCGGGGTGATGCCGACCCGTTCGAGCAGGCGGCCGGTGCCGTCCTCGTCCGGCAGCCGGCGGTAGTTGAGGATCGCGTTGAACAGCGCCTGTTCGGGACCGGACAGTCCGCTGTGGGCCCGGGCCTCGCTGAGCGGCGTCTGCTCCAGGCGCAGGATGCCGTGCAGGACCTCCTCGGTCCGCCGCACCAGATCCCGCACGCTCCGGCCGGCCAGATCGAGGCGCACCGGCAGGGTGTTGATGAAGGTGCCGACCATCCGATCGATGCCGGCGGGGCCTTGCACGCGCCCGGACATGACCGTGCCGAACACCACGTCGTCGCGGTCGGCGCAGGCCGCCACGGTCAGGGCCCAGCCGGCGTGGAACAGCGTCGCGGGGCTGGTCCCCAGCTCGGCAGCCACCGCCCGGACCCTCCTGCCCAGGCCGTCGTCGAGCATCCGGCGCAGTTCGCGGACCTGCCGGCCGTCGCCGTGCACGTCCTGCAGTCCGAACACCACGGTCGGCTCGGTGATGTCGCCGAGCAGCTCGGAGAAGAAGCCGGAGGCGTCGGTGTCCTCCGCCCGGCGGCGGGTGTGTTCGACGAAGGCGCGATAGGGCACCGGGTCCGGCAGGGTGTCCGCCCGGCCCTCGATGTGCGCGACGATCTCGGCGAAGAGCAGGCCGAGCGACGAGGCGTCGTGGATGGTGTGGTGCAGGCTCATCGCCGCGTGCCACACACCGGTGCCCGGGTGTCGTCCGGTCCGCAGCCGGATCAGCGGGGCCTGGTCGAGCGGCATGGGCGCGGCGGCCCGGATCAGCTCGGCCAGCTGGTCCTTGGCGGGCGTGCCGGGCTGCAGCTCGATCTCGTCGACGGCGAGTTCCACGTGCCGCAGCACGGCCTGGACCGGGCTGCCGAGCCCGTCGGCGAGGATGACGGTACGCAGTGCGTCGTGCCGGGAGATCACCGCCCGCAGGCCCTGGACGAACCGGTCCAGGCGTGCGCGGTCCGCGAAGGAGAACAGCCCCGAGGAGACGTACGGGTCGTGTCCGCCGTCCCTGACGTGGTGGAAGAGCATGCCCTCCTGCATGGGTGCGAGCGGGTACACGTCCTGAAGATTCCCGGCACCGCCGGGTACCGCGGCGACGACCGCCGCCAGCTCGTCCTCGGTGAGGGACACCAGGGGCAGCATGGCGGGGGTGATACGGGTACTGCCCGCGGGAACGCCCACTGGCGCGAGGATCGCGTCCGTCGGCGTGTAGGTGGCATCGACCGGCGCGGCGACGACGTCCGCCGCGGCCGGGGCGACATCCGGCGGCGCGGGGACGGACTCCGCAGGGGCGACCGTGACGTCCATCGGTCCGGAGGCCGGGGCGGGTTCGGTACGCGGGGGCACCTCGGCCGGCTGTGCCGGGCCGGGGAGGTCCGCTTCACCCCTCACGGGTACCGGCTCCCCCGCCTCGGCGAGGCCCGCCGCACCCGCCGCCTGCGCCAGGGACGCGAGGGTGGGGGCCTGCAGAATCGTGGGCACCGTGCAGTCCAGCCCCCGCTCCAGAAGCAGCGCGGCGAACCGGTGGGCGAGCAGGGAGTGCCCGCCCAGGGCCTGGAAGATGTCGCCGGGGCCGAGTTCGTCGGGCCGGAAGCCGAGCACTTCGGCGCAGACCTCCACAACGATGCGTTCCCTGGCGGCCGTTGCCACCTCCGTAGGCGCGGGTTCTGCCGTCGCGGGCCGCACGCGTTCGGTCCGGGGGGTCACGGGCGCCGCCGTGCCCGTGCGGCCGAGCCAGTAGCTTCCCCGCTCGAAGGCGGTACCCGGCAGCGGTACCGGGCGGCGGCGCCGCGGGTGCAGCCCCCGCCAGGGGATCCGGGCACCGGACACCCACAGCTCGGCGAGCCGTTCCAGATCGCGGTCGGCGACCAGGGCGGAGAGGAACGCCTCGCCCCGGGCACCGTCGAGCACCGCCATGAGGGGGGCTGCCGCGCCCTCGGCGTTGCCCATGTGCACGGCTCCACCGCGCGGGGTGTCAGTCGTGTCCGAGCCGTCGCCGCCGGCCAGGCAGCGGGTGAGGGCGTCGCGCAGTTCCGCCACGCTCGCGGCCACCACGGCGAGCCGCTCGGGCATGGCCTCGCGGCCCAGTTGCAGCGTGTACGCGACGTCCGCGAGGTCCACGGCCTCGCTGTTGCCGAGGAACTCGTGCAGCCGCCGTACCGCCGTGCGCAGACGCGCCGGCCCGGCTGCGGACACCACCACCAGATGGGGTCCGGCAGCGGCCGGTTCCGCGGGGTCGGCCGCGGTCTCCGGCGGCGCTTCGATCACCAGGCTGACGTGACTTCCGCCCGCGGCCACGGAGTTGATCAGGGCGCGCCGGGCGACCGGGCGGCCCTGCGCGTCCGGCCGCTGTTCCCAGGGGGCCAGCCGCTCGCACAGGGCGAGCGGGCCGCCGTCCAGGCCGAGGTTGGGGTTGGGCTCACCGGGCTCGGCGAGCGGGACCAGCTCGCGGTGGAGGAACTGGAGGGCGACCTTGGTGAGCTGGGCGACGCCCGAGGCGGCCTCCGGGTGCCCGATGTTCGACTTCACGGAACCGACCGCCACGGGTTCGGCCGCGCCGTCGAACACCTCGCGCAGAGCGCTCAGTTCGATCTCGTCCGACAGTGCCGTGCCGTTGGCCGAGGACTCGACGTAGCCGATCGAGTCGGAAGCGACGCCGGCCCGCTCCAGCGCTCGGCGCATGACGGTGACCTGGGCCCTGCGGCTGGGGGTCATGAAGCTGTTGGCGCGGCCGCTGTGCAGCGAGGCGGTGCCCTTGATCACGGCGTGTACGACGTCCCCGTCGCGCAGTGCGGCGTCCAGCGGCTTGAGGAGTACGGCGCCCACCGCCTCGGCGGGGAGGTAGCCGTCGCCGTCGCGGAAGCTGCGGCTGCCCGGGTGGCTGCCCAGCATCCGCATCTCCGAGAGCGCGAGGAACTTGTCGGGGTGCGTGGCCAGGTTCACGCCGCCGGCGACGGCCAGCTCGCTCTCCCCGCGGTGCAGGTCGGCACAGGCGAGGTGGATCGCCATGGCCGAGGAGGTACACATGCTGTCCACCGCCAGGCTCGGCCCCTCCAGCCCGAAGAAGTGGGAGACCCGGTTGGCGATGAGGTTGTAGGAGGCGGTCGAGGTGAGTGCCGCGAGGGTGGGATCGGAGGGGTCCGCACGGTACAGCTGGTAGGCGGCTCCCACGTAGACGCCGACGCTTCGCCCGTACTGTCGCTCGATCACCTCCTGGGTGATGCCGCAGCCCTCCAGCAGCTCCCACACCGTTTCCAGGAACAGTCGCTGCTGCGGGTCCATCACCGCCGCCTCGCGGGGCGAGATGCCGAACAGCCCCGGGTCGAAGCGGTCGATCCCGTCGAGGAATCCGCCCCAGGTCCCGGTCGGGTGGATGCCCTCCCAGCGGTCGGCGGGCGGCTCGGTGACGCAGTCCGCGCCGTTGCGGAGGTGGGTCCACAGGGCGTCCAGGTCCTGCGCCTGCGGGTAGCGCCCGGCCATGCCGATGACAGCGACGTCCATGAACTCACCTCTGCGTTCGGCGCGCCCGCGCGGGGCGCGCTCCGGCGCGGTTGCGATCTGCGCGTCCTGGCCGGGGGATGCCGGCTTCGGGGTTGCGGGGTCCGCAACCGAGGACGCCGGTGATGTGGCGGGGGCGGGCCGGGGCTCACCCAGCAGGATGCGCAGCGCCGACGGGTGCTCGGTGGCGAAGTAGCGGGCCAGTTCCCTGAGGGTCGGCCGCTCCAGCAGCAGGGTCCTGGCCAAGGGGCCGAACGCCGCTTCCAGCCGGGTGGCCGCGGTGACGGCCAGGACGGAGTCCATGCCGTACCGCTCCAGCTCGACGTCGGGATGCAGACGCTCCGGAGCGAGCTTGAGGATGTCGGCGAGGACGCGCCGCAGATGGCCGACCGCGCGGTCCTCCAGGTGCCGGTTCTCGTCGCCCGCGGAGTCCGTCACCGCATCGGTTGCGGGCTGAGAGGGGCCGGTCCCGTCTCCGGAGCCTGCGGCCACGTCGCCCGGGCCGGCGGCGCGGCCGGTGATCCGGGGCAGCGCCTCGCGCCGGCCCGCGAACACGACGAGCTGCCCGTCCCCGGTGGCGTCCCGGTCGGTCAGTGCGCGGTGCAGCACGGCCAGCCCCGGCCCGGTCTCCAACGGGACCAGACCGAGGTTCCGCATCCGCTGTGCGACGACCTCGTCCGTTCCCATGCCGCCGTCGGCCCACAGCGGCCAGCCGACGGACACGGTCCTGCCCCTGCGCTCGCCCGAAGCGACGAGCAGGTTGCGGCGCACCGCGTAGGCGTCCATGAAGGCATTGGCGGCGGCGTAGTCGGCCTGGCCGAGGTTTCCGAAGGTGCCGCTGGCCGACGAGAAGCATGCGAACACCTCCAGCGGCTGGTCGTGGCTCAGCTCGTCGAGGTGGACGAGCCCGGCGACCTTGGGTGCCAGGACGCGCTCCAGCTCTGCCGGGGACTTGCTCACGATGAGCCTGTCCTCGGTGATCCCGGCGCCGTGCAGGATGCCGGTCAACGGGCCGTGCTCGCGGGTGACGTCGGCCAGCAGCCGGGCGACCGAGGTCCGGTCCGCGACATCCGTGCGCCGGTGCTCCACCGTCAGCCCGGCCCGGCGCAGCCCGTCCAGTGCGGACCGCTGGTCCCCGGTGAGTGCCGAGCGGCCGACGAGGATCACCGTGGCGTGCCGTACGGAGGCGGCGATGTCGTCCGCGACGATCCGGCCCAGGGCGCCGGCGCCCCCGGTGATGAGGTAGACGCCGTGCTCGCGCCAGGGAACGGTCGTGGCGCCGCCCGTGCCGACTTCGTCCAGCACCGCCGTGTACCGGCGGCCGTCACGGAACCGCACCTCGGGCTCGGGGCGGGGTGCGGCCTCGGCGGTGATCCGGGCGGCGACGGTGGCCGGGGAGGCTCCGTCGAGACAGTCCACGAGCTGTGCGTGCAGCAGCGGGTTCTCGTGCCCGGCGGTGCGCAGCAGCCCGGTCAGTCCGCGCAGGCAGGCGAGCCGGTCCCGCTCCGCTTCCGTGGCCGTCGGCTGCGCCAGCACCAGCTGGAAGAGCAACGGCCGGACGAGTCCCGGGCGCAGGATGTCCTGGATCTGTGTGAACACCTCGCGTGTGACGTCGGTGAACCGGCGGTCCACCGGGCCGTCGGCGGGTTCGACGAACCGGCAGTGGGCCTGCGGCGGGAGGGCGGCCCGCAGGGTGTCGCGCTCGTTCGCGGTGAGGGTGCCGACCACGGTCACGCGGTGTGCGGAGAATCCGCTCTCCTGGCCGGCCGCGGCTGCCGGCTCGCCGGCCGCCCAGCCCGGGCGCAGCAGCACCACGGCGCCGTCCTGCCCGTCGCCGGGGAGGTTCCGCCCCGCCTCGACGACTCGCTCGGCAGGAGCGTCGAGGTCGATCCAGCAGCGCTCACGTGCGAAGGGGTAGCCGGGCAGCGGTATCCGGCGCGGGCGCGGTTCCGCGGCGGCCGCACCGTCGGGACCGTTCGTCCGGTAGGCCGTCTGCACGGTCTCCCAGGGCACCTCGATTCCCCTGGCCCACAGGCGAAGCAGCCGGTCGCAGGCCGCATCGCGGAACCAGTCGTCGAGGGCGCCGGCCCGTTCCGCGTCGTCCGGTTCGGCTTCCGTGAGCACGCTGCCGCGCAGCCAGGCGCCCGGCCGCCCGGGGCCGGCGGCGAACTCGGCGAGCAGGGCCCTGGCTTCCGCGAGCGAGCCCGCCGAGAACGCCAGCCGCTCCTGCAGTGCCGTGCGGCCCGTCTGGAGCGTCCAGGCCGCGTCGGGCAGGTCGTCCTCGGTCAGCTCCGCCAGCCGCGCCGCCAACCGTTGGGCCTGCTCGACCAGTTGGGGCTCGCTCGCGGCGGAGAGCACCAGCAGCGCCGGCCGTCCGGCCGTCCGTGACCTCGGTGGCGGTGCGGGTGTCTCGTACTCGCTGAGGATGATGTGCGCGTTGGAGCCGCCCGCCCCGAAGCTGGAGACCCCGGCGACCCGCGGGCCGCTCAGGGTTTCTCCGCCGTCGGCCTCGCCGGGCCGCCGCCAGGGTTCCAGGCTCCGCTGTACGCGCAGCGGGGTGCCGTCGAAGTCGATGTGCGGGTTGAGGGTGCTCGCGTGCAGGCTGGGGACGAGCTGCCGGTGCCGCATCTGGAGCAGCACCTTGGTGACTCCGGCGATCCCGGCCGCGCTCTCGGCATGGCCGATGTTGGACTTGACCGACCCGATCGCACAGTGGTCCGGCAGAGGTCCGGCCGCCTCCAGGGCCCGCATGAGGCCGGCGATCTCGATCGGATCACCCAGCGAGGTACCGGTGCCGTGGGCCTCGATGTAACCGATCGAGCGGGCATCGATGCCGGACGCGGCCAGCGCCTCGCCCACGACCCGGCTCTGGGCCACGGGGCTGGGCGCGGTGTAACCGGGGGTGCGGCCACCGTGGTTGACCGCGGTGCCCTTGATCACGGCGTGGATGTGGTCGCCGTCCGCCACGGCGCGTGCCAGGGGCTTGAGCAGTACGGCTCCGACGCCCTCGCCGGGCACGTAACCGTCGCCGCCGGCGCCGAAACTGCGGCAGCGGCCGTCGCTGGAGAGGTAGTTGCGCTGCTCCAGCATCAGGTACTTGTTGGGATGCGAGGTCAGGTTCACCCCGCCGGCCAGCGCGGCTCCGCACCGGCCGCTGCGTATGGCCTCACAGGCCAGGTGGATGGCGGTCAGCGAGGACGAGCACATGGTGTCCACGCTCATGCTCGGTCCGGTGAACCCGTAGACGTACGACACACGGTTCGCCACCGACGACGCGCTCCCGGACAACGCCACCGGCAGCCCCCGCTCCTGGGCCTGTGCACCGTAGAGCTGGTAGTCCTGATACATCACGCCGGTGAACACGCCCACCGAACCGGAGGTGCGGCTGAGCAGCTCCCCGGTGTAGCCGGCGTCCTCCAGGACATGGTGCGCGCACTGCAGGAACAGCCTCTCGTGGGGGTCGAGGAGCTCCGCCTCCCGCAGCGAGATCTGGAAGAACAGCGGGTCGAAGAGGTCGATGCCGTCGAGGAAGCCGCCCCACAGGTCGCCGGTGCCGTCCGTGGCCGCCCGGCCGTGCGGCTCCCAGCGGTCGGCCGGCGGCCGGCGCACGCAGTCGCGGCCGGAGCGCAGGTTCTCCCAGAACTCGTCCAGGTCCGCCGCGTCCGGGTAGCGTCCGCTGACGCCGATGACAGCGATGTCCGTGTCCTGTGCGGTGGACGACCCCGCCTCGGTCAGCCGTGGGGCGGACTCCGAGGTCTCCGGCAGGGCGCGGGTGCTCAGCCCTGTCAGGTCGGCGCAGACGCGGCCCTGTTCGTCGAAGACCGTGACGTCAAGCAGGGGCCGCGCCGCGTCCGGGCCGCTGCCCGGCCGGTACCGGACCCAGGCGAAGGCCCGGTCGGCAGTGGCGCGGTATGCGTCCACACGCTCGACGGAGAAGGGCAGCGCGGGTCCGGACGACCGCTTCCGCGGATCGTCGTCCGTGAGACGGAGGCCCGCCATGGCCTGCAGGGCCCCGTCCAGCAGGGCGGGATGCAGCACGCACCCGGCCAGCGGGTCGGCGGCGGCGGGCAGGCGCAGTTCGGCCAGCACCTGCGGCTGCCCGTCCGCGTCGGTGCCCGTACGCACGAGGGTCAAGGAGCGTTGGGCGGGGCCGTACTCCAGGCCGGCGCCGGCGAACAGGGCGTACACGCGGGCCGCCGGGATCTCCGGCCCGGCGCATCCGGCCCGCACGTGGTCCAGCGGTGGCAGGCCGGGTTCGGTGCCCTCGACACGACGCGCCCGTCCCTGACAGCAGAGGGTGTCGCCGTCGCCCGGTGCCGCGATCTCGAACTCCATCAGGCCGCCGGCGGCCCGGCGCACGGCGACCCGCAGCTCCAGGCCCTCCGGTCCGCTCAGCGCGGGACGCAGCCATACGACGTCCTCCAGCCGCACCCGGGATGCGGGCGGAGCGTCGAGGGCGGCGGCCACCGCCGCTCGCGCCATCTCCAGGTGTGCGACCCCGGGCAGGGTCCGGGCACCGCGCACCAGGTGGTCACGCAGGTACGGCTCGCTGCCGTCGAGGCGGGTCAGGAACGCGGTTCCGTCGTCCGGCGCCAGCCGGGTGTGCAGCATCGGGTGTGCCGGCGGGCGGGCTCGGACCTGGCTGTCAGGCGCGGGACCCGGTGCCGTTCCGGGAGTGGGCGACGAGCCGGCGACGCTGTCGCCGTGCCGGTCGAGCAGGTGGGCCGACAGCCGTCGCACGGTCGGGTACGCGGAGAGCACGGCGGGTGTGAGAGCCAGGCCGTAGCGGTCGTTCAGGCGCTCCACGAAGGCGGACCGGCCGACGAGGTCGAAGCCGAGTTCCGTCAACTCGGTGTCCCGGTCGATCTCTTGGGGAGGCAGGCCCAGGAGGGCCGCTGTCTCGCCGCTCAGCTCGGCGCACAGGGCGTGCAGCGGGCCGTCGGGCCGAACGGCGTCCGATGCGGGGCCGTCGGGGCGGGACGGGGCCGCCGCGCGGGGCTCCGCTCGGGCTCCGGACTCCGCGAGGCGGGTTTCGAGCCAGGCCGCAAGCTGCGCGATGGTGGTGTATTCGAAGACGACGGTCGGGGACAGCTCCAGGGAGAGCCGCTCCTCCAACTCGCTCACCAGGCCCACGAGGGCGGCGGAGGTCAGTCCCAGGTCGTAGTAACCGGAGTGCGTCCCGACCTCTGCCGGAGACAGCCCTGACCGTGCCGCGACCAGTTCCCTCAGCAGAGCGACGAGAGGCTGTCCGGCTGCGGCCGCGGCGGTTGCCACCGGGGCCTCCGATCCCCCTGCGTCAGCCGTCGCCGTGTCCCGGACGTCGAGGGCCGCGGCGGTCGGCACCCGCTTGGCCGCGAGCCGGCCGACCTCGGCGACCTTGGCCCCCGTCGCGTCGTAGAACTCGGCCGTCAGTCGGATGAGTTGGTCGTCGCGGCTCGTCGAGGCGGCCGCGACCCTGACGTAGCAGCGCCTGCCCAGAGGTGCTGTCGCCCGGAACGACTCGAACACGAGGGGAAGGTAGAGAGCCACGTCCCCGTCTTCGTCGTTTTCGTCGTGCAGCATGTGGCTGTTCACGCTGCCGCCGAGCAGTCCCGCCTCGAACAGTGCCGGGTGGAAGAGGAAGCCGTCCGCGCTGTCCCGCTGCGCCGGGGGGAGTTCCAGCTCCACGACCCAGTCTCCGGGGCGGTGGTGGACCACACCGTCGATCTTCATCAGGCCCGAGTGGACCAGCTCGTGTTCCCGGAGCCAGGCGTAGATGTCGGCGAGGGGGGTCAGTCTGTCCGCCCCGCCGAGCGGGAGCGGCAGCCGCTCGGGGAAGGGGTCCGGTGCGCATCGGCGGGCCATGACCACCGCGTGCAGGACGTCCTCGGTGTCCTGCCGGCGCCGGCTGCGGACCTCGATACGCCACTCGTCCTTCGGCGCCGGCCGTGCTGCGACCGTGGTCAGGACCTGCTCGCCGGGCGCGACGACGAGCGGCGCGAGAATGGTGAGGTTGCGTAAGGCGACGTGCGCCATGGGATGGCCGTGCCGGGCCAGGACTTGCAGCACCAGATCCACATAGCCGACGCCCGGCAGAAGATTACGCCCGTACACGACGTGTCCGCGTAACAGGGGATTGTCAGTGGTGACGGTGAAAGTCTCGGTGAAGGTCGGCGAGTTGGCCATCGATATCCATCCCAGAACAGCATGGAAAATATCCGGACCCCGCAGGGGAAATTCCGGATGCGAACGTCACGATTCATTACGGACGGAAAGGGAGTCAAGAAACTGTCAGCCCGTGAAAGCTCAAGGGAGCCGTGCGAACTCGAAGGCCGTCGCTAGCCCTGGGACACAAGGAGAGGGCAACGGCGTCTCGCCCCGTCGGACTTGGACGATACAACCGCTCTACCCATGGAAAACGCCTGCACAAATACACCCCCGTAACGCAGACCGCTGACCCCGCGGCCACGAGACCCCAGAAAGAGCCCCCGTCACATCTGTCTCTCTGCTGATCACCGGCAACGCTAGCGGAGCCACCAACCCGGCGCAATGAACAGAGCGTCATGATCCACCGAAGCAGGGCAGCGGAGCGTGACACTGCGACGTCACGTCGGCAGGAGTCAAATAGGACATCGGGCACGTCAGGGAAGAGCCCGTCCCCGGCCGGAATTCCGCCGCCCTGCGGTGGCATTCGACGGGTCAAGCAACACCAAAAAACTGCTTCGGCCGGAACGCGCCCACTTACCGGTTGATCGGTGCACAGAAGGAGAATCTGGTCGGTGCGGCGGGACGGCCCGACCACGACCCGTGATCGCCGAGCTGGTCGACGGACAGCGCGATGTGTTCACCGCCGCCTGCGGCCACCAGATGCCGCTGCTGCCCCCGTCGACGGCCGGTCCGCAGTCGTCGCCGACGCCGATGTCTGCCGCGAAGCCCTACTCCTCCTCCGGCCACCCCGAACCACCGTCATCGGGACAGGCAACCGATGCCGCACACCCGACCGGATGCCGGCTCTCGCATCGCGAGAGTCGGACATCACCAGCGATCAGGCCGAAGCCCCGTCGGTCAGCGGAGGCACGGTGCACGGACGCAGGACCATGAGCGAGTCTTCCGAGGTCGCT
This sequence comes from Streptomyces sp. NPDC101151, assembly GCF_044768335.1. NCBI lineage: Bacteria > Bacillati > Actinomycetota > Actinomycetes > Kitasatosporales > Streptomycetaceae > Streptomyces > Streptomyces sp. NPDC101151. The sequence continues at coordinate 124,767 of NZ_JBIWPP010000015.1, read as the reverse complement.
CTCATGGCAAAGGGGAACCGGTCGAGCTCGAGACAGAGTGCGACGTCATCAGGATGGACTCCTTGACGCACACCCTCAGCCAGCTCGGCGGCGGCGCGCGACTCGCCGGCGCGGCGGAGGAACTCAGCAGCATCCGTCCCGGCCGCGGTGGCCCTGCGAGCGATGTATTGAGCGCACGCCAAATCTTCATCGGCGCGCCCATCCTCGCCAGTGACCACGAACGTGACACGGTCGCACTTGCGTGTCCGCAAGAGCCGAGCCGTTGCCTCCGCCACCACGAAGCCGGCACACAGCACCAGCGACGCCTCTTTGACCGCAAGGGCGCCGACCGTCCCTGCCGTGGTCTTCTGCACAACGGTCCGACCGCCAAGGTCAACAGACCGCAGCAGGCCCGGCGAGTTGACCATGTCGAACCCGGGCGCGGGCGGCCCGTCTTTGAGGGCCACCCAATCCCGGTGGCGAGACTTGAGCGCCAGGGCTTCATCCAGCGACTCGGCAAGAACGATCTTTTCCGCCCCCTGGGCAAAGGCCCAGGCAGTCACCGTGAAAGCACGCATGACGTCGACTACGACCGCCACGGACGGGGCTTCGACCAGCTCAGTGATGCCAAGGAAACTAGCGTCCATTCGATCATGATCGTGCATGCCCGACCCGAAGCACCCTGACAGTGGTGCGCATCACATCAACAGTCTCGGGATGCAACGTCTTCGGCCGCCTGCGTCGCGAAGGCAGTGCGCCCCGACAGGCCTGTTCAATCGCCACTCGAGGTCACCCGCACACGGCCTCTGTGGACACAAGGCCCTGCTTCGCGAGAGGCTTGTCCGTTCCGTTGGACGGCCAAAAAAGCAGAGGCAAGGAGAACTCTCTCCTTGCCACTCTCAACTTATAGCGCGCTGGGGGGCTTGCCGCAAGACCCGGGTCACGGCGCAGAATCGTCGGCCGATGCCACAACTCGCGGAAACGCGGGACGACGTGCGTGTGCCGTTGTCGACGTATGAGTCGACGTATGAGGGGACGCGGTGACGTCGACCAGTGGTGGTACCGGCAGTGCCGTTGCGGGTGCCCGGCGCGGAGGTGCGGGGGTGTGCGCCGCCCGTTCGGGCTGCGCGGCCGGCCGACCCGTCAGAGGAAAGACGACCAGGGATGAGGACGTGCTCGACAAGAGGTTCGACAGAGTGGGAAGCGCCGGTGATTCGATCGGCCACCGCAGTGCAATGGAGCACGGCTGCCTCGGAGGTATCGCAGTGATTGAGCAGTACGTGTTGGATCTTCAAGAGGTCGACGAGACGCAGGTCGCGGTCGTCGGCGGCAAGGGCGCGCACCTGGGCGGGCTGTCGCGGATCGAAGGCATCCGCGTGCCGGGTGGGTTCTGCGTGACGACGCACGGCTTCCGGCGGACCATGGCGGAGGCGCCGTCGCTCGACGATCTGCTCGATCAGCTGTCGCGCCTGAATCCGGACGACCGGGAGGCGATCCGCACGCTCAGCGCGCAGATTCGCGGGACCATCGAAGGGATCGCCGTCCCGGGCGATCTCGCGGCGGCGATCACTCGCGCGCTCGGCCGGCTCGGCGAACAGGCCGCCTACGCCGTCCGATCCAGCGCGACGGCAGAGGACCTGCCGACGGCCTCCTTCGCCGGCCAGCAGGACACGTACCTGAACGTCGTGGGGCCGACGGCGATCCTCCAGCACGTCAGCCGGTGCTGGGCCTCGCTGTTCACCGAGCGGGCCGTGACCTACCGCCAGCGGAACGGCATCGACCACCGTACGGTCCACATGGCCGTGGTCGTGCAGCAGATGGCCTTCCCGCAGGCGTCCGGCATCCTGTTCACGGCCGACCCCGTCACGGGCAACCGGAAGGTCGCCACCGTGGACGCCGGCTTCGGCCTCGGCGAGGCCCTGGTCTCCGGCCTGGTGAACCCGGATGTCTACAAGGTGCGACACGGCGAGGTGGTCGCCAAGGCGATCGCCGCCAAGCAGCGTGCCGTTCACGCCCTGCCGACCGGCGGCACGCAGGAAGTGGCGATCGACTTGCAGCGGCAGGAGCAGCCGGCGCTGACGGATGCGCAGGTCGTGCGGCTCGTGCAGCTCGGACGGCGGATCGAAGCACACTTCGGCCGCCCGCAGGACATCGAATGGTGCCTGGTCGACGACGGCTTCCAGATCGTTCAGAGCCGGCCGATCACGACGCTGTTCCCCATCCCCGAGACCGGCGACCAGGAGAACCACGTCTACGTCTCCGTCGGCCATCAGCAGATGATGACCGACCCCATGAAGCCCCTGGGGCTCTCCATGTGGCAGCTGACGGCCATGGTGCCGATGCAGGAGGCCGGCGGGAGGCTGTTCGTCGACGTCACCCGGCGCCTGGCCTCGCCCGCGAGCCGCGCCGGCCTCCTGGACCTCGTAGGGAGAGGCGATCCGCTGGTCAGGGACGCTCTGGAGACCGTCCTCGACGGCGACGACTTCGTCCCCTCGCTCCCGGACGCGGGTCCCGGCGCGCAGCCGGTCGGCGGTGCGCCCGCCCCGATCGAGACCGATCCCGCCACCGTCACCGAGCTGATCGAACGCAGCCAGGCGTCCATCGCCGCCCTGGAGCACGACATCCGGACGAAGACGGGACCGGCGCTCTTCGACTTCCTGCTGGAGGCCTTCGAGGAGCACAAGCGAGTCCTCGGTGATCCACTGAGCATGCAGGCGATCATGGCGGGGATGGAGGCCACCTGGTGGCTCAACGACAAGCTGCAGGAGTGGCTGGGCGAGAAGAACGCGGCTGACACGCTCACGCTGTCCGCCCCCGACAACGTCACGTCGGAGATGGGACTTGCGCTGCTCGACGTCGCGGACGTGATCCGCCCGCACCCGGAGGTGGTGGCGTTCCTGCAGGGCGTCGAGTACGTCGAGAACGAAGCCTTCCTGGGCGAGCTGGCGAAGCTCGCGGGCGGGACCGAAGCGCGCGACGCCATTGAGGCCTACCTCGACCGGTACGGCATGCGCTGCGTCGGCGAGATCGACATCACGAGGCCGCGTTGGCGCGAGCGCCCCACCACGCTCGTGCCGGTGATCCTCGACAACGTCAGGAACTTCGAGCCGGGCGCTGCCGAGCGGCGCTTCGAGCAAGGGCGGCAGAAGGCGCAGAAGAAGGAACAGGACGTGCTGTCCCGCTTGCGGGCCCTGCCGGACGGGGACCGGAAAGCCGACGAGGCCAAGCGGATGATCGACCGGGTCAGAACCTTCATCGGGTACCGGGAGTACCCGAAGTACGGCATCGTCAGCCGCTACTTCGTCTACAAGCAGGCCCTGCTGGAGGAGACCGAGCGCCTCGTGCAGGCGGGCGTGATTGCTGAGATGGAGGACATCTCCTACCTCACGTTCCAGGAACTCCACGACGTCGTGCGTTCGCACCGGGTGGATGGCCGGCTCATCCAGGAGCGCAAGGACGCGTTCCGGTCGTACCACGCGCTCACACCGCCCCGGGTGCTCACCTCGGACGGTGAGGCCGTCACCGGGGCCTATCGGCGCGACGACGTGCCGGCCGGCGCCCTGATCGGCCTGCCGGTCTCCGCCGGGACCATCGAGGGACGGGCCCGCGTCATCCTCGACATGGCGGAGGCCGACCTCGAAGCGGGCGACATCCTGGTCACGGCCTTCACGGACCCCAGCTGGTCGCCGCTGTTCGTGGGAATCGCGGGCCTGGTGACGGAGGTGGGCGGCCTGATGACCCATGGTGCAGTGATCGCCCGGGAGTACGGCTTGCCGGCCGTCGTGGGCGTGGAGCAGGCCACCCGGCTGATCCGGGACGGGCAGCGGATCCGAGTGCACGGAACCGACGGGTACATCGAGATCCTGCCGTGACCGACCACACCGGGAAGCCCCCGGGAAGCCCCGTCCGTAACCCGTAATTACTGATCTGCACATGGGAAGTGCCTCTTCCGCTAGCCCGTACAGGATCCTCAGCACGTCCTGTCGTTACAGCTCAGAGGCACTTCCCGGGTTCTCGGTAAGCTCCACCCCTCGTGCAGGCCCGGGGCTAGAACACGCCCTTGTACGTGCCCCAGCCCGAGCCGATCTTCGTGCGGCCGCCGAAGGAGCCCTTGCCGGTGCCGTTTTCACGCCACAGCACACCGGAGGTGTCGCGGGAGACGAGGTCCGCCTTGCCGTCCCCGGTGATGTCACCGATGCCGACGACGGCGTTGTACGAGGAACCCCAGGTGTCGAAGACCTTCGCCCGAGCCTTGAACGTGCCCGACGCGGTGCCGTTGAAGCGCCACAGCTTGTTCGACTTGTCCTGGACCAGCAGATCACCATGGCCGTCGCTGTCGAGGTCACCGGCACCGATGACCTTCTTGTAGCCGGACCAGTCCGCGTACAGCTTCACCCGCGCCGACAGCTTCCCGGAGCCGGTCGCCTTGTACAGGTACACCGCACCTGTCCTGGCGCTCCGTGCGACGAGGTCCGCGCGTCCGTCACCGCTCACGTCACCGGGTGAGGTGAGGACGTCGTACTGGTCGAAGCCCGTGCCCAGCGCGGTGTACGCGGTGGACGGCGTGACGGCCTTGCCGCAGCCGGGCCGGTATGCGCGCAGAGTGCCGTTGGCGAACCGCACCAGTACGTCGTTGCAGCGGTCGCCGTTGAGATCGCCGAACGGGACGGCTTTGACGGAGGCGGCCCAGCCCGACCCGGTGACCTTGCCGGAGAACGCGCCCTTGCCGTCCCCCTTCTGGACGGTCAGGGCTCCGGAGGAGCCGAGCGTCATCAGGTCGCCGATCCCGTCGGAGCCCGCAAGGTCGCGCCGTACGGCGTCGGCGCCGGACACCTTGACCGTGCCGGAGGCGGACAGCGCGGCGCCGTTGCCGTCGGCCGGGGCGGCGGTGAGCGTCCAGGTGTAGGCGCCGTTGGGCACCAGTGCGCCGCCCTGCGTCCTGCCGTCCCAGCTCACTCGTACGGCGCTGCGGGCGGGGCCGCCCTGCCAGGTGCGCAGAACCGCTCCGGTGGTGTTGCTCTTGAGGGTCACCTGCCAGGAGGCGGCGGGCTTGGACAGCCACCAGCGGCCGTCCCACCGCGCCGCACCGCCGGTGACCGCGAACGACGAGGGAGCGCTGGAGTCGGGCGCGGTCAGCTTGGACGCGAGCCAGGTGTAGTCGTAGGCGCCGACGACATGGACGGTGCTGTCCGCGTCCACGTAGGCGACCTTGTTGGAGCCGCGGTCGACGGCCCAGGTGACACCCCGGGTGTCGGCGGCCGCCGTGGACGTGACGCCGGTGATCTCCCCGAGGGAGTCGGTGACGTCGTTGTGGACCTCCGTCAGCCGGATCGACTTCCTGGCGGGGTCGTAGTAGCCGTAGAAGCCGTCGCCGAGGAGCACGTCCCCGACGGGGGCGTAGTACGTCTTGTCCATGTAGGCGAGGTTCTTGATCCCGGCCTTCTGCAGGGCGCGGCAGCTCCAGTACAGGAGCGTGCCGTTGGTCCGCAGGTCGTCCGGTGTGCAGCCGCCTCCGGTGTCGACGGTCCGTACCGCCTTGCCCGTGCGCAGGCTGGTGGCGACGACCTGGCCCGCGGTGGCGGACGGTGTCCACAGCGTGCTGTGGTCGAGAACGGCCGCCTGGGCCTTCTGTTCGCGTACGACCGTGCCGGCGGTGATGTCCACGACGTACTGCTTGCCACCGCCCGTGTAGAGGACGTACTGCGGTGAGACGTCGAGGATCCTGCCGTTCTTGGCCGGCAGGGCGATGGGGCCGGACGGGTCGGCCGCGGTGGTGAGGATGTCGTTGCCGGTGGCCGGGTCGGTGGTGAGCTGGGCGAGGCCCTCGTCGCCGCCGTCGGCGAAGCGGCCCGCACCCGTGCTGCCGGAGGTGGCGGCCGGGGTCAGCGGGGCCCCGCCGGCCGGCGTCAGGGCTGTGCCGACGTCCTGGCTGTGCAGAGTGCTGGTGCCGCCGAGGGTGTTGAGGAGGCGTACGGTGCCCCGGTCGAGGCCGAGCGCACCGACCGAGCCGTCGTGGTGCACGGGAGAGACCGTGTGCCAGGGCGTGACGGAGACCTCGCTGCCGCCGGATCCGGTGAGGAGGTACAGGGTGCGTGGGCTGTCGGCGGTGGCCCGTCCGATCACGGCCACCGACTCGCCGTTCTGCCAGGCCTGTTCGACATCGGTCAGGAGCGGTGCCGTGTCCGCGCCGAGCGACAGATTGCGCAGCGCCCCGCCGGAGCCCTCGTACCACAGCAGGCTGTTGCCGACGACGAACGAGGTGACGTCGGTGTCCGGGGACGAGGTCGGCACGGTCCGGACGCCGGGACTGCCGCCGGCGCTGCCCCGCGCCCTGATCCGGATCCCGGTCCCGTCCTCCCGGGTGTACCACGACACCCAGGCGTCGGTGAGCCGGAAGCTGCTCGCCGGTCCACTCACCTGGAGGGGCGTGACGGCGCCGGAGACGCCGTCGACGATGCCGTAGGCGGCGCGGCCGTCCTTCCGGTAGCGGACGACGAACTGCGAGCCGTCGCTCGCCGGCATCTCCGGAGCGGCTTCCGCGGTCGCGCCCGCCGGCAGTTGCACCTGGATGTCGGTGCCGTTGAACCTGGTCACCCGGTATTCGTACGTACCGTCGGCCTGTTGCTGCGAGGCGAGCACATAGCCGCTGCTCACCTGCGGATGTCGGTAGCCGCTCGGCAGTGCGAGGGTTCGCGAGGCGCCGGTGTCCAGGCTCAGTTCCGTGATGGTGATGCCGCCGTCGTCCGCGGTCGTGGAGTAGTAGACCCTGTTGTCGTAGTCGGACGTGAAGAAGATGGACTGCGCCGGTACGCCGTTGAGCGCCGGTACCACCTTCCTGGTGTTGCTCCAGACGTACCCGTCGGTTCCCTCTTCCTGGTACAGCACGCCGGTGCGGCCGCCCGTCACCACCGTGATCCGGCGGTCGGCGTCGGCATCGGGCGCGGGAATCGCGACTCCGGTGGTGGCTGCGTACGCGGGTGCGAGTGACGGAAACGCCAGTCCCGCCGTGACGGCCAGCGTGGTGGCGACGGTGGCCGCTGCGCTCCCCAGGCGCGCGGGCCGGTGGTGCCGTTGAGGCACGGTTCCCCCTACTGTATTCGGCTGTGTCTGTTCGGAGTTGGCCGCATACGACGCTCCGGACATGTGTTCGTGAGCTTACCGGCGGCACACGAGGCGAGTCGGGTCTCTTTCCGTACTTCGAGTCGCCTGGCCGCGTCTCCGGTCTCGTGGAAAACCGCTGGCCACCCGCGGTTCACGATGTTGAGATGGCCCGATGCAGCATGATGCGTCGACGACCGTGGACCGCGGCCGGTACGAGGACGCGGTGACGCCCTGGGAGCGGGAGTCCTGGCGGACCGCGGCCCTCGACTGGGTGGCGACGGGACTCGCCGCGCGCGGGCTGCGGAGGGCCGGCCCCCTGCAGGTGCGGCTGCGGCCGTGGTCCGTCCTGGTGCGGGTGCCGGTGGCCGGGCGTGAGGCCGTCTGGTTCAAGGCGAATCCGCCGGCCAGTGGTTTCGAGGGTGCGCTGACCTCCGCGCTGGCCCGCTGGGTGCCGGAGCATGTCCTGGAGCCGCTCGCGGTCGACGCCGGCCGTGGCTGGTCGCTGCTGCCGGACGGGGGCTCACTCTTCCGGAACGTGCTGGAGCGGGAGCCCGTGGGTCCCGACGCGTGGGAGGACCTGTTGCGCCAGTACGCGAGCATGCAGCACGCCCTGGTCCCGCACGCGCGGGAGATCGTACGGCTGGGCGTCCCGAGTGCCCGGACCTCGGAACTGCCCGAGGTCTTCGACAAGTTGCTCACCGAGAACGCGGCGCTCCGCCCGGACGAACGCGCCCGGCTGGACGCACTGAGGCCCCGCCTCCTGGACTGGTGCGGCGAACTCGCGGCCTTCGGCATCGCGGACTCGCTCGACCACTCGGATCTGCACGACGGCCAGCTGTTCAATCCGGAGCCGGGCCGGTACACCTTCTTCGACTGGGGCGACGCGGCCGTCTCCCACCCGTTCTGCAGCCTGCAGGTCACAGCTGGCAGAGCCGGCGCCCGGTACGGACCCGACGTGGTGCCCCGCCTGCGGGACGCCTATCTGGAGCCGTGGACCGGAACCGGCCGGACGGCGGCGGAACTCCGGCGCGCGGCGAGCCTCGCCTGGCGTCTGAGCGCCCTGGGGCGTGCCCGCGCCTGGGGCCGGCTGTTTCCGACCGCCTCCGAAACCGCTCCCCTGGCCGCACAAAGCGCCCGCACACTGCTGGAACTCGTCGAGGATCCGCCGTTGTAGAGCCTGTCCACAGCGGTCGTGCGGTTGCGGGAGGCGGAGCCGGATCGGGAGCCTGGAGGAAGGACGAACCGGGGTGGATCCGGGAGGCGCGGTGACCCCAGCACACGGCACTCCGTCCGCGGACGGGCAGGGCCCGAGCCGACGGCGATTCCTGGCCCTGTGCGCGGGTGCGGGCCTGGGCGCGGCGGCTGCCTGTACGCCGCCGCCACCGCGTGCCCGGCCCGGCCGGGCCGGGCGGCTCCTGCCGGAGGCCGAACAGCACGCGCCGGGCACGGCCGACTGGCGGATCCGCTCGACGGGCCCGCCTGATGCCGTGGCCGGATACACCGACCAGGTGAGCATCGTGCCGGGCCAGGAGTGCGGCCTGTATGTGTCGACCACCGCCGCGTCGTTCCGGGTCTCGGCGTTCCGCGTCGGCTGGTACGGCGGCAAGCGGGCCCGCCTCATATGGACGTCGCCTCTCGTACCCGGCCGCGCCCAGCCGCCCCCGCTGCTGCTGCCCGCCACCCGCACCGTGCGCGCCGACTGGCCCACGTCGCTGAGCCTCGACACCACCGGATGGCCGGAGGGCGCGTATCTGCTGCGGCTGGAGGCGGACACCGGCCACCAGCGTCACGTCCCGCTGATCGTCCGCTCCGCCGAGGGCGCGGGCCGCACGGTCCTGCTGCACGCCCCGGCCACCTGGCAGGCGTACAACCACTGGGGCGGCCACAGCCTCTACACGGGCCCCTCGGGGGCATACGACACCCGGTCGCTCGCGGTCAGTTTCGACCGCCCCTACGAGGGCAACGGCGCCGAGAAGTTCCTGGTCTACGAGTGGGCGGTGGCGGTGCTTGCCGAGCGCCTGCGCATTCCGCTCGCCTACACCACGGGCGTCGACGTCCACCGCGACCCGTCGGTGCTCGACGGAGCGCACGCGGTCGTCTGTCTGGGACACGACGAATACTGGACGCCGCAACAGCGGGCGTCCGTCACCCGGGCCCGGGACGCCGGGACCAACGTGGCCTTCCTCGGCGCGAACACCTGCTTCCGCCGGGTCCGCCTGGAGGGCGGGGAGCAGGCGGGCGACCGTACGGTGATCTGTTACAAGACGTCCTATCGGGCCGACCCCTCGTATGCGTCCGATCCGGCGCTGGTGACCACCGACTTCCGCAGCCCGCCCGCCGCCGACCCGGAGTCCTCGCTCACCGGTGTCCTCTACGAGGGCTATCCGGTCGACGCCCCGTATGTGGTACGAGCCGCCGATCACTGGCTGTACGACGGCACCGGTGTGCGGCCGGGTGACGGCTTCGCCCATCTGGTCGGAGCCGAGTACGACCGTGTCGTGCCCCGCTCTCCCGCCCCCGGTCCCATGGAGATCACCGCGCACTCCCCCGTCGTGTGCGCCGGCCGCCCCAGTCACAGCGACTCGGCGTACTACACGACTCCTGGCGGCGCGGGCGTCTTCGCGGCCGGCACCATGCGCTGGGTGGAGGGCCTGCTCGCCGGCACCGGCGAACTCGGCCGTGCCCATGGCATGGACAGCCGCACGCGCGCGTTCGTCACGCGCACCACGGAGAACCTGCTGCGCGCCTTCGCCCAGGGCCCGGCGACCCGATACGGCCCGCCGCCCCGCACGAACGTGGCGGAGGTGTACGGCGGCACGGTCTGACCTCGGTCACCGGGCCCGGGCGTCACGGTGCGACCGTCGGGGCCTGGTACCCCGTGGCACGGAGGCGGTCCCTGCGGGCGTTGTTGTAGATCCGCAGGAGGTGCTTGGCCACGGCGCAGTGCGCGCCGTCGGCATGGCACTGGCGGCACGTCTGCATGTGCTGTTCGTAGGTGAAGCGTGCGTTTTCGAATGCGTCGTCGGCCGCATCGTTGAGAGAAGACATGGACATCTCCGGGCAGGGCGCGTCCCGGAAGGGACGGGCCGAGTTGACTGACTGGTATACCCAGAGAAGGTGATCATATTACTTGCGGTACTGGGAAACCGGCGGCGCTCACCACTGAGCGGTGCTGCTCGCCCCGTCCAGCGCCTCCCGGACGATGTCCGCGTGCCCGGCATGCTGGGCCGTCTCCCGGATCAGGTGCAGGAGGATGCGGCGGGCCGACCAGTGGACCGTCTCCGGCGGGGACCACGGGGTCCTGGGCAACGGCACGCTCCGGTCCAGGCCGGGCGGCCACCGCCTCCTCGGTCGCGCGCGCCCCGGCCGCGTACTCCTCCAGCAGCGCCGCGAGCGTGTCGCCGTCCGTCATGCGGTACTGCTCGAGGTCGAGCATGCCGTCGGGCAGTTCCCCGTCGCCCTTCGCCATGATCTGCGTCCAGACCCGTTCGGCCCGGGCCAGGTGCTTGACGATCCCGCCGAGCGTGAGTTCGCTCACCGTGGTGCGCCGGGCGGCTTGCGCGTCGGTGATGCCGCGGACGGTGATCAGCAGCCGGTCCCGCTGCTCGGCGAGGGCGTGCAGCAGCTCGCCGCACTCGCCGGACAGCTGGGACTCTCGGTTTTCCTGTGAGGTGACCATGAGGCGACCGTAGGACATGAATAGGCCGGAAACTGTCCTAGATGGGCCCGAGAGGTCAATGGCCTCCCGAGGGCTGGTCGCAGCCGGTGTGGTCGGGGTAGCCGCCGAAAGCGTCCGCCTCGGTCTTGGCGCGGTCCATGCCCCCCTCCACGCACAGGGGGTGGTCGTCGACCTCGATCAGGAAGCCGACGCCGGTCGGGCCGTTCTGGTACGTCTGCACCTGTCCGTCGGAGTATCCGAGGCCGATGAGGGCCCTGCGGACGCTCTCGGGCTTGAACTCCCCGCGCCTGCGCAGTGGTTCGAGTGCTTCCTGGACGCGTCCGACGACCGCGAGGCCCTGGCAGCGGCGCTTGCCGGTCAGCGGGAACGGCACCATGAAGCCGTGGTTCTCGGCGTAGTGGTCGGTCAGCGGCGCGGTGGGGCTCGGGGAGTCCGTGGACGGCAGGGGCGACGCGGTGGGGCTCTCGCCGGGGCACGGCACACCGTCGGGCCTGCTCGGTGTCGCCACCGCGGTCTGTGAGGGCCCGCCCGCACCGGCGTCGTCCGCGGCCCGCCGCATCCCGCACCCGGCCGTCAGCACGGCCAGCAGCACCAAGGGGACCACCCCGGCCCGGGCCCCCGTCGTTCTGATCATTGTCATGCACCGATCCTGGCCGATCCCGGTGCCACCGTCATGAGTTCTCGTACTCAAAGGCGGTCGCCCCGCCTGCTTCAGCCGGCGTCTGCCCGGTTCTCCCGCAGCGCTCGGGCGTGGTTCATGAACGCGGTCAGGCCCACCTCGAAGGCACGGTCGGCGCGGCCCTCACCCACCGCGGCGAGCGCCTCGGCGAGGCGGGGCGTCGGGGTCCGGTCGGTCAGCTCCCACATCGCCTCCGGTGCGGCGAGGTCGAGTGCCGAGCCCAGCACCAGGTTCTCCAGGGCGATGATCAGGGGCATGACCTCGGCGCGGTCGAAGCCGGCCGTGAGCAGCAGGGTCACCGCCCGTTCGTACTGCTCCAGCACCCGGGGCGCGCGTACCGGTGAGGTCATCAGCAGCGGGATCGCGCGGGGGTGGGCGGCGAACGCGGCGCGGTAGGAGCGGGCCCAGGCCTCGACGGCCGCATCCCAGGGCGTCAGGTCCAGGGTGGCGGGTTCGATCGCGGAGGCGACGCGCTCGCGCAGCAGTTCCACGATGCCGTCCCGGCCCTCCACATGGTGGTACACCGACCCGGTCTGGGCGCCGAGCCGTCGCGCGATCTGCGGCACGCTGAAGTCGCCGTTCTCGTCGATCAGTTGCAGCGCCGTGGTGGTGATGCGCTCGCGGTCGAGGAGCGGTGTGCGCGGCCGTCCCATGGTCAGCGTTCTCCCTGAGGTCTTCCCGGATGCCCAACGGCAGGTTACATTGCGAAAACCGAAAGCCTTTAGGTTTATCGCTCCGGGCGCCCGTCATCCCCCCGTGCGCCCGCAGTCGTCGGTATCCGCCCGCCCACCCCCCGGCCTCGGTGAACGACGCCCGCGAACCCGGCTGCCCCACCACCGGAACCCTCCCCTCCCGTCCGCCGCCAGAAGGGCTCCCCCGTATGTCCGTGACCACCTCAGAGCTGCCGGAGGAGAGAGCGTCGTCCGACGCCGCGACGCTCCGCTCCGGTTCCCTCGGCACCGCAGACATCGCCTTCTTCGTCATCTCGGCCGCCGCACCGCTGACCGTCATGGCCGGCGTCGCTCCGCTCGCGATCCTGCTGGGCGGCGTCGGCGCGCCCGTCGGCTACCTCCTTGCCGGTCTGACACTCGCGGTCTTCGCCGTAGGTTTCACCACCATGAGCCGCCACATCAAAAGCGGCGGCGCCTTCTACGCCTTCATCACCCGGGGGCTCGGCCGCCCGGCCGGCATCGGCGCCGCCCTGCTGGCCCTGATCGGCTACAACGGCATGGAGATCGGCGTCTACGGCCTGCTCGCCTCCACCACCCGGGACACCGTGCACTCCCTCATCGGCACCGGCATCCCCTGGCTGCCCGTCTCCCTGGCCGGGCTGCTGCTGATCGGCTACGGCGGCTTCCGCTCGATCGACTTCGGCGCCAAGCTGCTCGGCGTCCTGCTAGTCGCCGAGACCGGCATACTCGTTCTGCTCGCGGGCGGGGTCCTCCTCAAGGGCGGCGCCCACGGCCTGTCCGTGGCATCGCTGGCCCCGGCGCACGTGTTCGTCCCCGGCATCGCCGCGGTCCTCGCCTTCGCCTTCGCCGCCTTCACCGGCTTCGAGTCGACCGTCATCTACCGCCGCGAGGCCCGCGATCCCGAGCGCACGGTCCCGCGCGCCACCTACCTGGCCGTCGGATTCCTCGGCCTCTTCTACGCATTCATCGTCTGGGTGGCCGTCCAGGCCTTCGGCGACGACCGGGTCGTACAGGCGGCGGGCAACGACCCGGCCGGGCTGTTCTTCACCGCGATCACCACGTACGTGGGCGGCTGGGCGGCCGACCTCATGCACGTGTTCATCATCACCAGTGTCATCGCCTCTCTCCTCGCCTTCCACAACGCCATCAACCGCTACGCGCTCGCCCTGGCGGAAGAGGGCGTACTGCCCCGCCGGCTCGGCCTCATCCACCCGCGCCACCGCTCGCCGTACCTCGCGGGCATCGCCCAGACGGTCCTCGGCGCGGTCGTGGTTCTCTCGTTCTGGGCCGCCGACGCCGACCCCTACCAGCAGCTGCTGCTGTGGGTGAACACCCCGGGAATGATCGGCCTGTTGCTGCTGCAACTGCTCGCCGCGATCGCCGTACCCTGCTACTTCCGGCGGGTCGGCCATCAGGAGGGCAGTCTGCGCACGCTGGTGGCCCCCGTCGTCGCCGCTGTCCTGCTGGCGACCGCGATCGTCCTGGTGGTGGGCCACATCGACCTGTTCACCAGCGCGTCCCCGGCCGTGAACACCCTGCTCGTCGTCGTGGCGCCCGTCGTCTTCACCCTCGGGCTGCCGCTGGCATGGTGGCTGCGCCGCAGACGCCCCCAGGTGTACGCCGCCTTCGCCGCCGAACCCACCTTCACCCCCGAACCCGCCGTCCCCGCCGAATGACCCCGTTCCGTACAGGAGTTGCCTCATGCCCGCTGCCGACCTCATCCTCGCCGGCGCCCAGGTACGCACCCTCGACCCCGCCCGCCCCACCGCTTCGGCCCTCGCCGTGCACGACGGGACGATCACCGCGGTCGGGGAGGCCGAGGACGTACGCGAGTGGCGCGGCCCCGGCACCGAGGTCGTCGATCTGACCGGTGCGCACCTCGTGCCCGGCCTGGTCGACTCGCACAGTCATCCCGTGTGGGGGCTGGACATGGCCACGGGCACGGACCTGTCGGCCGTGACCGACCTGGCCGGGCTCCGCGCAGCACTCGCCGAGGCCGAACGGGTGGACGACTGGGTCGTCGGCTACGGCCTGGACCACAACGCCTTCGAGGGCCGGCCCGTCCACCACGACCTCGTGGCCGACGTCGTGGGCTCCACGCCCGCCTTCCTGCGCCTGTACGACGGCCACTCGGCACTCGCCAACGATGCGGCCCTGGCCGCCTCCGGGGTCACCGGGCCGCGCTCCTTCACCCAGCGCTCCGAGGTGGTGTGTGACACCGAGGGGAGGCCCACCGGTCACCTCGTCGAGCATGCCGCGATGGACCTCGTGGCCGACGTCGTCCCGCGGCCGTCGTACACCGAACGGCGCGCCCGGCTGCTTGAGCTGCTGTCCGCCATGGCCGGCACCGGACTGACCGGCGCCCATGTGATGGACGGCGGCGACCTGGACCTCGTGGCCGCGGTGGCGCGGGAGACGGTCCTGCCCGTGCGACTGCGGTTCGCGCCCTGGTGCATGCCCGGCGCGGACGAGGACGCCCTGCGGGAACTGATCGACCTGCAGGGCAGGGGCGGCCGGCACTGGCTGGTCGGCGGGGTCAAGTTCTTCATGGACGGCACCGTCGAGGGCGGCACGGCATGGTTGGAGCACCCCGACTGCCACGGCCAGGGCACGGATGCCTTCTGGCCGGACCCACAGGCATACGCGGCCGCCGTACGCACCCTGCACGCGGCGGGCGTGCGGACGGCCACGCACGCGATCGGGGACGCGGCCGTGCGGCACGTCCTGGACACCGTCGCCTCGCTCGGGCGGAGCGGGCGCGGGGCCCACCGGATCGAGCACATCGAGACGGTTCCCGACGAACTCCTTCCCCGTTTCGCGGAGTTGGGCGTCGCCGCCTCGCTGCAGCCACCGCACACCGGCTACACCCGGGACGACGGCACCGACGAGTGGTCCCGCCGCCTGGGCACGGACCGGGCTGCCCGCGCCTGGCGGCTGCGGGACCTGCGCGAGGCCCGGGCCACGGTCGCGCTCGGCTCGGACTGGCCGATCGCGCACTACGACGTGCGGGCCGTGCTCGCGACGGCCCACCATCCCAAGGGCGCGGCAGCTCAGCGGCCGGGGCTCACGCCGCTGCAGGCGCTGGAGGGCTGCACCAGCCACGCGGCCGCCGCAGCCGGTGAGTCCGGCGTGGCCGGCCGTATCGCGCCCGGGCACCGTGCCGACCTGACCGCCTTGTCCGTCGACCCTGTACTCGCTCCCGGCGACGAACTGACCGACGCACCGGTCGTGTTGACGGTGACAGGTGGCCACGTGGTGCATCGGGGTGCCTGACGGGGCAACTCGTCAACGCGGCATCAGTCCCCCGTCAGCCCCTCCTGGCACTGTTGTTCCTGTGAACGGCACGGGAAACCGGAAGCCGGACACAGGGAGAGGTGCCCGGAGTGGTTGATCGGGGACCAGCGAGCACGCCTCGAGGTCGGGCCCCCCGGGGCCCACGCAGGTTCGAATCCTGCCCTCTCCGCCCAGTACGGGCAGACTGTGCGGGTGAACGACTGTCGCCCGGTCCAGCAGAACCCCGCTCCGGAGTGGTACGGACGCCTGCACGTCCGTACCACCGATGTCTCGCCGGTCCGGTGGCTCACCGAACGCGCCCCGGGACACGGCGCCTTCGGCACGGTGGCGGGCATCGCCGCTCCCGGTTTCGGGGCCTACGCCAGGATCCTGCATCCCGCCTCACTGGACGAGCGACCGGTGCGCTGGTCGACGGTGGCCGCGGCGCACGGCACCAGGGTGGCACCGGGCACGAACTGGCACGAGGTCATCGGGGTGGACCGCGACTATGTCAACGCCTCCGACTACGGCCTGCCCGGTGTGTGGGACGAGCATCCGGCAGAGGGGCCGACACCGCCCGCGGTCGCCTCACCCCTCATCCCGCTGCTGTCCCGGCACACCCGGACCCCGGAGCGTTGCTGGTTCGGTCTGTGGCACGGGTACGGGCGGTGGGACTTCGACCGGTTCCCCACGTTCGAGACACCCGGCCGCGACGAGGTGCTGCTGTCCGGAACCCTGACCGACGCAGTGTCACCGCTGACCCTGGACGAGTTCGCCGAACTGCCCGACCTGTGGTGGCCCGAGGACCGTGCCTGGTGCGTGGGCGGCGACGTCGACCTGGTCAGCACCTACGTCGGCGGATCCCCGGACCTCATCGCCCAATTGCTCTCCGAACCGGAGCTGGAAGCACAGCCGGTGGCCGCGGGCGACGGGGTCGGCTGAGCATCGTCCAACCGACCGCCGAGTGGTGAGACTCCAGCGCAACGACCGCGCCGAGGCCTCGTCCCGGCCGGGGAATTCTCAGTGGTGCGGGGATCCGAAGCGGGCCTGCCGCAGACGTCGTTCGTGGACGTACGGGGCATCTTTACAGCACAGCCTCTTCCACCAACCGCGGAGCTGGAAGCGAATCATCGTCGGTCTCCTTCGCCCAGGGAGCGTTCTGGCGCGGTCTCACGCCTGCATCCAGCTTCGGCGCGCGATTCGGTACCCACATCGGCTGATCGGCCCATCGGCCGGGGGACGGCCTTGTCGCCTCGGCCCATCGGAACGCTCCCCCGTACTGCAGGGCCGCAGGGCCGCAGGACCGCAGGGCCGCAGGACCGCAGGGTTACGGCAGCCTGGATTCGCACTTCCCTCGACGGCAGCCCGCGGTCCGAACCTCTCGGTCACTCTCCACGCACTCGCGCATGACCAAGGAAGTGACTCTGTGCCGATGACGACCTCATCAAGTTCTGCGCGGGAACCGCAGGCGCCGGTCCGGTGCGACGTTCGTCGGCCGGCACCCACCTGTCCCGTATGTCCCGCCTCACCTCGGTGAGGGTCGCCCGCCACGATGCCCGCATGCGCCGCAGCCCCTCCTCCTCCAGCTGGTGTGCCACCGCCTCCGGGAAGATGTCGAACCAGCGCAGGTAGGCGAGGATCCGGCGGGAGTCCGCGTAGTGACCCCTGACCCGGTCCCCGACGATCCGGCCGTGGCCGGCCAGGGCATCGAGGGTGCACGCAGGCATGGTGCTCACTGTGTCCCTGGCGATGAGCTCCTCGATGTACAGGGTGTCCCGGCGATCGGGTCGGCACGCCCCTGTGGACACCCACATGAGCCTCTGGGTTCGCGCGCCCTTGCGGGCCAGCCGACGCCAGCGCGACGAGGCGGTCACGTCTTGGAACACCTCGTAGGCGAGACGTGCGTTGGCGAGCCCGGCACGTCCGACGAACGCCTTGGCCTCCGGGGTCCCTGCCTTTGCCAGTTCGGCGTCCACCACGGAGTCGAACGCGTCGACGGAGAAGGAGGCCACGGACACGATGTCCGAGACCGCTCGGCCCTGGGCTTCCGCGGCCTCCAGACCAGCGAGGTAGGCCTCCAGTACCTGCCGGTGCCGGTCCGGCGAGAAGACAAGCGTGGCGTCGACGCCGATCCCCTCCCCGACGCACACGGTCAGCGCGCGCGTCCCCGCGGCAGTGGCCGGGATCTGCACCAGCACGTTGGGGCGGTCGATGAGGGACCGGACGAGGCGCGCCTCTCTGACGATGCTTCGGGTGTCGTGGGCGTGGGCCGGGTCAAGTTCGACCGAGACGAACCCGTCCCGGCCGGCGGTGCGGTGGTGCACGGGAAGCAGAAGATCGCATTCGCGCCGGATGTCCTCGGCCGCCACCCACCTGACCACGGTCTCCGGCGTGCGCTCCCGCGCGGTCAGACCGCGCAGACGCGCGCGGTAGGTGGCCTCGTGGCGGTGCGCTTCGGCGAGGAGCGTCGGATGGGAGGTGACTCCCACCACGTGTCCCGCTTCGATCATCGGGCGCAGAGAGTCGGGGCCGATCGTTCCCCGACCTCCTGGGCCTGCGCCCGTGTCGTCGAGCCAGACCGAGACGCCTTCGTGGCGCATCCGGGTGAGAACGTCCGTCATCCTTCTCTCCTTCACTGCGGGCAGCCGGGGGCCGATCGTGCCGGTGCGAGCGGTGCAGGGCCGGGGCCGTGCATCGCTGGTCCCAGCGTGGCCCGCTTGCCGGTGGGTTCCGGGCGGCGATCGGCTGATGCGCCGTATGACGCTCGCGTCCACTGACCGTCGTCCAGGAAGGGACGACGGGCCCGTCCTGCGTGGCCCTCGCCCGGCTTGCGCCGCCCTGCCGGGCCGGTGTCAGCCCCGGCCGGTGGGGGCGGACGCGGCAGATCCCGGCCACGCGTGGGCAGCGCGTGTTTACGCAGCGTGACGAGCTCGTCGGCGCAGATGCCCGTTGGGCCCTCGCGCAGGCAGGCGCTGTCCAGCGCCACTCGAAAACCCGAGGTCGGTAACCCGAGTGGCGGCACCGCGGCGGCTTCCGGACAGTAAGAAGCATGAACCGTCACCGACGCCGTCCCCGGCGGGCCCCGTGGATCGCGGGCGGTGCCGCCGTGCTCGTCCTCGGCGGCATCGGCGTCTGGGCGTTGGTGGCGCCGGACGACGGCACGCCCCACCCCGTGCCCTCGGGCCAGGCACAGTCCACGTCGACAAGCACACCGGAACCCACACCGACGCCGACGGCGACGGGCAGTTCCCGGGCTCCCACGCCGACGCCGACGGGCCATTCCCGGCAACCGACACCGTCCAGCAGTCGGCCCCAGCCGACGCCTGGCAGGACGACGGCCAGCCCGTATCCCCCTCCCAGGCCGAAGCCGACATCGACGCAGCCCTCGGCACCCAAGCCGCCGGCGGAGACGGCACCGAAGTCCACACGCTCGGCTGCCGCATCACCGGCGTCGCCCACCTACCCCACACCGAAGCCGAAGCCGACATCGCCACGACCGACGTCACCGCCGGCACCGTCACCACGGCCGCCGTCATCTCCCGCTGCGCCGTCATCTCCCGCTGCGCCGTCAGTGCCGTCACCGGCGTCGACACGGTGGTACACAAGCCCAGCGGCAACGGCCGCCGCTCAGCGCATGGCCGCCGCCGGAGTGGTCGGCGACCCGGCCTGCTCACTGGCGGCCGTCGGCCAGCCGGATCCGGCAGTGCTCCCCAGGGGCCTCACATCGGTGGGCACCGGGCAGGCCGGCACCTACTGGTGCCTGATCTGGTAGCGCCCTGGGGCGGTAGTAGCAGTCCGACGCATGTCCGCAGGCCGCAAGGGCCAGGAGGGCTGGACGCTGCGGCGATCCCGGACCCGTGCAGCGAGATCCCGGATACGGGGCGGAACACTGAGTGCGCCTTGCGTCCAGGAGTGCAGCGCGAAGAGCTCCCGGTCGACCATGGCAGCCGCCTGCTTGCGCCGAGGGCCGTCCCGAGCGGGGCCAGGTGTTCGCCTTCGGGGACGGGGCCGCTGCAGGCGGAACCGCTTGCCCTCGAACACCACGACCTGGTCATCGCACCGGATCGCCGAAGTCAGCAGCCCAAGTCCACCAGCTCCGGCCACGGGCTCGACCGGGCGAAGGCGACCGCGTCCGCCACCTCCCGGCGGGCCCGCCGCCCCACGGCCTCGACCTGTGCAGGGGCGGTGCCCGCAGTGAGCAGCCGCCGCCGCGCGAGTTCCAGTGGATCGGTGAAATCGGCACCTCCCTCCGCCCGGCCGGTAGCCGCCCCGGTCGGCCCCGGAGAAGTCGGTCTTGCGGTATGTCACGGCCTCGACGAGCGTGAGTCCCTCGCCCGTGCGGGCGCGCTCCACGGCAGAGGCGACACAGTCGCGGACGGCCTCGATGTCATTACCGTCGACGGACACGCCCGGTATGCCGAGCCCCACGTACTGGGCATGCGGAATACCGCCGGGGACCGCCGGTCCGCGGGTTCGTCCCGCCAGGTGGGCCCGACCGGCACGGTGGAGGCCACGGACACCTACGTGGGACAGATTGCGGCGGTGCCGGGCAGCCGGGCCCGAACATCTGGGCTCCTGCCTTGGACGAACTGCGCGGCAGGGTGAGCGAATTCGGCTTCTCCGCACAGGGGTCGGACGAATTCCAGGCGGTGTTCTGGTCTCCCGACCGACGGCTCATGGACGTCTGCCGGACCGCGGCCTTGGGGATACCGACCCGGTGACGAAGGCGGGGGCTCGACCGAGGGCCGGAAGCAGGACTCGCTGTGCCTGGCCCGCCTTCGATGGCCGCTCACGTCAGGGTGGCAAGTCGCGTTGCCACGAGCATTGCACGGGAAAACGTTGCTCACAGAGTAGAAGCAGGGCTTCCCACCCGTATCATCGCTAGACCAGGGCACTCCGCGGCCGGAACATCTTTCCCTGACGCGCCGCAACGGCACGCGAGGGCTTGAACCCAGCCACGAACCGAGGAGAGAACGATGTCCGAAGGCACGGTTATCGCCAGCGAGTTGACTTCGCAGTATCTCAACCAGGTGGCCGGCGACCTGGAACGCAACGTCAAGGAGCAAGAGCGCATCACGGTCGAACTCACCGAGCTGCAACAGCAGTTGGACACGCTGCAGCATGACCACACCGTGCTGGTGAGCATGCAACAGGCACTCGGCGCCGGAACCCCGGTCACCGAACCCGCCAAGGCCGACAGCCCCACCGTGCCTTCCCCCAGGAAGAAGACCACGGCTGCGTCAGGCACTCGTCGGCCCGCGAAGAAGGCCAACGCGGAGCAGCCCAAGGCCAAGAAGCGGTCCGTCACGAAGCCCGCCGCCAAGGAAACGGCTGCGGCGAAGACGGGAACCACGCTGGTCGGACTCATCCACAGCCACCTGACCGACCAGAGCGAACCCCGTTCCGCGGCGGAAGTCGCCGAGGCGCTCGGCCGTGTGCACCCCGGCCGCAACATCAAGACCACGGTTGTGCGCACCACCCTCGAAAACCTGGTGGCAAAAAGCCAGGTTCAGCGGACCAAGCAAGGGAACTCCGTCTTCTACACCGCCGCCATTCCGTCGGAGCCGAACGAGCCGACGGCAGCAGCCACGGACGAGGTCCAGTCGGCAACTGCCTGATAAGCCGACCCTCTTGGCGGTGCACATGGTCGTGTGTGCCAGTCTCTCGGCATGGCCACAGTTGGCTGAGTACGACTCTCCGTGACCTCGTTCAGGGCGAGGCCGATCGTGGTGTCCCGTCGCGGGCATCGATGTGTAGCCGGTAGCGGCCGGGGCCGTCGAAGGACAGCACCGGCAGCTCCTCACCCGGGTCGGCCATCGGATCCGGGGCGGCCATCGGACCTCGCACCATCAGGGTTCCGGGCACCGAGTCCAGCAACGCTTGACCCCAGCCATCGGCACGCTGGTGGAACGCTCAGGCATTGGCACGCGCATGTACAAGGAGCCACTCGCGGAAATTATTCAGCCAATATGGCCGATTGCGATTGAGCTCCCCCAAGCTGATCTGATTGCCGCTGTTGTAAGTCTTCTGTATATCCGTCCCTTCATTCACCCAATCGAAGATCCACGCGCCGACCGAGTTTCCGTCGAGTGTGCGCTGCATCCAGACTTCGTCATCACTCCCCTTGGGCAGAAGCGCGTTGACGAACGTTTCGAGGTAGTCCAGCGGCGTCCATCCACCGTAACGGCCGGCCTTGTCGTCGCGAAGTGCGTCAGCGAATGCACACCGGTTCATCCGGAAGAATTCGTCAAGAAATGGCACGGGGTCCGCCTTCTGTCTTCCAGTAAATCATCGGGAATCGGTCACCCACTGTCAGGCGGCAGTACGCCGGTCGGTTCCATTTCTCACGGAGCCGCCGCTCAGCACTGCTGATGCGATATTGGCATGCGACATCGAGGCCGGCCTGCCCTGCAGGGAATCCGGAAGTGCAGGACGCGACATCACCCCTCCCTCCGAGGGGCCCTGACGGCCGGTGGGAAGACCTGTGTCTGCCTGTCCTGTCGGCATGCCCTCGGCCGCATCGCGACCGCCGAACGCCATACGCGAGGAGGCCGGGGTCAGGAGAAGCGGGCCCGGAGTTCGGATTCGAGGGTTTCGAGCGTGCGGCCCTTGGTCTCGGGGACGTTGAGCTTGACGAAGACGAGGGAGAAGACGCCGGCCACCACGAAGAGGAAGAAGGTGTTGGAGATCCCGATCCCGGCGACGAGGGAGGGGAAGACCAGCCCGATGGCGAAGTTGGTCAGCCACAGCACCACGGCCGCCACACCCATACCGAAACCGCGCATCCGCATGGGGAAGATCTCAGAGAGCATCAGCCAGGTCACCGGGGAGATCGCGCCCTGCTGGAAGGCGAGGAAGGTGATGGTCATGGCCAGCACCGCAAAGGCCCGGCCGTCGCCCGAGGGCACCACCAGGGAGAAGACACCGATCAGCAGCAGGGCCACGGTGGTGCCGATCTGACCGGCCATCAGCATGGGTCGGCGGTTGACACGGCTCAGCAGCCAGATACCGACGAAGGTGGCAAGAACCGAGATCACACCGTTGGCGATGTTCGCCGTCAGAGCGCTGTCGGCGGTGAACCCGGCGTCGGTGAGGATCTGGGTGCCGTAATACATGATCGTGTTGACGCCGGTGATCTGCTGCACGATCGCGATGCCGAAGCCGACGAGCATCAGCTTGCGCAGCCACGGCGTGGACCGCATGTCCTGCCAGCCGCCGAGTCTTTCCCTCTCCTCCTTGACGGCGAGTGCGGAGACCTCGCTCAGCTCGGCCTGCGCGCGCGCCTGGGTCCGTACCCGCTTCAGCACCTCGAGGGCTTCGCCGAAGCGGGTCTTCGAGGCCAGCCAGCGCGGGCTCTCGGGCATGACCAGCATGCCGAACCAGAGCACCACGGCCGGGATGGTGGCGATGACCAGCATCCAGCGCCAGATGCCGCCGGACTCGCCGCCCACCTGGGCGATGATCGCGTTGGAGGTGAAGGCGAGCAACTGCCCGCTGACGATCATCAGTTCGTTGCGAGTGACCAGGGCGCCGCGCCGCTCGGCGGGCGAGATCTCCGCGAGGTAGACCGGCACGGTCACCGACGCCCCGCCGACCGCGAGGCCGAGCACGAAGCGGGCCACGATCATGACCGCGGTGGTCGGAGCGAGGGTGGCGCCGAGCGCACCGACGAAGAACAGCACAGCGAGGGCGAGGATCGTACGGCGCCGGCCGCGGGAGTCGGACAGCCGGCCGCCGACGACCGCGCCGAGCGCGGCACCGAGCAGGAGCGAACTGGTGACCATGCCCTCGGTGACCGGCGTCAGACCGAGGTCCCGGCTCATGTAGGGCAGGGCACCATTGATGACACCGGTGTCGTAACCGAAGAGCAGTCCGCCGAAGGTGGCGATGAGGGTGATGATCCGCAGCCGCCGCGAGATCGTCGCGGCCGCGTCGCCCGTGCCGGCCGTCTGCTGAGCGGGCACCTGTGTCGTGTGGTCCCTGACGTCCATGGCCAGCCCCTACCGGTCGATGGCCCGGCGCCGGACGCCGGCCGGGCCGAGGTGGTCACCGCCGCCGTACGCCACGTGCCCGGCGTCCAGGCAGAGGCTCGTGCCACGGCAGTCGGACTCGTGCGGCAGCCGCGCGATCTCCGGCCGGATCTGGATGTGACTGCCGGCGTACGGACGCACATCCAGACGGACGTCGTACTCAGCCAGGGTGGTCATGGGAAGTGCTCCGTTGGGTTGTGCGTCGCCGTCGGCTCCATCGTCTTCGTTCTGGCAGATCCCGCAGTCCCCCGACTGGTGGACGCGTTGGACGCCGTACAGCGGGCCATCCGACCGGCCAACGGTTTTACTCGGCCGCGGCCCGTCCACCGAGGCTTCCCTTCAGATTCCGCGCGGTGAAAACACCGGGATGCTCTCAGGTGAGACGGGAGGGGTGCCAGGGCCTGCCCAAATCCAGGGCACAGTCACCGGCAATCACTGCAGCAGGGAAACAATAGCCGTGGGCTTGCCAGCCAAGTTCCGTTACACCACATGGCGGAACGTCAACGGCCGCAGGGGGAACCGTGAGGGTGTGTCATCCCGAAACAGCCTCGGCTCGCTCCGATACTTTGGGACCATGGCAAAGCCTGACTGCCCATATCCCGACCACCGCTCTCCTGCCGGAATCCGAACAGGCAAGTCAGGAAGCTGGATGCGTCGGAAGTCCATCACCCTTCTGGTGTATACCATGATGGTTATGGCCACCTTGGAGGTGTTGGCCCCTCCGGCAACGGCTGCGCCTACCTGCCGCATCGGAGCATACATCACAGACATCTATGGACTGGACGTTTCACCACGGACCATCAATGCGGATTTCTGGCTTTGGAGCGTCTGCCCGAGCGCCGATCTCGACGCCACCCGGCGCCTTGAATTCATCAACGCCACGCAGGTGAGCCAAAGCGATAGATCCGTGGAGAGAGTCGGCAGCCAATACTGGTCCCAAGTGAAGGTGTCAGGCACCTTCCGACAGAAATTCGATCTGAGCGAGTACCCGTTCGACAGGCAAGATGTTCAAATTCAGGTGGAAGATTCCGAACTCAACGCTTCCCAGTTTACCTACGTGGCCGACACCGCGAACTCCGGATATGACCACGGAATCAGTCTCGGCGGGTTCAAGATCAGGGACTTTGGCGTACAGGTGGTGACGCACACCTATCAGACTTCCTTCGGGGATCCGAGGATCACCCACGGGCAGAACAGTCAGTACAGTCAATTTGTCATCGATTTCAAGCTCGACAGGGACGATGTGGCCGGCTTCATCAGAGAGGCATGGCCCGCTTATGTTGCGTTCCTCATCTCTTTCATCTCTTACTGGATCTGGTCGAAGGAGCTTCTTTCCGTCATGGGAGCACGGTATGGAGTTCTTGGCGCCTCCCTCTTCAGCGTAGTGGTCAGCATGCGCTCTTCGGCCCTGTCAGGAATCCTCTTCGGAGTAACCTTGATCGATCAAATCCATTTGGCCACCCTGCTCTATACACTGGTCGCGGTGGGATGTACCACCTACATCGTCTGGAGCTGGGCCGACCCCAAAAAAAGCCCCTCGGTGCGCCGGACAAACAGGTTTGTGGCCCTATCGACAACAATCGTCTATCTGATCGCAAATGCTGTCACCATTGGTTTCGCGATTAGATAGAACGTCGTCCACCGTGCCGCTGCCTCACACGCCGAACCAGCCTGGACACCTTGCACATCGAGGTTTTCTCAGCGAGACGATCTCTGCGGAGTCGTGCGGTTCGACTCGGCGCTTGGTCCCCGACTGTCGGCAGGCGTGAAGCCCCTGGTGGTACAGGTTTCACCACAAGATCATGTCCGTCGCCTCGCCCCCCAGGTCTCGGCGGACGAGTCGGCTAGCGCGCCACGCGGTAGCGGAGGTAGACGACTCTCGAGCTGAAGGTGCGGGTCTCGACGAGTTCGAGGTCCACCCGGCGCTCGCGCTGGGGAAAGAACGGAATGCCACCGCCGACCAGCACCGGATAGACCCTGGCCCGGTACTCGTCGATCAGACCCGACGCGGCTGCCTCAGCGGCGAGAGTCGCGCCGCCGATCGCGATGTCACCCTCCCCCGGCTCGGCTCGCAACCCCTCGATCTCCTTCGCCGGCCCGCCCGAGGCCAGGCGCGCATTGCCCTGCACCGCCGACAGCGTCGTGGAGAACACCACCTTGGGAAGCGGCTTCCAGATCGCGGCCCACTCAAGCATTGAGTCGTCGAGCGATGGATCCTGGTCGGCGGTCTCCCAGTACAGCATCGTCTCGTACAGCCGTCGTCCCAGCAGGTGGACGCCGACCTCTCGAATCTCGTCGGTGACGAAGCGAAAGACCTCCTCGTCGGGCGCCGTCCAGTCGAAGCCGCCGTCCGGACCGACGATGTAACCGTCGAGCGAGACGCCCATCGAATAGGTCACGCTGCGCATCAGAAGTCCTCCTCGGTGACGGGTTCGACCGTAGGACCGCCGGACGCCGGAGGTTCATCGCGGCTCGCGGGATCCCCTGGGCCGAGTCATCTCACGAGATCATTTCGTCGAGAAATCCTCCTTGCGCCCTGCGCCCTGCGCCCTGCGCCCTTCCGATCATCTTGCTTGACGGCACGGCGTACGTGCCAAGGACTCCGGAGCCGTGCACTTCAGGTTTGGTTTCCAGGCGGGAGCCTCAGCTGTTGACCAGGGTGCGGTCGAGGAGGGCAAGCGGACGGTCCCAGTGACACTTCAGCCCGGAGGGGTTGACGGCGTAGGTGTCGGACATGGCGGAGCCGTGGACGGTGCCGGGGTAGACCTCGGTGGTGTGGACGACACCTGCGGCATCCAGAGCATGGTTGAGCGCGCTGATGGCCTCGGGCGCCATGTCGTTCTCGGAGAAGCCGAGGTGGACTTCGGCGGTGAGCTCGGAGACGAGGCGATGCGGGCTGTCCGGCGTGTCGGTTACCAGGGGTGGAATCCGGCGACGGCGGCAACCAGGTCGGGGGGGGCCACCACGGTGCGCATCGCCAAGGGGGCACCCATGCAGTAGCCGATCGCGGCGACGGGTCCGGCGCAGACCTCGGGCTGGGTGGTGAGGAACCTGAGGTACGCGTCGGCGTCGCGCACGACGCGTTCGGTGGTGTGCGTCTCGATGAAGGGGTATCAGCCGATCGGTGATCACGGGCCGGATCTCGTTTCCGATGTACTCGGGAAGTTCGATCACCGTTGCCGGGCCGTGCCGGTGTAGAGGTTGGGGACGAGCACGTAGTAGCCGTGCCCGGCCATGCCGAAGTCGTTCAGCTCTGGGCCCCTGGCCTTCGACCCGGTCGATACATACGCCAGAAGGCGAAAGGCGGAGAAGGCCACCCACCGCCCGCAAACACGGCGTATCAGACGGTCTCTTTCGGGTCTTGCCTAGTCGACGACGTCCCACTCTGCCTTTGTCCAGGCCAACTGCGCGTCGCTCAGCAGGGGATCGAACCCTGCGGGGAACATCAGCATGTTCGGCTGCGGCCACATGTTCTCCGGCCCGTGCTTTTCGCAGTGCAGCGCGACGAGATGCGGCCCTTCCCCGCAGGACTCGTGCAGGTAATGGCGGCCATGCGACCGACAGAAGTATCCGAACCTCCAGCAGTCATCCTCTTCAGTCGGTTCGTGGAAGGTGGGATCGCGAACAATCATGGTCACCGGCTCCTGCCGGTTCAACCGGGGGATGGGCCGGGGGTCACACCACGTCAGTCGGGGAGGCAGCACACCGCCCATCCTGCCCCGAGGCAGACCTGTTCAGATCAGCGGGGCGTCGGGCCGGTCAGGTCGTCGACTGATGTGCAGTGGTCGCGGACCGAGCCACTGCTTCCGGACCGGACTCCGCAATGTGGTGGGAGTGGGTGCCGGCGGCCTCGGATGAGACCGGCCGGCCGACCGTGGTTCTCGTGACCTCCGGCAACCTCGCCGGCTGCTGGACACCGTGGGCCTTGTCCGAGAGCAAGCCCTACGCCCGTGCGAGTCGGGCCAGGGGCTACGACATTGCCGTTGATCGCTACTCCGTCACATGAACGCGGGGCCCTACTCGCCGGGGGCCAGAGTGCGGGCGAGGACGCGGGCCGTGTCGGCGATCAATGTGTTGTCCACGGGCGCCTCCTGGGCGGTCTTCGTGGACAGCACGGCCAGCACGAGGGGTGTGTTCCGGGTCGTCCACGCGACGCCGATGTCGTTGGCGGTGGCGTAGTCACCGGTTCCCGTCTTGTCACCGAGGACCCAGCCCGGCGGCAGTCCTGCGCCGAAGCGTTCGGTGCTGGTGGTGTTGCCCTTGAGCCAGGCGACGAGTTGCTCTCGGTCGGCGGCCTCCAGGGCCCGGCCCACTGTCAGCCGCTCGAAGCTCCGCCCGATGGCTTCCGGTGTGGTGGTGTCGCGCAGGTCGCCGGGGACGGCGGTGTTCAGGTCGGTCTCCCAGCGGTCGAGCCGGCTCACCCGGTCGCCGAGCGACCGGAAGAACCGGGTGAGGCCGTCAGGTCCGCCGATCTGGCGCAGCAGGAGGTTGCCGGCCGCGTTGTCGCTGTACTGGATCGCGGCCGCGCACAGGTCGCCCACCGACATGCCGGTGGCGAGGTGCTCCTCGGTCTTCGAGGAGTTCGGCAGGATGTCCCGCGGCGGGTAGTGGATCACCTGGTCCAGCGGCGCGCACCCACCGTGGTCGCGCAGTACGGCCGCGGCGGCGAACGCCTTGAACGTCGAGCACATCGCGAACCGCTCCCCCGCGCGGTACGCCACGGTCCGGCCGGTGCGCAGGTTGTGGGCGTACACGCCGAGACGCGCGCCGTAGCGCTGCTCCAGTGCGCTCAGTTCGGTGTGCGGATCGTCCGGTTCGGCGCCCGGGGCCGCGGACGCGGTCGGCGCCGCCACGGCAGGCGTGACCACCGCGGCGGTGGTGAGGGCAAGACCGGCCTTGAACAGTCGGCGGCGCGGCAGTGAGTTGGCACTGGTCATGTGCAGAGTTCTCCCAGGTCGTCCGTCGTCGGTTTGGTGGATCTTCGACGGGGACCAGCGAAACAGGAGGACTCGACTCATGTCCAAGAGTGAACTTTGAACGCCTCATAACTTATTGATATGACTGCTGGATGGATCTGCTCGCACACCTGGAGGCGTACGTCGCGACCGTCGACGAGGCGAGCTTCTCGCGCGCTGCCGACCGGCTCGGCATCGCCCAGCCGCTCCTCAGCCGCCGTATCAAGATGCTGGAGGCTCACTTCGGCGGCCTGTTGTTCGACCGGTCACGGCGGCAGGTCACGACGACGGAGCTGGGCCTCCTCCTGCTTCCCTACGCGCAGGACGTGCTGGACCGGGCCCAGCGGCTCGGGCAGGTCGCCCGGTCGGCCCGCCAGGCGCAGGTGCGTGCCGTTGGGGTGCCCACGGGCTGTGCCCCCGCGGCGCTGGCGCGCGTCATTCGCGCGGGCACCGAACGCGGGATCACGCTCGGCATGCGCGAACTGGCGCCGGAGGAGCGGGTCGCCGGGCTCGCCGACGGCTCGCTGGCCTACGCGCTCGTACGCGTCCCCCCTGAGCATGCCGGGATCCGTGTACCCCTCGGCCTGGCGTCGGCCGCACCGCCGGACGCATCTGGGCCGGCGCCCACCGGAGCGACGGGACACCGGCCCCGTGCGATCCATCTGGAGGACCTGCGGCCACGCCGCAGACATGGCAGGGCCGGTGGACCGCCCACGGTGCTGCCCGTTCTGACCCTGACGGAGGACGAAGTGCCGTACGCGCGTGACAGGCTGGTCCGTGCCGCCGCCCGCGCCGGGCTGCCGGAGGACCTGGTACGCCCGGCCGGACCGGCCGCCACCGCCCTGGCCGAGACCCTGGCCGGCGGGGCGGTGCTGCTGTGCGCCGAACCGTTCGCACGACAGGGCGGGGCGAGTTGGGCGCCGCTGGCCGATGCCGCACTGCACCGGGGGTACGACATTCAGGGGACACAGAGTCAGCGGGAGGCAATGGCCGTTCCCGACTGGCTCGCCCCGCTGCTCACGGCAGCTGCCGGCGCCGCGACCGCCGTACCGGACTCGATGCGGTCCGGGTCCGCGGGTACGGACGCCCCGTCGCGACTGGCGGCACGCGGATGAGCCCGGAACCGGTGTACCGCCCGGCCTGTGTGGCCGGGGACGGCGCGCTTCTCGATGTCGCCGAGGCAGTCGCGGCGGACTGGGCGGCCCTTGGCGTGCGCGGCTCGTTCCTCGCCCGCCATCTCGACTCGGGCGAGCAACTCGGCTTCGACGTAGACGAGTCGGTGCCTCTCGCCTCGGTGGTGAAGGTCCCGCTCGCCCTGGTCGTGCTGGACCGGATCGCCGCCGGGGAACTCGATCCGGCGCTCCCGGTGACGGTCGACCCTGCCGAGAGCAGCGTCGGTCCCACCGGTCTCGCGGCGTTCCGGCACCCGGCCACCGTGGCCGTGGGCGACCTTCTCATGCTGATGCTCTCGGTGAGCGACAACGCCGCCGCCGACGCGCTGTTCGACCTGGTGCCGGTGGCGGACGTCGACGCCCGCCTTGCTGCGTGGGGGTGCGGCGGGATACGGGTACGGCACCGGATGAACCACATGTACGAGTGCGCGGCAGGAGCCGCCGGCAACGACTTCTCCCTCGCCCTGGAACTGGCCGTCCGCGACGAGCGTGCCGGACGGCACACCATCGAGACCCTCGATCCGGCCCACGCCAACCTCGGCTCGCCTTCGGCACTCGTGGACCTCCTGCAGCGGGTGTGGGCAGACGAGATCGCCCGTCCCCGGGCGACGGCCGAACTGCGCCGATTGATGGGCCTTCAGGTCTTCACCCAGCGGCTGGCGAGCGAACTGCGGGCGGACACACTGCGGTTGAGCGGCAAGACGGGGACCTTCCTCCACCTGCGGCACGAGATCGGTGTGGTCGAGGCCGAGTCCGGCGACCGGGTGGCCGTCGCCGCGCTCACCCGCTCCGACCGCCGGGCCGGCCTCGCGCCCGACATCGATCTCGCGATCGGGATCGGCGCACGCCAGGCGTTCGAGGCGCTGCGCTGCTGAGGCGGCACGCCCGGAGGGGTTCCGAGCGCCTTTTCGGACCCCCGCGGCTCCGTGGTGCCTGCTTCGCGATGACTGCTTCGCGATGACTCAGGCTGCGGCCAAGGGTTCGAACTGGGCGGTGGTACGGGCTTCCGGGGTGCGGGAGAAGGCGAGCGACGATGGCCGGCGACACGACGAAGAAGCCCAGGGACACGGCCGGAAGGACACACGGCCCACGCTCGGCGAGGTCCAGGGGCAGCCGCCCGACAGCGGTGAGCAGACGGAAGGCGATCAGGGTGGCGCCGACCTCAAGTCTTCTGGCGACCGGCCCGGAGAGCGCTCCGCCGCGCACCGCGCCGAGCCCCATGCACGCGTAGGTGACACCCAGACCGAAGTCCCCGATCTCCAGCTCACGCAGGGCGATGCCCACGAACACCCGGCGCGTCCGGGATTCCGACGTGAGCAGCCAGTGCTGGACACCACAACGGGGCACACATGTTGCTCACCGGCGCCGGCCTCGCGCCGGGTTCGACGAGGCCGGAGGACGTCGCCCACCGCACGCCTGTCTGCTCGCAGTACGCCCACGGCCCACCGTGCGTCCAGTGCGGGCAGGTGACAGCGGGCCGGCCCGCACTCGGCGCCGACTGCCCCGGACGCCCGCTGCCGTGCCTGCTACGTGCCGTCGGACAGGGATTCCGCGAGCACGTCGGCGAGTTTCCTGCAGGCCAGGTAGTTTGCGGCCAGATGGAAGTCGAAGGCGTGGATGGCGTCACCGACGTCGAGGTCGACGAGGCGGAATCGGCGAGATATCCCGCCGGCCGGGATGGCCACGAGGTCGCCCGGGTCGGCGATGTTCACCCAGCGACGCACGCTGGGGGGCTTCTGTCCGAGCTCGTCCCTGGCCGGCGGCGCCAGCCGCGGGAAGACGGCATGCGGCAGAGCCAGCGGCGACCCCAGCGTGACCAGCAGATCGATCTCGATGTCGGGCTGCGCCCACAGAGCCTCGTAGGCTACGACGGAGCCGAGGGAGTGCGCGACGACCACGTGCGGACGACGCTCTCGGATCTCTTGCTCGACCGCCGCCCGCGCGGCATTGCGCGCCTTTGATGCCGCCTCGGCCGGCGGCAGGTAGGCGGCCACCTCGGGGAAGAATCGCGAGACGAACTTCTCCACCAGGTCCGGAGCCAGCCGCCGCCGCTCGGCGATCCAGCCGATCGCCTGGCGCAGGGGCCAGGTGCCGAGTCCCTGCGCCTGCTCGTCGGGAAGGTCGAACTCGTCGATCCAGGCTCGCACCAGTTCCTCGACGGCCGGATCGAGGTGTTCCAGGGGCACGTCGTCCGTTCCCTGGGCGCCCTTGGGAGCGAGGTGACCGGCGTAGTACGCCACCGATACCTCGAACTCGTCCACTCGCTGGTCCAGCGCACCGCGCGCCAGATATGTACGCCACGCCTTGGTCAGGCGCTCCGCCGCATCCGCGGCCGTTTCACCGGCCCGGAAATTGCCCACCCCGTGCACACCCACGAGTTGCCGCATGATTCCCCCAACTTGCAGCTTGCGCGCATAAGATGATCCGGATTCGTACCGAGTTCATCACGCGGCGTAGCGTACAGGTGGGAAGGCCCTTCCAGAGCAGATCTGGAGAAACAGGACAGGACTGACATGAGGGATCAGGACCTGACACGGTTTCTTCTCGAAGACGGCACGGTCGTCTCCGTGGAGGTCGACCGTTCTGGGGACAGGGACTACACGGACGTCGGCTTCGGCCGACGGGCGGTCGACGCGGTGAGGACCCTGGACGACGCGATGGACCAGATCCGCCGCGCCGCCAACGTCTTGCTGCGTCCGATGACCAGGGTCGAACCCCGGCCGGACGAGGTGGAAGTCTGCTTCGGCGTCCGCATGACCGCGGATGCGGGGGCCGTCATCGCAGATCAGAGCAGCGAGGGGAACTTCGCGATTCGGCTGGTCTGGCGGTCCAGGGACAGCGATGAAGGGCCCTCGGCGCCCCGCCCACCAGCGGGGCCATGACGTCCGGGGAACACCGGCCCAGCGCCCACGCCGTGGTCGTCGGCATCGGACAGTTCGCACCGCGCTCCGAGCGGGGCGAGGAGCCCGACGAGGGACCGCTCGACGAGTCGGACACCTTCCCGCCCCTCGCCTTCGCCGGGCAGCGCGCCAGAGCTGTCGCAGCCTCCCTGACCGCCGCCGGCTGTGCCGTGCACGGTGGCGACGCCCTGGAGAACGTAACGCTTCCCGCTCTTCAGGAGGCGTTGGACCACTGTGTCTCCGCCACCGCAACAGCCGCCGCGGACGCCGGACCGGCCCCCGGTCTCGTTGTCCACCTGCTCAGTCACGGCCGGGCAACCCAGCAGGGCGGCCTCTTCATCGCCACCCACGACAGCCCCGGGCAGCCCGGCCTGTATGTGCCCGGGTTCCTCGACCAGTTGGAGGAATTCGCGCAGATCACCTCGGCCCTCGTGCTGCTGGATGTGTGCTTCGCCGGTACGGCGGTCGACTGGCAGTGGCAAGCCTGGCGGAGACGGCTACGGGCGAAGAACCGCAAGGTGTGGGTACTGGCCGCCGCGGCGCCATGGCAGAAGGCGTTCGAGGGCCGCTTCAGCGCGGCCGTGTCGACCGTCCTGGGCAGGCTCGCGCAGGACGGACTCGGAACCGACCCGGCCGTGGCGTTCGTTCCCCTGCGACTCGTGGCCCAGGAGATCCGGCGCGAACTCGAACTGCGCCGGGTGCGAGAGGACGGCATACCCCAGGAGGTCGACGCGACGCCGCTCGCCCTCGGCGAGGAGCCACAGGTCCACCTCTTCCGCAACCCGCTGCACGCACGCGGCCACGGCGACCAGTTCCGCGCACAGGTCGAGGAACTGCTCCGTGGCTTCCTCGAAGAACTCGACCCGGTCCTGGACGGCAAGCACTTCGTCGGCCGGGCGTTCGCGAACCCTGCCTCCCCGGCGACTGTCGGCCGCTGCCTGTTCAGCGGACGCGAGGAACAACTATCGCTGCTGAGCGGCTGGTTGGACGATCCCGACAGTCCCGGGAGTCCGCGCCTGCGCGTGGTCACCGGACGGCCGGGGGCGGGCAAGTCGGCCCTTGTCGGCATGCTGGTGTGCGCCGCGCACCCGGAACTCGCAGACGTCACGTTCGAGCTGCTGACGGACGTACCGCTTCCGGGCGTGGCGCAGCAGTTCACGTTCGGCGCGGTGCACGCCCGCGGCCGTACGGTACAGGAGCTGCTGAACTCGCTCGCCCGTCAGCTCGGCGTGGCCGGGCCACCCTCCCCCGGAGCGGCGACGGCCCCTCTCACGGCGGTCGCACTGGCCACCGCCCTCGAAGACCGTGCCGCCTGCGGAGATCCCACCGCAACTGTCGTCATCGACGCCCTGGACGAGGCCGCAGCGCCCGGCGAGGTGCTGGAGACGCTGATCGGACCGCTGCTGAGAGCCTCCGCGACACGACCGCGTGCGGCCTGCCGACTTCTGATCGGAACCCGCCAGGAGAGCGAACTGCGTGCTCTCCTCGCCGAGGCAGCCGCAGCCGGCGGGCTCACCGACCTGGACGACATCCCCGCCGATGTCACGCGCGCAGACCTGGCCCACTACATCCGGCGATGCCTGGCGTCGTCCGCCCGGTACAACCAGTCGACGCACAAAACGGTTCGGGAAGCGCTGAGTTACGGCGTCGCGTCGGCTCTGGCCCCCATCCCGAACCCCAGGACAGCCGTCGCACGGGGTCCGTCGGCGCCCGATCCGTCACCAGGACCTGCCTCGTCCGTCGTAGCAGATCTGCCCTCACCAGGTTCGTCCATGTCGATGCCGGGCGCAGCCTCCGTGCCCGGTCCGTTCCTGCTCGCAGGCGTCTATCTCCACCACCTGCTCACGTCCACCGACGCGGTCACCCTGCCGACTCTGGACCAGACGCTTCGCGAGGTCCCCACCACCCTGCCGGACATGCTGGATATGCATCTGCGCCGGATCGGCACGCCTTGGGCCCGTCCGGTGCTCACCGCTCTCGCCCATGCGAAGGGACCGGGCCTTCCGCTGGACCTCATACCCGCCCTCGCCGCCGCGCTCGGTCCCAAGAACGCCGATCCGCTGGACCTGCCGGACACACGGACCCTGCTCACCGACCTCGAGTTCTACCTGCGCCACTCCATCGACGAGGACGGCACCAGGCTCCACCGGCTCTACCACCACGAACTGGTCACCTTCCTCGGCGGACGAGGTGCGCCCGCCCCGGTACTGGACGCCCTCCTGTCCACCGTGCGCGCTGCGGACGGACGGCTCCGCTGGGATCTGGCCCACCCCTACCTACTGCGCCACGTCGCCGGCCACGCCGCCGACGCGGGACGCGTCGACGAGCTGCTCGCCGACCCCGAGTTCCTGGTGCGCGCCGACCCGGCAGCCATCGCAGAGGTACTCGACCTGGCCACCTCTCCCGAAGCCTGCGTGGCGGCCGCGGTGTTCCGGGCCTCACCGCAGCGTGGCGACGCCCGCGATTTCTCGGCACGCCGGGAGACACTTGCGCTGGACGCCGCCCGGTTCAACCAGCCCCGGCTCGGCCGGGCACTGGCCCTGGGCGGGGGAACAGGAGAGGTCACCTGGATTCCGCTGTGGGCGACCGGCTCCCACGTCAGCGAGGCCCTCATCGGCACACTGACCGGACACGCCGACCGTGTCACGGCGGTGTGCCTGGCCGAAGTGGCCCGACGGCAT
Organism: Streptomyces sp. NPDC101151; assembly: GCF_044768335.1. Classification (NCBI taxonomy): domain Bacteria; kingdom Bacillati; phylum Actinomycetota; class Actinomycetes; order Kitasatosporales; family Streptomycetaceae; genus Streptomyces; species Streptomyces sp. NPDC101151. Next base: position 89,626 of record NZ_JBIWPP010000015.1, on the reverse strand, counting down.
GTCCTGTTCAGCGGCTCCGCAGACCACACGGTCAGAGCCTGGGATGTGGCCGACGGCCGGCTGCGAGGCAAGCCGATGCGGGGACACGACGGCACCGTGCGGGCCCTGGCTCTGGTGGACACCGTCAGCGGGCCCCTGCTGGCGAGCGCGGGCAACGACGCGACCGTCCGGTTGTGGCACCCCGAGACGGGCCGCCAGGTGGCCCTGCTCGCCGGTCATCGCGGCCCGGTGACAACGCTGGCGGTGGCCACATGGCAGCAGCGTCACGTCCTCGCGTCCGCGGGTGCCGACGGCACCATCAGGGTGTGGGACCCGGCGCGGCCGGCGCAGCCCGTGATCGTGTTGCGCCGCACCGGACGGAGCATCAGATCCCTGGCCCTGGTGACGCTCACCGGTCCGGACGGGCGCCCGGAGGGCCTGCTCGCCGTCGCCGTCCAACCGGGCTTCACATGGCGTTGGTGGGACCTGGAGCGAGGCGGCCCCTACCGCAACGCGCCGCCCGGACACACCCAGGCGGCTGCCGTGGCCTCCACCGCTTTCAACGGCCGCCCCGCGATCGCCACCACCCATCTGGACGGCACCGTTCAGATCTGGGACGTCGCCGAGGGCCGGTCCCTACTGACCCTGCGGCAGCAGGGGATCGGCCGACGCGCTCCGTCCGAATCCATCTCGGCGGTGACTCCGACCTCGGATGCGCCGACAGTCGTCAAGGCCACCGGCGACGACGTCACGGTGCACCGGATCGGTTGGGGATCCGGTCGGTCCCGCAGCCTGCCGGGGCACGAAACGCGAGTCGACAGCGTCTGCGTGGGACAAGCCGGCGAACGGCTTGTCGTCGGGAGCGGTGGTCGCGACGGCACGGTGCGTTTGTGGCGGCTGTCCGGGGCGCAGCACTCCCGTCCGCTTCCCGGTCATCCGCAGGAGGTCGGCGCGCTGGCACTGGTGGAGCGCGGCAGCGGCACGATCGTGGCGAGCGCCTCTCGTGCGACCCTCTGGCTGCGCGCGATCGAGGACGGCGGCGAGCGCGGCCGACTCGACACGGACCACGGACTGATCACAGTCTGCGCTCCGGCCCAGGTCGACGACCAGGCGGCTGTCCTGACGGCGGGCGCCGACGGCAGAGCCCGGCTGTGGGACATCAGCACCCGTCAGGCGCTGCTGTCGCCCCTGGCCGGTCACAGAGGGTGGGTACATGCGATCGCCGCCGGACGGGTCGGCAGCACACCGGTGGCCGTCACCGGGGGCAGCGACTCCACCGTGCGGCTGTGGGACCTGTCGGCTGCACGCGCGATCGGTGAGCCCCTCGCCCAGCACTCGGCTGCGGTCCAGGCAGTCGCTGTCACGAGCATGCTCGGCCGTACCTTCGTCGCCGCGGGCGGGGACGACCGCCGCATGACGATCTGGGACGTCACCGAACCCGGACGCCCTCTGCTCCTGAACACTCTCTCCGGCCACACAGGCGCGGTGGGAAGCGTGCTCCTCCTGCCCGCAGACGATCGCCTTCTGGCAGTGTCCGCGAGCACCGACCGTACGGTGCGGTTGTGGGACGCGACGGCCGGGGAGCCGTTGGGCGCTCCGCTGAACGGCCACTCCGGCGCGGTCACTGCCCTGGCCGCAGGACGACTGCACGGTCGCAGGGTCGTCGTCAGCGCGGGCCGGGACAGGCGGGTGTGCGCCTGGGACCCGGCCCACCGGGAACCCGTGGCGGTCTTCCACTTGCCCAGAGTCGCCACGCACCTCGTCTGCACCGACGACGGCGACCTCGTGGTGGCTATCGGGCGGGACATCGCAGTCCTGGGGCGGGCGGACCACTGACCCTCACGGGTCGCAAGCCCCGATCCGGCCGGCCAGGCACCAGCGCGGCCGGTGACCGGTCAACTACGGGGAGCCGAAGAGGGGTTGCCAGCGACGTGCGACACGCGGTCCGCCTGTCGCCCACCGCCTTCCCAGCGGCGCCCGGGCGATGGTGTGGTCACAGACGCGCCGAGGACGATGTGCTCGGCCTCACGACGACAGCAGCCTCCGTCAGCTGAAAGGAGGCAGCGCCGCACCCTGCGACCAGAGGCAACAGGACGTGGTCAGCGGGGGAGGACCTTGGCGAACGGAACAGGTCCCGGTGATGTTCCGGGACCTGCAGCCGCACTACGCCGGATCAGGCGGGGGTGATGTTCTCCGCCTGCGGACCCTTCTGGCCCTGGCCGATGTCGAAGGTCACCTTCTGGCCCTCCTGAAGCTCACGGAAGCCGGAGGCGTTGATGTTGGAGTAGTGCGCGAAGACGTCCGGCCCGCCGCCGTCCTGGGAGATGAAGCCGAAACCCTTTTCGGCGTTGAACCATTTGACGGTTCCGCTGGCCATGCTGAGCCTTCCACTCGATACCGGACCCGCACCGCGCGGACCCGAAAACGACGTCCTGGCCATACACCGCACAGCAAAGCGCCCACGCCGGGGCGCGGGCGGCTGGGCGAACCAGAACATCTGACAGCGACGCTACACCGCGAAACCGGCTCCCACCAGAGAGCAACGGTCATGATCCATCAAGAGTGCGCCGGTGAATCGCCGGCGGTGCGTCTGACGTCCGCCGGACTCCCGACACCCGCAGCGTGCCCTGGCCCTCCCGAGGTTGGCCGATCCTCTCCCACCGCGATCGTCACGACCGCCGCCGCGGGCCGGGCGGTGCCCGCAGGTCGTGAGACTGCCGATCCGCCTCACGGACCCTCTTGCGATGCCGGGCCGGCAAGCAGATCTGCAGCTCGGAATCCGGGCCCAGACCACGCCCCCACAAGCGCGTGAGGGGTGATGCCGCTGCCGGTGGGCCGCTCCCCCACCAGAGGGTCCGGCCGAGCACGGTGCCGGCCTGCACGAGCCGCGTGCGCGAAACGCAGACGCCGGCAGGAGGCCAGGCCAAAGGCCGGGCACGCCGGGCGGTCACCCGGCAGGGGCCCGCACAAACGCCTGACGCGCCTCCTCCAGAACCATCCGCCAGGAGGCGACGTCCGGCCTGCGGCGCAGCAGGGCGCGGCGCTCGCGTTCGGTCATGCCGCCCCACACGCCGAACTCGATGCGCTGGTCGAGTGCTTCGGCGAGGCACTCGGTACGGACCGCGCATCCGTTGCACACCGTCTTCGCCCGGTTCTGCTCGGCGCCCTGGGAGAAGAGCACTTCGGGGTCGATACTCCGGCAGGCCGCGTGCTCGGCCCATTGCGCGCTGGTCATGGCTCGCTCCCCTTCGACTTCCCTCGACGACCCTACGTTGCCCACCTCACCCAACGTTCATGAGCTCCGGTTTGCTCAACACGGTGAGGAGCAGCAGGGCAGGCGGCCCGGGTGGTGGGCACTTGGTGGTGTTCTCTTACGGGGTGAGTTCCGGCGGGAGATCGGCCGGAGCGGGTGAAGGTGGGTAGCATCCGCGCAACACACCAGGGACCGAGGGAGCGTGCACCGCATGCCTGACACCGCCGCCGCCACATCCATTCAGCAGAAGTACCAGCGGCAGTATGCCGCCGACCTCGAGTCCAACCGCAGCCGGCAAGAGGACATCCAGGAGCACATCGCCAGGCTCCAGGAAACTCTCGGGCAGCTGAAGGCGGATGAGAAGTGGCTGACCGAGCAGGTGGAGTTGGTCCCGGCCCGCCCCGGCACGACGGCGGTACCTCGGGCCGAGGACGGCACTTCTGCGCCAGTCGGGCCGCCGGAAGCCGCCGTCCCCGGGCCGCGGAAGGAGGCCGGCTCCGCCACCGCGCAGAAGCAGGCCGTGAAGCAGAGCCCGGCCAGGGCTCCGAAGAAGGCCCCGGCCAAGAAGACGGCCGCGGCGGCGGCCACCAGGCAAGCCGCCAAGACTCCGGCGCAGGACGCCGCCGTCGTTGAGAAGGCGGACAAGGGTGCGGAGCCCTCGCTGGGTGATCTTCTGCTGCGTGTCCTGGACACGAACCCCGGCGGGCCGCGCACGGCCGCCGAAGTCGTCACCGGCCTGGAGAAGGCGTTTCCCGCACGTGCCCGTGACGTCAACACGGTGCGCAACACCCTTGAGCGCCTCGTCGCCAAGAGCCGTATCGAGCGGGCGAAGCAGGGAAGCACCGTGTACTACAGCGTGCCGCAGGAGTCGCAAGACGGCGCCCAGGAGACGGACACCACCACCCCGGCGGGCGAGGAGAGCGAGAAGGTACCGGCAGGGGCCTGACGACGGGACACCGAGGTGCGGCCGGCGTCCGGCCGGCTGGAGGCGTGCTGCACAGGCCCGGCAACAGCGCGAGGTTGGCAAGGGTGTGTGGGGCAGCTGCATGCCGGGGGGGGCGGCTCGCAGCCGTGTGGGGCCGGGCACCGTGCGGTGCGTGCTGCGTGTCCGGTTACGGTGCTCAGGCCGGGCGGACGGCTGACGATCCTGATACCCGGCCACACCCGGCTCGCCCGCATCCAGACCGCGGCCCGCATCCCACTGAAGGTCGCGGTCCTCGACCCGGCCACCCGGTGCTGCTCCTTCCCGCGCGTCGCCCCGGTCCGGAGCCGGGATCTCGCTGGTCGACCTCCCGCCACAGGTACAAGGCCCTCGGACGGCCCGGCGAAGCCCCAACGCGGCCGGTCGAGTTCGACAACCTGCTCAAAGACGCCCTCGCCGAGGAGTTCCGCTTCCTGGTCCGCGGCGAGGCTCAGTGGGTGAAGAACACCTCCTTCGAGTATTCGAGTCCTGGCGCCACCAGTGGGACGACAAGCGCACCGACGCCGTCCGGCCGGCCTGCGGGTTGCGCGGTCGTCTCACAGGGCGAGGCGTACGTCGTAGCGCTCGAACCAGCGGTTCAGTTCCAGCAGGTACGACAGACTGATGGCGGGGGTGACCGCGGTGATGGGACCGGGTAGGTCGCCGAGTTGTGTGGTGACCGCCGTCCTGACCCGCTCCCGGTCGACGAGATCGAAGACCGGGGCGTGCGGGTCGGCCAGCAGGTCCAGGACGAGATCACGCATACGGGCCACATAGGTGTCGTTGCGGCTGGCCGGGTAGGCGCTCTTGGGCCGGTCTACGACCTCGTCGGGGAGGAGGTGGCGGAACGCTTCACGAAGGACCGCCTTCGGGGTGTCGGCGTGCCGCTTGAGCCGCATGGGGACGTTGAAGAGGTACTCGGCCAGGCGGTGGTCGGCGAAGGGCACACGGACCTCGAGGCCCACCGCCATGCTGAGCCGGTCCTGACGGTCCATCAGGCCGGGAAGCCACCGGGTCAGGCCCAGATGGAAGACCTCGCGTTCGCGCTGCCGGTCGGGGTCCTCGCCGGCGAGGAGGGGAACCTCCGCCAGCGCCTGGTGATAGCGGTCGGCTTCGTAGCGGGCGGGATCGATCAGCCGGCGTACGTCCTCGCGCAGCAGGAAGTCGGGCTGGCGGCGGCCGTACATCCAGGGGAAGGAGGGGTGGGAGACGTAGCGGGGGTCGAGTTGCCAGAGATAGCCGCCGAACATCTCGTCCGCCGCCTCGCCGGACAGCGCGACCGTGCAGTGTCGGCGGATCGTCTGGAACAGCAGGTACATGGTGGTGTCGAGGTCGCCCCAGCCGGGCAGGTCGCGGGCCTGAAGTCCGACGTCGAACCGCTCGACCAGGGTGTCTACATCGATGTCGCTCACCAGGTGCCCGATGCCGAGCGAGGAGGCCACCAGCGCGGCGAAGGGGCCGTCCGAGCTGGGCCGCCAGGTGTCGGAGCCGGGGCCGTCCGCGGCCGGTGGGTTGACCGCGAAACTCGTCAAGCCGCCGTCGAGCGCCTGGGCGGCCAGCGCGGTCACCCCACTGGAGTCGATGCCCCCGGACAGCAGGGTGCCGACAGGTACGTCCGCGACCACCTGGTGGCCGACGATGTCCTCCAGCAGGGAGCGCACGGTCGTTGTCGTGGTGGTGAAGTCGTCGGTGTGCGGCCGGGCCTCGAGCCGCCAGTAACGGCTCTCCTGTACCCCAGTGCCGGTGGCGACCAAGAGGCAGCCGGGCTTGACCTCGTGGATGCCGCGGAAGGTGCCGTGCCCAGGGGTGCGCGCCCGCGGCACCGCCATCAGCTCGGCGACGCCTTCCGCGTCCAGCTCGGCCGATACCTCGTCATGGGCGAGCAGGGCTTTGGGCTCGGATCCGAAGAGGATTCCGTCGTCGGTGCGTGCCCAGTAGAGAGGCTTGACACCGAACCGGTCGCGGACGAGGACCAGTCGGCGGACCCGCTCGTCCCAGATGGCGAAGGCATACATACCGTTCAGGCGGCGTGCGCAGTCGGTCCCCCACTCGAGGTACGCGGTGAGGAGGACCTCGGTGTCGGAACGGCTGCAGAACGACCAGCCGCGGGCGGACAGTTCGGTGCGCAGTTCACGGAAGTTGTAGATCTCGCCGCTGAAAGTGACCACCGCCTGGCCGCCGGCGCGGTCGGCGCGCGCCATGGGCTGTCGCCCGCCGTCGAGGTCGATGACGGCGAGGCGGCTGTGGCCCAGGGCCGCACGCGGCGAGAGCCATGTCTCCTGGGCATCGGGGCCGCGCGGTACGAGCATCTTGGTCATGCGTTCGATGACCGGTTCGACCTGCGTCAGATCGCGCCGCCAGTCCACCCAGCCAGCAATTCCACACATCTTCAATTCCTCCTGAGTCTGTTCGCGGTGAATTCGAGGGAATGGGGAAGTGCCCGGTCCAGAAACTCAAGATCGTGACCACCCGGGCGCTCGCAGAATTCTGTTTCGATTCCGGACGTGACCAGCTTCCGCACGGTTCTCCGGTTCATCCGCAGAATCCGGGGATAGTCGTCGACTCCCACGTCGGCGTAGACGGACAGGTCGCCGCCTTCCTGGCGTTCCAGGAGGGCCGCCAGGTCGTACCGGTGCCGTACCCGGCTACCGGGCGGCCCCCAGACCCGCTCGTGGGCCTCCGTGGACGGGATCGCCGTGTCCGGGTTCCGGCGCGTCCTGGTGTAGGGGTCGCCGACGCGTGACGGTGCCTCGAACGCGCCTGCGTGGCTGAGGGCCACTGTGAACAAGCCCGGATGGCGCAGGGCCTGCATCAGGGCGGCGGCGCCGCCCATCGAGAAGCCTCCGATACCTCGGACACCGGTCCTGAGGTGCACGGCATAGCGGTTGTCGACGAAGGGAATCAACTCGTTGACGAGATAGTCCTCGTACCGGAATCCACGGTGGTCGTTGATGAACCAGCGGCGACCGCTTTCCGGCAGCACCACCAGCAGCTCCAGGTCCGCGAGATGCTCGGTCAGTCGGGTGCCGGTCAGCCAGGTGATGCGGCTGCCGCCGAATCCGTGCAGCAGATACAGAGCTGAGACGGCGCGCCCCTCTGCCGTGCATCTCCGAGGCACCAGCACGCTGGCGCGTTTGACACGGCCGAGTGACGGGCTGGCCCACTCCCAGGTCTCCAGGATGTGTGCCGACAGCCGTCGCTTGTGTACGAGCGTGTGCACCGCTCACCGCCCTACGGGGACGCATCGGGCGAGGGACCGGCGGTCGACCTTGCCGGTCGAGGTGTAGTCGAGGGCGGTTACCACCTCGATGTGTTCGGGGATCATGTATCCCGGCAGGAAGTCCCTGCAGTGGCGGGTGAGTTCCCGCGGGTTCGGCGTGGTGCCGGGCACTGCCGTCACGAACGCCACCAGTTGGTCGCCGTCCTCGGCGCCTGGGGCGATCACGCACACCGCGTCCGCGATGTCGGTCCGACCGTCCAGGACCGCCTCGATCTCACCGAGTTCGATGCGGTGGCCCTTGACCTTGACCATCGTGTCCTCGCGCCCGACGAAGACCATGAGGCCGTCGGCGCGGCGCCGGACCAGATCTCCGGTGTGGTGGAACCGGCGCCCCGCCCGCTCCACGAGGGCGGCGGCCGTCTTCTCCCCGTCGTTCCAGTACCCGCGCATGACCGATCCGCCCGTGACACACAGTTCACCGACCGCCTCGCCGGTCTCCGGCAGTGGCGTACCGTCCGGGCCGCGCAGGAAGGTGGTCGTGTAGGGGCAGGCGCGTCCGATGGGCGGGGCCGGGGGCGCGTCCTTGGCGAGGTCTTCGGGGGCCAGCCGGTGGAAGGTGCACACATTGGTCTCGGTCGGCCCGTACAGGTTGTACAGGGCACTTCCTGCAGGCAGCGCGCCGCGCAGCGCGCGCACGTGACGCGTCGGGTACTCCTCGCCGGCGAAGGCCACGACACGCAGCCGGGTGTCGGCCAGTTCGCCGGCGCGTGAGGCGTCCACCATGCGCCGCAGGGCGGTGGGCACCGAGTACCAGACCGAGACGTCCTGCTCGGCGACGAACCGGACCAGAGCCCTGCCCAGTCCCTGATGGCTCTCCGGGACCAGCGCCACGCCGCCGGCGCACGCGGCGGCACCGAAGAGGTCGAGGATCGACAGGTCGAAGTGGAACGGGGCGTGGCTGGCCAGAACGTCACGGGAAGACAGCGCGAACTCGTCGACGCCCCAGTCGACGAAGGCGCGCGCGTTTGCGTGCGTGAGCACCACGCCCTTGGGCGTGCCGGTGGAGCCGGAGGTGTACAAGAGGTAAGCGACATCGTCCGGCGCGACAGTGACTCGGACGGGCGGGGCGCCGGCGTACCGGGTGAGGGCGTCCTCCCAGGTGGCGTCCGCCGCGGTGACCGGATCTCCGGTGTCGACCTCGCCGACGGTCAGCAGCGACAGCCCGCGTGACACCTCCGGAGCGCAGGACCGCAGGGTCTGCGCCCGTTCCGATGTGGTGATCAGCCACGAGGCCCCGCTGTCGGCGAGGATGGCAGCGGCGCGCTTCGGGGGTGCGGTGGGGTCGATGGGTATGTACGCCGCTCCGCAGCGCAGGACTGCGTGGATGGCGGCGACGGCCTCGACCGACTTGTTCAGCCAGACACCGACGCGCCTGCCCCGGACGGGCTCCTGGGCGGTCAGGGCGCTGGCCGCGCAGTTGCTGATCGCGTCCAGTTCCGCATAGGTGACGCGGCGCCGCCGCTCCTTGACGGCGATGGTGTCGGGGTGGTCGCGGACCGCCGTTTCCAGCAGGGTCGTCAGTGTTGCGGCGGGTACGCCGGCTTGCTGTGTCACGTCTACCTCACTCCGAGCTTGGCGGCGACGACGTCGCGTTGCATGTCGGAGGTCCCGGAGGAGATCCGGGTCCCGAGCGCGTCGCGAAGCCTCTCCTCGATGCCGGCTTCCTGGGTGTAGCCCTGGCCGCCGAAGATCTGCATGGCGTCTTCGAAGGTGGCCACCGCGGCCTCGCTCACCTGGAGCTTCACCAGTTCGGGAAGCGGGGAGAGCGTTTGCCGCCCGCCGTCCGTGGGGCCGTGGTCCAGTTCCCAGGCCGCCGAGCGGAGCAGGCCGCGGGAGGTCTCCAGGCGCAGCCGCATGTCCACGATCCGGTTGGCCACCGATTGGAAGGATCCGATGCGCTTGCCGAACTGGCGTCGTGTCCGGGCACGGTCCGCGCACTCCTCGAGCTGGCGTTCCATGGCACCGAGCAGGGGCGCGAGCAGGAGGGTGCGTTCCCAGGCCATGACGGTCGAGAAGATCGCCGGGCCTTGCTTTTCGGCGCCGAGACGCATGTGCTCGGGCACTACGCACTCGTCGAGTACGACTTGGCCCCAGTGGCACGAGTTCAGGCCCATCTTGCGCTGCTCGGCCTCCACCCGGACGCCGGGCTGTCCGCGTTCGACGAGGAACGTGGTGACACCCGTGAAGCCCAGCCGGCTGTCGAGATTCGCGTAGACGAGGAAGAGGTCCGCTTCGGGCGCGTTGGTGATGAATCGTTTGCGCCCGGTCAGCACATAGGTGGTGCCCTTGCGGCGGGCCACGGTCCGCAGAGCGAGGGCATCGGAGCCGGACTCGGCTTCGGTAATGGCGTGGGCGCCGACCAGTCGGCCGGCGGACAGCCCCGGCAGGCAGGCCGCCTTCTGTTCCGGCGTGCCGAACCTGGCCAACGGCAGCCCGACGGCCCACATGTGCGCGCCGGCGGCGATCAGCAGCCCGATGTCCCGGCAGCCGTAGCCGAGGCCGTCGAGGGCCAGGGCGCAGTTGAGCGCTGATTGGCCGAGGCCGCCGTGTTCGCCGGGGGCGGCCAGGGCCATCACCCGCAGATCGGCCAGTGTCTGCCAGTCGCTCGCCGCGGCGCCGCCCTCGCGCAGGCGGGCGTGCAGATCGAGTTGTTCGGGGGTCCAGGCAAGGTCCATGGCCGGCCCTACCGCATCGCTGTCTGGGACAGCCTGGCCAGCGCGCGCTCGACCTCGTCCTCGGCCACGGAGTCGTCGTCCAGCAAACCCTTGAGGTAGTTCTCGTACGAGCCGAGGTCCATCAGTCCGTGCCCACTGAGGTTGAACAGGATCGTCTCGGCCTTGCCGGTCTCCCGGGCCCGTACGGCCCGGTCGATGACGTGCCGGACGGCATGGGCCGACTCCGGTGCGGGGATCACCTGTTCGGCGCGGGCGAAGGCCACTCCGGCTTCGAACACCTCGCTCTGCCCGTAGGCGACGGCGTCGATGAGCCCCTCGTGGTACATCCAGCTGATCGCGGGAGCCGCCCCGTGGTAGCGCAGTCCGCCGGCGTGGATGGGCGCGGGGATGAACGTATGGCCCAGCGTGTACATCTTCGACATGGGCGTGGTGCCCAGCGCGTCGTGGTGGTCCCACATGTACACACCGCGCGTCAGCTTGGGGCAGGACTTCGGCTCGACGGCGACCAGGCGGGTACGGCGCCCGGTGGTGATGGCGTCGCGGTGGAAGGGCATGGTGAGTCCGGCGAAATTGCTGCCGGCGCCCAGGGCCGCCACCACGGTGTCAGGGTACTCACCGAGCTTCCGCAGCTGCGCGAGAGCCTCCTGTCCGATCACCGTCTGGTGCAGCAGGACGTGGTTGTCGCCGCTGCCCGCCGAGTAGCACACGCCGTCGCCCTCGTTGGCGTACTCGTGGGCCTCGGAGCTGGCCACCGACAGACTGCCGGCACAGTCGGGGTCGTTGGCCAGGATGGACCGGCCGGCGTCGGTGGTCACACTCGGGCTGGGGATGACGCGGGCCCCGTTGAGCTCCATCATCACGCGCCGCTGTGGCTTCTGCTCGTAGCTGCACCGCACCATGAAGACGGTGCACTCCATGTCATAGGCCGTGCAGGCCATGGCCAGGGCCGTGCCCCACTGTCCGGCGCCGGTGCCGGTGACGAGCTCCCGGACGCCGGCCTTCTTGTAGTAGTAGGCCTGGGCGATGGCCGAGTTCATCTTGTGGCTGCCGGAGGGGCTCGCGGCCTCGTACTTGTAGTAGATCCGGGCGGGCGTGCCGAGGAATTTCTCCAGCCGGCGGGCCCGGACCAGCGGGGTGGGCCGCCAGTGCTCGTACTGGGCACGGACCTCGACCGGAATCTCGATGTACGGCTCGTCGCCGACGCTCTGCCGGTACATGGACAGCGGCAGCTGCGGCCGCAGGCCGTGCCTGCCGGGCTGCTGGGCCGGCTTGCGGTCCTGCGGTACATAGCCGGCGAGGTCGGCGATGACGTTGTACCAGTGAGTGGGAACCTGCTCCGCGGTGGCGGGGCATGGTTCGATGCGGGTGTTCACGGGAATCTCCTTGGAGTGGATCAGCTGCCGGCGGGCTCTCGGCCGACACCGGCCAGGGCGAGTTGGGACCGCACCAGGCCGACCAGGCTTCCCACATCGACAAGGTCTGCGGTCATCACGGCCTCATCATCGATCTCACATTCGAACCTGCGTTCCATTTCAGTGATGACGCGCAGTAGGGTCAGCGAATCCAGGCTGATGGTCGTGGAGTACAGCGAGGCCTGGTCGCGGATGTCCTCGGCCGGGAGGCCGAGGTCGAGGATGTCCACCAGGGCCTGCTTGACCTGCGTGGAGATGAAATCGGGCATGGAGGTCCCTTCAACGGACAGCCCTGCCTTCCCGAGCCGCGTAACGGGCACAGTCGTGAGAAGCGGGCAAAGTAACGAACCGACAGGTCCAGGTTGAAGGCGCAGGGGCGTGAGCCCGTTCCCCCGATCAGAGGACGGCACGGCTGACTTGGCTTCCCCCGATCAGCCCTTCCGAGCCGCGGGTGCTGTTCGCTGCCGAGACCGACGGCGGCCTGCAGCGGGACGATCCGCAACCGCTCCGCCGTCCCATGGAGTTCGAAGCCCGCCCGGTCGCCGACCGGTTCATCCCGTCCGCCCTGTGGAAGCCTTGCGCGACCCTACGAACGCGGCGTCGACCACACCACTGCATGAAAGTCCGGTCATTCCCGCGCATCGCTCATAGGGCTGGTGCAAGTGCAGGCGAGGTGAACAGGCGGACCGCGAAAGCCTTCAGGCACGGCCCGTGCCGGGGCCCCAGCCGCGACACCCTGCCGGGGGCGAGGGGCAGGGGTGAGCGCACCGACCCACAGCGGCGGCGGTCGGTGCGGTGCTCGACCCCGCACAGCCGGATCCCGGGAAGGTCGAACACCTGCCGCCTCCGGACCGAGAGCACCCCGGCGCTCACCAGGTCGGCCGCTCACGCCGCGCAGCCGACGGGCCATGTGTGTGGGTGTCGTCCGGCACCTCGACCTGCAGGAGGAGCCACTTCGCCGGCGCTGATCGGGCTTTTCGGCGATCACCAGCAGCGGCGAGACGAGTTCCCCGTCCACCGGGGCGGTGGAGAACCCGTGCCACGCGTCGGTCGACTCCCTGTCGGCGGTCTCCAGGCCGACGAAGACCGGCTCGCCCTCGGTGGTGATGCCCCAGGCGGTCAGACCGGGCCCGGCCGGACAGGCCACGCCGACAGCAGCAGGCTCGTTCCGAAGAGGCGGCGGGCGCATGACGCGCCACCGCCTCCCCACCCTTGCAGGCGAGGAGGCGGTTGTCAGACTGATGCGCGTGAGGTGACCCGAAGGCCGTACGGGGTCAGGCGAAGTCGCGCTTGGCGGCGATCTTCGACGACAGGATGCAGATGTCCGTGAAGCCCTTGGCCGCCGCCTGGTCGAAGGTGTCGCCGGTGTCGTAGGTGGCGAGGTTGAAGTCGTACAGGGACGACTGGGAGCGCCGGCCGGTGACGACCGCGCGGCCGCCGTGCAGGGTCATCCGGATGTCGCCGCAGACATGCTGGTTGGCCTCGTTGATGAAGCCGTCCAGCGCGCGCTTGAGCGGGGAGAACCACTGGCCGTCGTAGACCAGTTCGCCCCAGCGCTGCTCGACCTGCCGCTTGTAGCGGGCCAGCTCGCGCTCGACGGTGACGTTCTCCAGTTCCTGGTGGGCGGTGATCAGGGCGATCGCGCCCGGAGCCTCGTACACATCGCGGGACTTGATGCCCACCAGCCGGTCCTCGACCATGTCCATCCGGCCGATGCCCTGGGCGCCGGCGCGCTCGTTGAGCTGCTGGATCGCCTGCAGGACGGTGACGGGCTTGCCGTCGATGGCGACCGGGACGCCGCCCTCGAAGCTGATGATCACCTCGTCGGCGTCGCGCGGGGTGGCCGGGTTGGAGGTGTATTCGTAGATGTCCTCGATCGGGCCGTTCCATATGTGCTCCAGGAAGCCGCCCTCGACGGCACGCCCGAAGACGTTCTGGTCGATGGAGTACGGGGACTTCTTGGTGGTGGCGATCGGAAGCTGCTTCTCCTCGCAGAAGGCGATCGCCTTGTCCCGGGTCATCGCGTAGTCACGGACCGGCGCGATGCACTTGAGATCGGGGGCGAGGGCGACGATCCCGGCCTCGAAGCGGACCTGGTCGTTGCCCTTGCCGGTGCAGCCGTGGGCGACCGTGGTAGCGCCGTGCTTCTGGGCGGCGGCGACGAGGTGCTTGACGATCGTCGGCCGGGACAGTGCGTTGCCCAGCGGGTAACGGTCCATGTAAAGGGCGTTGGCCTTGATCGCCGGGAGGCAGTACTCGTCGGCGAACTCGTCCTTGGCGTCGGCGACCTCGGCCTCGACCGCACCGCATGCGAGGGCACGCTTGCGGATGACGTCCAGGTCCTCGCCGCCCTGGCCGACGTCGACCGCGACAGCGATGACCTCGGCGCCCGTCTCCTCAGCGATCCAGCCGATGGCGACGGAGGTGTCCAGACCGCCCGAATAGGCGAGTACGACGCGCTCGGTCACGGCATTCTCCTCACGTGCATGCGCTGATATGCATGGGTGATCGACGGCCGCCTGCGGCCGTGGGTACGGCTTCGGGCCCGGATGTACTTCTGCGCCGGTCGACGCCAGGCGGTGTGGCGGATCGGTGCAGCCGGTCTCCGCATGCCCGGCCTTTGTGCGCGCAACTGGTGACAGCGCCGCGTCGTTGGGTTCACTCACTGGGGATCCCTGCCTTCCCGAGCCGTGCATCGGGCTCAGTACTGAACTGACAGGTCCAGGGTGAAGGCGTAGGCGCGTGCGCCCGTTCCCCCGATCGGATGACGGCACGGCTGACGTCGCTTCCCCCGGAGCAAGACTGGATCTTGGGGCTCTCCCCTGCGAGGTCGTCGTCTTTCCGGCCGAGGCATGCCAGTCGACCGAGGGTCCGGGGCGGAGCATTGCTCAGAACTTGTGGATCCGTGTTCGGTGCCGCGGCGAGCGATCAGCGGCTTGTCTCCGAGGTCCCAAACCAGTCGGCGGTACTTGTCGTGGTCGTACCCGCGGTCACCCAGCACCACGTCTGGTCGGCGTCGGGGCGGCCGCGCTTGCCCCGCACCGGCGGCACGGCCTGGAGCGGTGGGATCAGCTGGGTGACGTCGTTGCGGCAGCCGCCGGTCAGCGCAGCGGGGTGCCGGTGGCGTCGGTGATCGGGTGGTGTTTGCTGCCCGTACGCCCCCCCGGTCGAGGGGCTTCATCCCGCCTTGGAGCCCCCTCCAACACTCGAATGCGGGAGTCGTCGACCGCCGCCCGGGACAAGTCCAGGGCGTTCACACTGCGGAGGTTGGCGAGGAGGACTTCATGCGGACGGGACCACACCCGGGCCTCGGTCCACTGCGGAACGTCCTCGCCGCCTGACGCGGATCCGCGCTGTGGCACATCAGCGGCCAGGCCCAAGCTCGCCACGTCGGACGGACCCTCCCGGCCACAGACACTCCCGCGGTCCGGGACGAGCACGAGGCGCCCCCTCCACATCGCGGCCCGACCTGCCTGAACCGGATGCGCGTTGTCACCGCCGCGACGGCCCCCACCCCGCAAGGCGGCTGCCACCACCGCACGGCGGCGCGCTGTTTCCACGGCCCGGGACGGCGGGCCGTGACTGGTCATGGGGACCTCCGCTGGACGTGCGCGGGACGGGCCCCGATAAGGAAGCAGCGGACGATGCCGGGAGTATCAGGCCACGTTCGCGAGCTTCTGCCGCACGACGATCGCGTTGAGCCGGACCGCGAACGGGGCAGTGTCGGTGAGACCCAGAGCCCCCACACGAGACTTGCCAAAGCCGACGGTGACGTCGGTACAGAAGGCGACGGCGTACAGGTACGCGCCGGCTTCCCTGTCCTGGAGGGCGAAGAACAGATCGCGATAGTAGCTCGTGCGGTCCGGCCCCTCTTCGTAGTACGCCAGTCCCGGTACGCCCTCCTGCGCCGCGAGACCGGTGAAGGCATCCATGAGGTCGCGCTCGACGGTGTCCCAGAACGGAGCCTGAGCCGCCTCGGGCGGGAGAGCCTGGCGGACCGCCTCCTTGAGGGAGAGCGCCATCACCAGGATCGGCGCCTCCTCCTGGAGCCCCCAGCCACGGACCATCGTGACGATGTCGCTGTCGGGAAGCATGGCGGCGGCATCCCGGATGTGGCCGAAGTCGTAGTTGACGGTGGCGGGCGCGATCGCCTCCTGGAAGGCACCCGCCAGAGCCTCCGCCTGGACAAGATGAGCCTCTCCCACCGCGGTGACTGTCCTGAAACTGGCTGCCAACTTCCCCTCCTTAAACATTTTGTTGCACTGGTGAGGCGCCAGTATGCCCTAGGGGTGCGCCAATACGACCCCGTAGGGCGCCGGTGCGGCAGTCGGCCGCGAAATGGGCAGCCGCCCAGGCAGACCACCGCGAAGAGGGCGTCAGGCCGGAGGCCGCGCAGCGCCGGTCGGCTGGCTCAAGGCCCGCGACGGCAGGGAGCCATTCCCGGTTCACGGGGCTCTGCCCTGGTGCGTTCAGGTGATGCACTGCCGAGGCAGCCTTCGAGTCCACTGCAGACGCCTCTCGGGCACCTCCTGCCCGGCCCATGTCCGGGTAAGCACTGGCCGGTGCATGACGTAAGCTGGGCGTACCGACGCGGGGTGGAGCAGCTCGGTAGCTCGCTGGGCTCATAACCCAGAGGTCGCAGGTTCAAATCCTGTCCCCGCTACCAACGCACCGGCCCCCTCGACATCCACGTCGAGGGGGCCGGAAGCATGTCGGGCGCCAGGCCTGCAGGACGAACCGCTCCACCCGCTCGATGTGACCCTCCTGCCGCACGCCGCCGAGCTGCTGCCCGGTGATCCCCGGGTGGACGACTACGGCCCGCTCCACGCGGCTGTCGCCCGGGGCAACGCCCGAACCCTCGCCCGCGACATCCACGAGCCTCTGCACGTCAAGGCGGCAGCACTGCTCCAGACACTCGTGAGACCGCCCTGCCCGGAGCACTCCGACGAGGCTTTCGCCTGGCACGCCGCAGCGGCGTACCTGGCGCCGGACGGATGCCGGCTCGACCACCCGCCGAAGGAAGCCGTCCTGCCGGCGCGCGACGCCGCCTCCGGCGCGACGGGCGTCGGGTTGATCGGCCGACAGCTCCGAGCCCGGAGCGATTCCTGAAGACCACCAACCGTGCGCGGGCCCGCTCTCGTCCTCAGCCCCGCCCGCGTCGGCATGTCCGCCGGCGAAGCATCCCGCGGTCTCGCCGGTGCGCAGACGGGCGACATCCCCGCTCGCCAGAATCCGATCGGCATGCCTACCGGGCCCCTCGGCTTCAAGGGCCCGTGACACAGCGGCGGATCAGAACGGCTTGGTGGGCAGGTACTTGCCGTCCAGGGTGATCACCGCGCGCTCCCCGCCTTCGGGGTCGGCGACCTTCTTGACGTCAAGTTTGAAGTTGATCGCGCTGATGATGCCGTCGCCGAACTGTTCGTGGATGAGGGCCTTGAGCGTGGTGCCGTAGACCTGAACGATCTCGTAGAAACGGTAGATAGTCGGGTCGGTGGGAATGCCGCCAGGAACGGAGCCGCGGGTCGGGATGCTCTGCAGCAGCACTGCCGCCTCCTCACCCAGGTCCAGCAGCTCGGCAACCGCCCTCGCGGCAGCCTCCGGCAGCGGGTGCTGCCCCAGCAGGGCGGCAGTGGTGAATGCGACCGACAGGTCGGTGACGTCGGCGATCTGCTGCCAGGACAGGTCCTTACGCGTCTTGGCCTCAACGACCGCGGCGGCCAGGGCCTGGCGAGCTGCGGGGTCGAACTGAGCGTGCACCATGAGGTGTTCCTTTCCAACGTGCCGGCCCGCACCATGGCGGGCACAGCGGAGTCGTACGGCGGGGGGATCAGACCGCCGGATGGCGGCCCGGACAAGCAGGGCAGCGCGGCTCAGGCCGCGAGGGAGGCAGAACGGCCCGTGGCCGGGTCAAGCTGGTCGACCGTGCCGGTGGGGATGTCGTAGACCCAGCCGTGCAGCGTGACGGTCTTCGCTGCCAGCGCCCGAGCGACACAGGGGTGCGTTGCCAGGTTCGCCAGCTGGGCGATCACGTTGCTCCGTACCAGATCTCCTACCCGGTCCGGCCCGGGCTCGGCACAAGCCGCACGGGCCAGGGAAGCGTCCGCGTGCCGCAGCCAACGGGCGACGGCCGGCAGGGTGGCGAGGTCATGGTCGTCGGCCAGGGCGGTCATCGCACCACAGGCCGAATGCCCGCAGACGACGATGTCCGACACGCCCAGGACATCGACTGCGTACTCGACGCTCGCCGCGACCCCTTCGGCTGCGGGGGCGTAGGCAGGCACCAGGTTTCCGGCGGTACGGATGACGAACAGCTCACCGGGCTCGCTCTGCGTGATCAGCTCAGGTATGACGCGGGCGTCGGAGCAGCTGATGAACAGTGTGGTGGGCTGGTGGGTGGTGGCGAGGTGCTGGAAGCGCGCGGCCTTGGCAGGAAAGACGCCCCGCTGGAAATGTGCGACACCCTCTACGAGGTCTTGCATGGTCACTCCCTTCTGCGAGTGCCAGCCTTGTGGGGGCTGACGAGATCCACCATGCATGAGCTGCGGCTATAGCGTCCAAGACGCTGTAGATATACGATCTATTGATTCTGTCTATACTCCACGTCATGGGCTTCGAACTCCGTCATCTGCGCTATCTGCTCGCCGTCAGCGAACACGGCAGCTTCACCCGCGCGGCCGAAGCCCTGCACATCTCCCAGCCGACCCTGTCCCAGCAGATCAAACAGTTGGAACGCGTGATCGGCGCGCAGCTGCTGGACCGCACCGGACGTGCGGTGCGGCTCACCGACTCCGGTGAGACCTACGTCCACCACGCTCGCCGCGCCCTGCAGGAGCTCTCCGCCGCCGAACGCGCCATCCACGACGTGGCCGACCTCTCCCGCGGCAACCTGCGCTTGGCGGTGACTCCCACCTTCACCGCCTACCTCATCGGCCCCGTCGCCGGACAGCTCCAGGCCCACCATCCCCGCATCAGCCTGAGCATCAAGGAGATGACGCAGGATCGCATCGAATCCGCCCTCCTCGCCGACGACCTCGACCTCGGCATCGCCTTTCGCGGTTCCCACCTTCCCGGCATCACCGCAGACGACCTGTTCACCGAAGCCCTCAGCCTCGTCGTCGGCACTCTCCACCCCTACGCCGACCGCACCGGACCGCTAGCCGTGCAAGATCTCGAGGGACGCCCCCTGGCCCTGCTCAGCAGCGACTTCGCCACCCGTAGGCACATCGACACCTACTTCGGACAGCATCAGACCGCACCGCACATCGCGGTAGAAGCCAACTCGATCAATGCCGTCACCGAAATAGTCCAGCGCACTCCCCTGGCCTCTGTGCTCCCCGAGGCCATCGCCGACGATCACCCGCATCTGCACCCCGTCCCCCTTGACCCGCCCCTGCCCAGGCGCACGGTCACTTTGCTCCGTCGATCGGGCTCCTACCAAAGCGCTGCCGCCAAAGCCTTCACCCGCCTCACACGGCAATGGGCTGCCTCCAGCGGGTACTCCACCTCACCCTGACCCGCGGGGCGCGCTTGCCCGAGAACGACTGCATGTCCGGGACGGCCCGCGGGTGAGGCCGACGAGGGCGGGAGCCACCGGCTCCTTTCGTCATGGGGTGGGACGACGGTTCCGTGGTGGTTCAGGAAATTCGGCGGCAGAGCTGTTTCGAAGTCCACCGGCCGAACCTACCGACCGGCACGATCGCTCCGATGAACGCCCGGTCGCCGTCGGTGAGTTGCTCACGCGCACAGCACTGACCTATCGGACCGACCCCACCGCCGGACTCGACCACAACCAGAGCAGGATGCGGCTCGTGGCTCGCGCCCACCCTCCCGGCGCGGGTCGCCTCCGTGCAGGTGCCGCCGTGCCGGGTCTCCACCACGTAGGACTCGATCTGCCGGCCGTGCCGAATGTTCTCGGCGGCCGGCAGTAACCCACTGGTGACCGGGGGTACGTTGAGCAGGAGGACCGAGTTGCGGCCCGCGGAACGGCGACCAAGTCGCATGAGAGTCGCGGATCTCGCCCCGGGGCTGCGACCCGCACTGCTGGAGCTGGTCCAGCCGGACGAGCGGGGTGATCCGATGTCGCCGTTGCGGTGGACGGTGAAGTCGCCCCGCACTCTCGCGCAGG
Organism: Streptomyces sp. NPDC101151; assembly: GCF_044768335.1. Taxonomy (NCBI): domain Bacteria; kingdom Bacillati; phylum Actinomycetota; class Actinomycetes; order Kitasatosporales; family Streptomycetaceae; genus Streptomyces; species Streptomyces sp. NPDC101151. The sequence continues at coordinate 69,941 of NZ_JBIWPP010000015.1, read as the reverse complement.
AGCCGGCCCGGGCCGGGCGCAAAGTCGGTGCGGACCCTTCGTACAACGCCACGGCCCCAGGCTCAACGCTGCGCCCTCCCGCCCCACGACAACCCGTTTCTCTGGCTTTCCGCGACAGTCTGCTGCTGCACAGCGCCTGGTCCGCCTGACCGCAGAGGACGCGATCTCAAGGGCTTCAGACAGGGATACCGGTCCCCGTACCAGAGGTTTGCAGCAAGGTGCGCGCAGCGTCCTTGGCCTGGCGGGCCGGCTCGGGGGAACCGTAGATGGCTGCCGTGGTCATCGCGCCCTCGGCGAGAAGAAGGAGGTGGTCGGTAAGCCAGCTGGGCGCTTCCGCAGCAGCCACCAAGTCAGCGACGTATTGCCGGAACGCCTGCTTGTGAGCCTTCGCGATGTCGGCCACAGCGGGGGACATCGCCCCCATCTCACCAAAGGCGTTGATGAAACCGCAGCCACGGAAGTCCGGCTCGCTGAACCAGCGGTACAACCAGTCGAATACCGCCAGGACGCGCTGTGTCGGCGATTCGACGGTCTCCACATACTGGGCCAGATCACTCAGCCAACGCGCATCCCGCCGTCGCAGATACGCCTCGATCAGGGAATCCTTGGAGGGGAAGACCTGGTACAGGCGCTTCAGTGGGACGGCGGAGGCGGACCGTATCGCGTCCATGCCCACAGCCCGGATGCCCTGGCCGTAGAACAGCTCTTCGGCTGCGTCGAGAACTCGCTTCTCGGCCTCTTCGCGTTCCACTTCAGTCACACCCTCCGGGGGAACTATCGTTCTCCCACGATACCGCGCGGGCAGTCGGACCGTACGCCGTCTCGCTCTGTACTGCCCGGCCCGGCGGCTTCGGTGGAGGCGAGACGGAAACCGGCGAGGGCCTGCCGGCCGCCTGGCCCCATGCGTGTCTCGGACCACTCCGCCAGGCACTCGACGATGTCCAGCCCCCGGCCGTGTTCGTCACAGGACCCGAAGCGCTTGGGGGGGACAGGGGCGGGGCCGGCTCCGCGGTCGGCGACTTCTATGCGCACGCTCCGCTCCACCAGCGTGATGCTCACGGTCATGTCGGCGCGCCCGTGCTGGGCCGCGTTGGCCGCAAGCTCACCAACGATCAACAGGATGGAGTCCCGGTCGTCCTCGGCGACACCCCAGTGGATCAGCAGAGCCGTCGCGAAGTGTCGGACCACGCGGACCCAGCGGTCCTCGGCCGGGAGGGCGATCATGCCATGCCGGGCGATCCGAGGGTGAAGGAAGAGTGGCACGGAGGCTTGCGAGAGGATCATGGAAATGCCCCGATGAACTCCAGGCCCCTGAATGGGACCGGCTCACGTCGTGCGATTGCTTACGGGTACCCCTGGGCAACGACGCCAGAGGCCCAGCTGGGCTACAGAGAGTCATCGTTCTCTCAAGCTGCTGAACGATGACCCTCTGGGCCGCAGTCACCGAGAATGCCCCGCATCGCCAGCCGTCCTCGGCGGCGAGTCTCTACAGACCCAGGTCACTCAAGCCCGGGTGACCATCGGGTCGCCGCCCCAGGGGCCAGTGGAACAAACGTTCCGACTCCTTGATCGGCAGTTCGTTGATGCAGGCGTACCGGTGATGCATCAGCCCGTCATCATCGAATTCCCAGTTCTCGTTGCCGTAGGCACGAAACCAGTTGCCCGAGTCATCGTGGTACTCGTAGGCGAACCGCACAGCAATGCGGTCGCCGCCGGAGGCCCACAGCTCCTTGATGAGCCGGTATTCGAGCTCCCGATTCCACTTCCGGGTGAGGAAGGAGACGATCTCGTCGTAGCCGGTGGCGAACTCCGCGCGGTTTCGCCACTGAGAGTCCACGGTGTAGGCAAGGGCCACCTTTTCCGGGTCGCGGGAGTTCCAGCCGTCCTCCGCCAGTCGGACCTTCTCCACCGCGGACTCACGGGTGAACGGGGGGAACGGGCGGCGCGGTTCGTGTGTCATGTCATTTCCTTTGGTCAGGCTCAGTCCACGCCAAGAGCAACTGCCAGTTCCGCGGCGGCGCCCAGGCGGCGACGGAGCCACCACCTAGCAGAGAACGATCGTTCTCCACTTCCGGCATCTTAGCGAGAACGATGGTTCTCCCGCAAGGGTGCGGTGGTCGGAAGCCATGGTGAGACCACAGTGGGTAGTGGGTTCAGTCCGCGCAGTGAATGAGACATGGACTGCACCGCGGCCGCGTTCCCCAGGCCGCCCGAGATGACGACCCTGTCGAATCCGGGGTCCTTGCTCCCTGCGTCCTCGATGACGATGGGCGAGAAGACCGTCCGATGCGCCGGATCGATACGGGTGTACGTCACCAGGGAGACCATGACCAACCGGGCGCCGGCCCCTATGCCGAAAGACGGTGAGGTCTGGTGCCGTCATGGCAATCGCGGCTCACCTCGGTCCTGTGCGCGGCCCTCGTCGACCGGCTCGCCTTCAACGGCACCATCATCGAGACAGGCACCGACTCCTACCGGCTCGCCGGCACACGAGCACGCGTCGAACTACCCACAACGCCCGGCTGACCGGGCGCCGCTCGGACCGTGCTGGTCCCGTCGGCCTGAGGGTCAACCGGGCCAGCGGCGCTACAGCTCGCCGCTCAGCAGCGAGTACATGAACATGTCCCGGCGCTCGGTACCGACCTGCTGCCACGCCCGCAGCAGCCCCTCACGTTGGAACCCGGTCCGCTCTGCAGTGCGCACAGACGCCGCGTTCCACGGCTCCACATACCGTTCAAGCCGGGGAATCCGCAGTGCAATCCGCGCCGGTGAACGCGAAGAGGTCATGAGGAGGCAGTCCCTGCAAGTGAACGGAGCCAGGACGGCGACCGCAGGCGCGACAGGCACACCAGCGGCCGCGAAGCGGCTCTGACTCGACTGTTTCTACCCCTTCTCGTCGTTTTCCTTGAAGCAGACGACGAACCATTTTCCGGGGCCTGACTGGGTGAGCGAGCCGGTCGTGCCCGGGACGTCGGAGCACGAGAAGGTATCGACGACTCCGTCCTCGTCCATCTTCAGGACCTTGTAGTCGGCGTGCGGGTCAGTGCAATCGAGCTTCTTGGTCTTCGCTTCCTTGTCCGTGCCGATGTTCTGGAAGCAGTCACCGGCCTTGAGCGTCGCGGAGTCGTCCTTCGTGTCGTACGGGCCCAAGACGTAGAACGCCACCATGCCCACGAGGACAAGGACCAGTCCGAGGAAAATCAGGCGGTTGCGTCGTATCTGCGTCGGGGTGTACGAGGATTTCAGGCCGCCCAGGGACGGTAGTTGGGACACGGGCAGTTCCTCAGGCAGCGGGACTTGCGAAGACGACCACGAATCTAGCCCACCAGCCTGTACTCGTCGCTCGCCGCCCCTTCGGTCCTGTCCCATCAACCGCCGCCCGTGACGGCTCCCGCCCCCTCCAGGTGAGCGAGGGCCACAACTCCGGTTCGGGGTTCGGGAGCTGGAGTTGTATCTCCAGGTCCGTCAGCAGCCGTGATGGCCCTTGCCCGCCGCAGAATCAACATGCTGCAGGCCCTCATCCGGGACGGGCGCCTCTACAAAGTCACCCCGCCCCAACCTCCCGGTCAGGTTCTGCATCGAAATCGAGGCGATGAGACTTGTCCGTTCTCGGCAGACTGCAGACATGTCTACCGACGTGAGCGGGATGATCGAGTGCAGACCTCTGGCCCGGATCTGGGGCCAGGACGACGAGGACGCGGTTTGGTGCGCCGCCATCGACCTCTTCTTCCTCAACACGGGCAACGCCTATGACGCACTCGCCTGCCTCTTCGGCGTCCGGAATTCCTTCGGATTCGAGCCGCTGGCCGAAGACCGCGGCCTTCCGGACGACGCCTCGGACGGTCTGAGGGCCGCGTTCAACGCGTGGGGCGGGCCGCAGTACGCACACGGAACAACGTGGATCAGCTGGGCCGAGTTGGCCGCTGCCGACTGGGAGGAGACCGACCAGTCCGGCACGCGCAGCCGCAGCACGGTCGCCGGACCGGCGACCCACTGGGCGCCGGTCTGGGACGTGATGCGAACGCTTGGCGAACTGCACGGGCCAGAACACGTGCGACTCGTGGTCTGGTTCGACTGAAGACTGACGAGGGAATTCCCTCCCGCACCACAGGTCGACTTCCCCATCGGGAAGTCAACCTCTGCGTCCCGGTTGGCCGCCGGGCACAGGAACTGGCTTCACCGACGGCGCCGCCGGGGCCGGCCCGCACCCCTACGCCGCCTGCTGCCCGCCGGAATCCACGTCAGCGGGCGCTGCCGAGGTCGCGGTCGGCGTCGGTGCCGTGGAGCATGAGGGTGGTCTCCTCGATGCGGTGGAAGCGGCCGTCGGGGGTGAGGTCGGCGAAGACGTAGACCTCCATGACGACGGTGGTGCCGTCGGTCTTGGTGATGTGACAGGTGTGCCGGTCGGCGTACTTGGCACCGTCGTACAGCTCCTCGTGCACGTCGATGTGACCGTCGGCGACGATGCCACGCAGGTGGGCGATGTGGTCGAGGAATTCGGCGCGGTCGGCCCACTCGCCGTCCGTGCGCTGGCGGTAGTCGGGGGCGAAGTGCCGGGCGGCGGCTTCGTCCAGCGTGATGTCACGGTTGAAGAGAAGGTCGTTGAGGGCGGCCTTGATACCGGTGCGGGTCATGGGAGCGTCCTTTCAAGACGAGCGCAAGGAGGAGATGATGCGTGCGTCGCGCACGCTTCACACTTACCGTAGCACCTGATGCGTGCGCGGCGCACACGTCTGCGGGGTGTCGGGTGCCGAGCCGGCCGTCCGCAGTCTCACGGCCCGCGGGAGCACACCGGTGAACACACCGCGACGTCGCAGACGACGGCGGGGAGCGGGAGCGGTCAGGCAGGAAGAAAGGTGCGGAGGCAGGGAGGCAGGGAGGCGGTATCCGCATCGCTCAGAGGGCGCCGGCGCCCGGTCTGTAGCCGGCCCCTGGGGGCGGCGGCCTTGTGCGACCGGTTCCTTCTTGCTGGGCTTGGCTCCCCGGCGGTTCGGCGTCAGTGGGTGCCGGTGATCGGCCGGCGGTCGGAGCACAGGGAGTCCGGCTGCGCGTTCGCGGCCTGCCAGCCCTTGATCTCCACACGCGTGCCGGGCCCGATGGCGTCGTACACCTCCTTGCCGGTGTCGGGTCCGAGGGCGATGGAGCCGGAGTTGGTGTCGTGGCCGATGCTGTTGAGACCCGCGGAGCGGTCCAGCGCCCAGAACAGCAGTCGCTCGTGGTGATTGCCGTCAGTGAAGGTGACTGCCCACCGCCTCACTGCCGAAGTCTCGCCGAGGCCGGCCGGGCCAGGCATGGTCAGCGTGGGGTACTTGGCGGTGACCGTGACCCTCGTCTCGCCGATCGGGCAGACGGCCATGGGCACGTCGAGGCCGTACTTCGCGCCCTCGACAGTCAGCAGCCTGGAGTTCAGGTCGACCGTAACCCGCTGGACGGGCGCAGCGGACGGGGCGGGTCGAGGGGTGTGGGAGACGGACGTCGCGGGAGGTGTGGCCGGCTTGGTGTGGGAGTCGAAGACGCCGGTGGTGATGACGGTGAGGGCCGCTGCCGCGAGGACGGTGGTGGAGAGCGCGACGCGTCGGTTGCGGCGCCGGCGTACCGCCCGGCTTCTGACCTGCGCGCCCGAGGTCGGAACTGGTGCCGTGCCCTGTGCGGCCAGGTCGTGGAACCGGGCGGACAGCTCCGACTCGGTCAGCGGCTGCGGGGGCTGCTGCTCAGGCACAGGCTTCCTCCGTCGGGTGCGGTGCTTCGCTCACGAGGTGAGTGGCGAGTGCGGTGCGGCCGCGTGACAGGCGCGCCTTTATGGTGCCGGGAGCCGCGCCGGTCTCGGCGGCTATCTGCTCCACGCTCAGATCGCACAGGTGATGAAGCACGATCGCGGTCCGCTGGGCCTCCGGCACGCGCCGCAGAGCGGCGACCAAGGCCACATGGTCCGGGCTCGGTCCGGACACGGGCCGCGGGGCGTGGTCGCCCCGGACCAGTTGCCACCAGTGGCGCGCCCGCCGCCAGCGGCTCATCGCCAGACGGTGTGCCACCGTGCGGATCCACGCCTCGGGATCCCGGTCGCCGTTCAGGACGGACGACCGCCTGTCCCAGGCGCGTATGAATGCCTCCTGGACCACGTCCTGAGCCTCGGCGTGGTCGCCCGTCAGGGCGTACAGCTGGCCGACCAGACGCGGGTAGGCAGCCGTGTAGAAGAGGTCGAACTCGTCTTCGGTCACCTGGTGGTGCTTTCTTCTTACGGCGCGGGGCGCGTGGTGTACCGCCGCTGCGGCGGGGATCATGCGGTCGTGGTGGCGCCGGCGGCGCTGTTCTCGAGCCACTGCTTCCAGGTCAGGTTCCAGTCGCCGTAGCCGTTGCCGGGGGCGACCGTGTCCTTGTTCGCCCCGGTGACCTTGATGACGTCGCCGACCCGTACCTGGTCGTAGAAGCCCTTGGCGGTGCTGGTGGCGAGACCGACACAGCCGTGTGTGACGTTACTGTGTCCGGCCGCTGTGTCGGCATGCGGGTTCTGGTGCACGTAGGTACCGGACGTCGTCAGGTGCAGAGCCCAGTAGTAGTAGCCGTGGTAGGTGTCATTCGGGCCCATGCCCACGGTGCGGGAGTCCATGAGCACCTTGGGCTGCTTGTCCATCACGACCATCGTCCCCTTCCAGGTGTCCAGCCCCGGCTTCCCCGCGGTGATCGGGATGCGGTTCGTCTTCCCGCCGGTGTCGACGGTCATCATGTCCGTCTTCGTGTCGACAGTGGCGACCAGCGACCGGCCGATGGTGAAGTGACTCACGCCGTGCGAGCCGCGGCGGAGGGTGATCTTGATGCCCGGCTTCCAATAGGTGGTGCTGGGGCGGAAATCCACACGCTCCCCGTCCAGGAGATTCCGGTCCTTCACCCAACTCCAGGCGCCGGTCGTGCCGGACGAGGTCTGTATGCGCAGCCAACTCTCCACGGCCTTGCGCTCGGCGGTGGGGACCGGCCGGGGGAAGGTGACGGATATCGGCATGCCCACACCGACCGTGTCCCCGTCGGACATGTGCACCTGCGCCTGCGCGAGCACGGCGGGCTCCGGCACGGACGGAGCCGGGCGGGCGTTGGACGCCTTGCCCGTACCGTCCTTGTTCCCGCTCCTGGCCTTCGCGGCGACCGCGGCGGACGCCTGGGCGTCCGGTGAGTCGGCAGCCGTCCGGACGCCGGTACCCGCGTTCGCCGAGCAGCCGACGGCCGGGAGCAGAACGACACAGGCCGCGACAGCGGCTCCGAGACGGCCGGCGGTCCGACCGGCCGAACGGTTCGAGTGCATGAGGATCCCCCTGTGAGGTGTGCTTGTCGACTCCTCTACGCACGGGCTCGGCACCGGGTTGCATCGCATCGGAGCTTTTTTCCGGGAACGTCGAACCGACTCCGCCCGCACCTGATCGCCGGTCATGGCCGTGCCGGTCGCGGCCGGGTGGCGTAGTGGGTCGCGTCGCTCACGCACGGGCTTCCTCCACTTACCCGGCGTACATGCGCCAATGAAATTTCTCTCGCACCCGCCCGCTGACGCCTATCTGTCGATGCCCGGCATCGGCGAGATCACCGGCGCCCGGGTGTCGGTCGACTTCTGCGACGACCCCACCCGCTGCGCGTCCGCGAAAGCCCGCAAGAACTATGCCGGTACCAGCTCCGGAGCCTGCACCCCGCGCCGCACCGCCCGCTGCCGGAAAGGCGTGACCAAGGACATGTTCCCGCTCAACCGGGCGCCGCCTGGCAGTGCCCTCCAGGTTTCGGTCGGCAGGCTCCGAGATCATCAACTTCCGACGCAGACAAGCACGTTGAATCGCGAGGAGGTCCGGTGTGCAGGTAGCCCGCCATCCGACGTACGGGAGAGACATGAGGCGATTACCCCGCCCCTTGTCGAAGCGACGCGCGAAGTCGTCGGCGCACCCGGCGACAGGATCACACCGACGGCCGGCCGCCTGGCTCGCGGCCCTGCTGACGGTCGTCGCGCCGGCAGTCGTCGCCACTACTGGGACCCCCCAAACGTTGGCGGGTGCGGCGCCCGGCGCGTCAGACGACGTCGGCGGTGAGCGCAGGGGGCGCAAGGCGCGCCCGGCCAACGGGGATGACACCGGCCCAGGGCAGGTCCCGTCCCGGCCCGGGCGAAGCCTTCACCGGTGCGGTCCGGGCCAGCACAATCGAGGGATCAGCCGGCAGCGCTTCAGGGGGCAGGGTGGCGATCAGGGATGACGTCCGCAGGTGGTGGGCTTCTCCGGCGGCACGCGCCATGGTCTTCGTACTCCTCGCGGCGCTCGTTTTCCACGGCTTGGTCGTTTTCGCGCAGCTCAATTCACGCGACGATGCCTTCGTCGATCACGACTTTCGGTTCTGGGCAGCCATGGCAACCCTCTCCTTCGCCGTCTGGATCGCCCTGCTTGTCCGGGGCATCACGGCGATCCGGGCGTTTCCTGCATCGTGGCGGCGAGGGCGAAGGTGGTGGCTGGCGTCGCTCGCGTCGTACGCCGTTCTCATGCTGGCTGCCGGCACAATGCTCGGCGGGGTCAGCCGGGGCAACTCCTTCGAAGTGCCGATCCGTCACTTTCCGGCGCTCATCACTGTGCTCACCGCGGTCGGCGCGGCGGCCGCAGCTCCATGGGTGATCTCCGTCTGGCTGGCGCAGGAGAGCGCAAAGAAGGCAGCAGAGCAGGTGACGGCCCCGGATGGCGCGGCCGATCCCACGGCCATAGCCACCGCCGTCACCGACGTCCTGACCATGTGGCGGACGATCGAAAGGAGCGGACTCGCTCCTTCTCTGATCGTGTCGACGTCCGCCTTCAACACTGGCGCCTTGCGTCTGGCGCTGATCGGTTCGGGCGCTGTTGAGCCGGACGACTTCCCACCGGTATTTGTCCTGGGGTACGGCGCTTTCTTCGCCGCCGTCCTGGTGGCGATTCTGCTCCCCCTGGTACTCACCTGGCGGACCTGGGCGTTCGCACTCGTTGAGCGGGCACTGCCCGCTCCCGATTCGGGGCTCCTCGGTGAGGACCTGATCGCGGCCAGGACCCGGATGGAAGCACAGCTCCACATCGACGGCAGGTTCTTGAGAAACCCATTGGCGATCCTGAGCGTTCTGTCCCCCTTCGCTACCGCGCTCGTCACCACCCTGGTGCCCAGCGGAGGCTGACCAGGGACGCCATATCACGGACACGCGATATTCCCAGCGGCCGACTGACACCCCTCAGAATGGACAACCGGGCCGCTCAGTCACACCCGAAGCCGGCCAGGCGATCTGGTCGAAGAACTCGTCGAGGGCCAGTCGGAACTGCTGACCTGGGTTTCCGGAACCGCTGAAGCCCGGTCGTTCAGCGAGCCGTTGCGATGAGACGTTGCAGTGCGGTGCGTGCGGGTGGGCCCCAGGTGGGCTTGCCGCCAGGGCGGCCGCGGACGCCGGCCTCTCCGATGAGCATGCCGGCGAGGGCGCGCAGCACCGCCCAGCCGCGGGCGCGGCGCAGGGTCGCGGCGTGCGGGGTCGGCCGGTAGGCGTCATGGATGCGGTCGACGGCGCCGTCCGGCTGCAGGATCCAAGCGGCAGCGAGGTCGCAGGCCGGGTCGCCCGCGCAGAGGTCGCCGAAGTCGATCACGCCGCAGAAGGTGCGTCCGCGGTGAGGACGTTGGCCGGGTGCAGGTCGGCATGGAGCCAGAGGGCCGGACCCGTCCAGTCGGGCGCGGAGGCCGCGTCTTCCCAGACCGTGCGGACGGCGTTCGGGTCGGGAAGCAGCCCCAGCTCGGTGGCCGAGGCGAGCTGCTCGGCGAAGTGCGCGGCGCGATCGGCCAGCGGCCCCCCGCGGCCACGGCCGGCGGGTGCCCCGTCGGGAGCGCGTCGGTGAAGAGCCGTCAGGAAGGCGGCCAAGCTGTCGGCCGCGTCCGCGGCGCGCGTGGCGGGGGCCCGGTCGGCGGGCTCGCCCGGCACCCAGGTGGTGACGATCCAGGGCCGCGGAAATCGCTCGGCCGGCTCCCCGAGGCGCTGCGGAACGGGGACCGGCAGAGGTAGGTCCGGGGCGAGGGCGGACCAGCCGGGCGTGCTCCTTGCGCAGCAGCGCGTCGGCAGACTGCGTCGCCCAGGGCAGCCGGACGGCGAGGTCGTCGCCGAGTCGCCACAAATGGTTGTCCCAACCACGCGCGCCGAGACTCACAGGGTGATCGGCCAGGTCGGGGTGCTGGTCGCGCAGCACACCCCTGTTCAGGCGGCTCGGCCTGTCTGCCGGGCACGGCGAGACAAGCCCTGGAGACTATGGTGCGTGGCAGTAGGCCTCCCCACGCGGTCCGGATGTCCCGGGCAGGCTTCGGGCAGCTCCGGTTCCTCATGGTTGGGCGACAGTACTGAATTGCCTCAGCTCGCGTCTGGAACTGACCTGAAGTTTGGCAAAGGCACGTCCCAGGTGGTACTCGACTGTTTTGACGCTGATGTACAGCTCGTGTGCGATCTCGATGTTGGTCAGGCCGTCGGCGGCCAGGCGCACCACCGCCTGCTCCCGGTCTGTCAGTGCGGCGATCCGTTCCGGCCCCGCGGTCCGGATGGCTCCGGTCGGGGTGCGGGAGAGGTCGGCGTCGACGCGTTCACGGTAGGGGGCCGCGCGCAGCCGCAGGAATACGGACCGGGCCGCGTGCAGATGGTCGACCGCAGAAGGGTCGTTGTCGTCGAGCAGGAGCCGGCCCAGTGCGTGTTCCAGGCGTCCGCGCAGCAGCGGCGACTCGTCGTGTCCGTCGCTGGGGGCCAGGCCTTCCTGGTAGGCGGTGCGGGCGGCGTCGTGGTCGCGGCGTGCTTGGGCGAGCCGGCCGCGTACCCAGGCGGTGTGCGCGCGCAGGTACGGGACGGTGGCGGCGAGGTGGGCCAGTTCCGCGAGGGCGTCTTCGGCCGGCCCGGTCTGACCGGTGACAGCGAGAGCCTCCGCCTGCAGGGGGAGCCACCAGGCAGGACGCAGACGCAGCATGCCGGCGCCGCACCCGTTCAGACCCTCCAGGGCGCGGCTGAGGGCGGCGGGGTTGTTGCGGGCGCGGGCGATCTCGGCGGCTGCCATGACGGCGTAGAAGCGGTCCTGCGGCGGGTTGACGCTGTGCGCTCGGCGTTCGCACTCGCTTTGGTGCTGTTGGGCTTTGTCCCAGTGCCCGCGTCCGGCAGCCAGGATCGCGGCGATGGCCTGGCCGAGGGCGTAGCCGAAGATCTGCTGCTCGACCGCGTCGGTGTCGAGGACGATCTCGATGGTGGTGGTGGCGTCGTCCCAGTGCCCGGCCAGGTACTGGGCGAGGGCGAGGAAGTGGTTCTGGAGGGCGGCCATACCGGTCGCCCCTCCGGCTTCGGCTCGCGCGACGACCGCATTGAGGTCTTGGATGGCCGAGGCGAACTCGCCGGTGAGGGTGCGCAGCATGCCTCGCACGTAGAGCAGGGGGGTGTCCTGGTTTCCGGTTTGCGCCGCGGGGCGGTCGGCGAGCACCTCGTACGCCACGGACAGGCCGCTTGAGGGGCCTTCGCGGAAGCCTTCGGCGAGGGCGAGCAGGCACTGGGCGATCCGCAGGGTGGGGGTGTCCGGTGGGTTGAGGGCTATCGCGCGTCTGAGCGCGTGGGCGGCGCTGTCGCCTTGTGTCTGCCAGTCGTAGATGCCACCGAGGTGGATGCTGGCCCGTACCTCGCTGCCGCGGTCGCCCTCACTTTGTGCGGCCTGGACGGCGTCGAGCAGCAGGCGCTCCGCGGCGGGGAAGTCCGCTTCGGTCGCGGCGAAGCGGCCCAGGACGCACAAGCGCATCGCCGACGGCGCACAGGATTCCACGGCCGGGCGCAGCGAGGCCGCGCGGGGGAAGTCGCAGGCGTTCAGCACCTGCGTGACGGCGGTGAGCAGCCGGCGCTCGCGCCGGTCCCGGTCCGCCGACAGCTCGGAGGACCACAGCAGCAAGGTCGCGGCGCGCCCCACATGCCCGATCGCCAGGCACCGATCCGCCTCGGCCGCCAAATCCTGGGCGAGGGCTTCGTCCTCCTGATCGGCTGCGGCGACGCGGTGCCCCCAGGCCGCGGACGGCTCCACCAGTGCGATGGCCGCTTCGTGGAGGGTCCGGCGCCTCACCGGGGCCATCGCCTCATAGACGGCCTCGCGCTGCAGGGCGTGAACGATCTCGACCGGACTGGACGGGTCGCCGGGCCACCAGGTCACCAGCCCCGCGTCCAGGACCGGCCCCAGTGCGGCGGCCGCGTCGTCAAGGCCGGTGAGCTGACTGATCTGTCCCAGCGGAGTCCGGGTGTCCAGCACCGCGAGGCCCTCGACCAGCAGACGGCTGTCGGCCGGCAGCCGCTCGAGCGTGGCGCGCACGGTGTCGGCCAAGGTGGTGGGCACCGCAAGTACCCCACGCGCCTCGCTCAGCGCCTGCCAGGGGACACTGTCCAGGAGCGAGCGCAGGTAGAGCGGATGCCCGCCCGTGTGCTCCTGCAGGCGTGCCGCCGCGAACACGGGCAGTTCCCTGCCACCGCGCGAAACGGCAAGGTCACAGACCTCCGCGGCATCCAGCCCCCGCAGCCGGATCGTCTGCAGGTGAGCCGCGCCGCGGCCCACCCGCGCCGCCCGGGCACTGGCCTCCCCTGCCCCGGGCAAGGACGCCTGCCCCGGCACCCGGACGGTCAAGAGCAGGAACAATCGCTCCGACCACAGCCTCCGCACCAAGAACGCCAGCGCCTCCAACGACTCCTCGTCGGCCCACTGCGCATCGTCGATGACCACCACCAGGGGACGCTCGGCTTCGGCCAGCACACCCAGCAGACGGGCCGCCAGCTCCATCGGGCGCCGTCCCGTGCCGCGCTCCCCGGGCACGAACGCCTCGCGCGGCCACCCCGGCAAGCGCCGCACCACCTGGTCCAGGACCCCGAAGGCGAAATCCTGCTCCGACACATCACAAGCAGCCCACAAGACCTCAAAGTCCACCAGGCCTTGCGCGACATGGCGGATCAACGCGGTCTTGCCGATCCCGGCCTCCCCCTCGACCACCACCACCCACGGCGCCCCCTCGCCCACCGCCTCCGCACAGTGCAAGAGGGCGCCCACCTCGGCGCGGCGCCCCACAAAGGCATCAGCTGGACCCACGCACCCAGTAAACCCCCCTCCCTGTAGGACCTGCCAGTTCCTGCTTACCCAGGTGCGGGCCGCCGTGGCCCGGCCCGGCCCGCCCGGCCGGCCGGCGAGGTCAGGTTCCGGGGTCCGGGGTCCGGGATCAAGGTGGAGGGCGAGCATCGAGGTCTCGGCGTGCTCCTTGCCCGTGCCGGTCAGCGCGCCGTCGTTGCCGTAGTGCAAAACAGTGTTCGCACCGTTCCAGTCCTCCACGACCTGGAGCCCGCCGTGCATCTCACGCCGCGGGCCGGGACTGGCCAGGCAGCCACACGCGAAGATCGTGCGCACGGCGGGCCCGAGTTCCTCCAGAACAGACAGGGTCCGCTCACGCCAGGTACGGTCGTTCGTCGGCCTGTCCTGGTGGCGAAGGCCGGGCGGCCCTTCGTGTAAATCCTTGGGCAATGACGTGAGGAATACTCAGCATCGGCGTCGACGACGACACGACTCCTTCATATTTCCACTCCCCTCCGTGACTGAACATAAGCGCAACGCGATCAACCTGACGCGAAGTCCCCTTGAGTAGGGCTGGAGGCGGCAAAAGACTGCTGCGGTAGCAAGGCCGCGCTTGCGTCCCGGGACCCGCGGCGCAGCAGTCACGATCGCAAGGAGGAGAACGTCGATGCCCGATGCCAGCCGTCGAGACGACGCACACTCGATCACGCTGACCGACGGCACCGCCACCCGAACCCGGCAGGCGGCCCCCGCCGACCTGGTGCCGGTCCAGGAACTGCACCGCCGTTGCTCGCTGGGCAGCCGAGCCCTGCGATACCACGCGGGCAGGTCTGGGCTCTCACCTGCCGAATGGCGTCAGTTGTCCAGCCCGGAGCGCGGCACCACGCTGGTGACCGCTCCGGCCGAGCGTACGGGCCACATCATCGCCATGACCAACGTCATGCACACCGATCAGCAAGGGGTGGGGGAACTCGCGATCCTGGTCGAGGACGCGTGGCAGGCCAGGGGGCTCGGTACCGCGCTGGCCGAACATGCGGCGACCGTCGCCCGCCGAGCGGGACACTACGCGCTGGCCGCGGCGGTGGCGGTGGGCAACAAGCCGATGCTCCATGTCCTGGAGAAACTGGATGCGACGGCGGTCGACGCCGCAGGGCCCGTGCTCGACCTCCGCATCCTGCTCTAGTACTCCAGATGTAGAGCGTGATCTTCATGTATGGGATGCGGGTTGTCGCCGGTAGTGGCTTGTGTGTGATCGTGCGTGGTGTCGGCGTCGCCAGTCCGACCACCTGAGCCGGTGGGCAAGATCGGTCGGGGGACGGTGACGGCGAGGAACAGGTGCTGGATCGCGTTGCAGGTCAGCGGGATCAGGACGACGGGCTGCTGCTCGCCTGCACGCTGCCAGAGGCGGACACCGAGACGCTCGTCCGAACGGTGCATCCCGACAACCCCCGGTCACATCGGGCGGACCCCCTTCCCTCCGCAGGAAAGGGGACCCCGCCAATCACCCCCTTCGCCCACCTCGGTCTGAAGGAGCCGGGGGCGCTCGCCGATCTCACCGAAGGGCCGGTGTGCATGTCCTGTCAGGGGACTTGAACTGGTTGAACATCGCTCTGCATCCCCTCGACGCACAGCACAGCCGCGTGTACCTCAGGGGCGTCGACCGAGGTCGGCGCCCCTGAGACCGGCCAGGATCAGGGGGTACGGGCCGTCGGCAATCCGGCGCCGAGGAACTCGGGCGCCGAGGCCGTGCCGCAAGGACGCGGCCCGGCCGGTGAACCTGCCGAAGGCGCCCTGTCACTGGTCATGAGCAGGGCCAGGGACGTGCGGTGACAGCGCTTTTGGCCTGCGTTCGTTCGCGGGCGGCGACGGTGTCCGAGCGGCCTCGACGCCGTTGACGAGGCCGTACGCCGAGTGCAACGCGTCGGCTGCCGGTCCGCTTTCGATTCGCGGAGCGTGGCCGGCTGGTCGCAACGTGAGGACGAGAACGGTGGCAGTGGCGGTGAGGAAGACCGCTTGCATGATCGTGCGGGGCACGAGTTCGTCCCACCACGGCAGCGATGCTCCGGAGACGGCGAGGTGGACGTTGGCGGGGAACATGGCCATCAACAGCAGCGTGAGCCCCCCGGCGGCGGTCGTGGCGAGACGGCGGTGGATCATGGCGGCCGCGGCGGCCAGTTCGAGGATGCCGGTGATGGTGACGATGGCACCGGGGGCGGACAGCCAGTCGGGAACCATCGCGATGAGGTCGGCTCGCATCCCGACGAAGTGGGCGAGTCCGGTGAGGGTGAACATGGCGGCAACTCCGGCGCGGAGGGCGATCTCCAGCCCTCGGGGGGTTCGCCGCCAGATCCTGTTCGCGACGTAGACGACGATGGTCACGCCGACTAGTGCAATGACGGGTTCCACGTTGCTTCCTCCTGCCTGATCGGCCTTGTCACAGCCGCGATTGCGAGCGGCGCACAGTGTCGGGGTCGATCTCCTGGATCTGGATGACGACGCCGTCGGGGTCGGTGACTCGGATGCTGCGGCCGAAGTCCTCGTCGAAGAGGGTGTGCTCATAGCCGCGTTCGGTGAGCTGAGCGGACACGTCTTCGAGTCGCTGACCGGTCGTGAAACCAAGTTCGACTGTGCCGGGCAGCCGCCCTTTCGACGCGGCCGCGTCGTGGACGCCGACGGCACCTGCCGCGGCGTCGAGGTGTGCCCAGACCGGGACACTGACGTCTCTGCGGTAGGCCAGGCCGAGTCCCTCGTAGAAGCGGCGGGATGCCTCGACGTCGGCGACGTAGCGGATGGGCAGAACAGTGAGCATGATCATCTCCTGACGGCGGTAGTCGGCCGCACTAGGCCGGGTGACCGTGCAGCGGTCACGCACCCAAGCTGCTGCGCACGGCTGGGATTGTCTGTCTGGAACGGCGGAAGTGGCGGATCACTTCGCTAGATTCTGTGAGCATGGCGGAAACAGACAGGCTCGATGAGGACGACCGGCGTGTGCTGCACGCGCTGCAGCTCGACGGGCGGGCTTCGTTCGCGCGGATCGCGGCGGTGCTCGGGATGTCCGAGCGTGCGGTCTCGCGTCGCTACCATCGGCTCCGTTCTCGGCTGGCGTTGCGCGTGGTCGGCGTCACCCGCCCCGACACACGACAGCAGGAGGACTGGTTCCTGCGCATCACGGCACCGAGCGCTTCGGTCGACGCCGTCGCCCGTATGCTCGCCGACCGGGACGACACAACCTGGATCGCTTCGCTGGCCGGCAATGGCGAGCTCAGCTGCATCGTCCGAACGCCCGCGCCGATCGGTGACCGTGCCGGCACGCTGGAGCAGTTCAGGCGCAGCGCGAGTATCGCAACCGTGACCGCCCAGCGTTTGCTCTCGCCGATCGCCGGCGTCGGCGGATGGCCCGGCCGGTTGCAGGCACTCACCACGGGCGAACGCGAGGACCTGACCCCGGTCACGCGCGGGCACCTCGCAGGCTCGTCACCCGTCGGCGCACCGCCATCCGCCGACGACGTAAGTCTGCTTCGTCTCCTGGCCGCCGACGGACGCATGAGCATCGCCCGCCTGGCTCTGGTGTCCGGCATCCCCGAATCGACCGTCCGCCGCCGCATCACCGAACTCACCGGCCGTGGAGTGCTGATGTTCGAAGTCGAGGTCGACCCCAAACTCTACGGACGACATGTCGACGTGATCTGCTGGATGGACGTGCGACCCGGCGCGCTCGCCGCCGTCGCAAGCGATCTGGGCTCTCACACAGAGGTCGCTTTCGCTTCGACGACCACGGGAACCACCAGCGTCCTCGCGATCCTCGAACTCGCTGACGCCGACGCTCTGCATCGGTACCTCGCCGAGCGCATCGGCGGCCTCCCCGGCGTGCACCGCGTCCACACGGACATCGTCGCGCGCTGGATCAAACGGGCCGGCCCGCTCTTCATACCGCGCAGGTGACATACCAGGGCGCACTCGTCCAGCGGTGGCGCAGCCTCGCAGCTGCCTTCGATCGCATTCGCATCAGTGACGTCGAGCTCATGAACCCGAAAGGAGAGACCAGGAACATGGACCATCACGAGCGCGAGCTCGGGCCCCGGCCCGGCGCCGACCGAAGCTGCTCTGCAAGCAGGTGCGCGTCTCAAACGGCCACCCAGCCCGGGGACGCCCAGTGGGAAGAGATCGTCGAACTGCCCCTGCACTCGGTGTCGGGACAGCTGATGGTGCGAGGCCTGATGGACGACCTGGACGAGGAACTGCCGGTGCTCTCCTTCGACGGCCCCGGCGACTACCGGCTGCGCGTCCACGCCCGCGGCCGGGACACCGCCATCGACCTCGCCCCGGACGAGATCACCGAGTGGTACCTCATCCAGGCATGGCCGGAACCGGCACAGGACGCGGCGGTGCTCCGCCGAACCGCCACCTACGGAGCATCCGTCCGAGCCGGCTGACCTACGCAATCACTCACTGCTGCCCGGGCCCTGTACGGCGGTGCCCGGGCAGCAGCTGGGTGGCGCACTCCAGCCGCCTTCGAGGGCGTCGTCGCCATGGCCGTCGCCCGACCGTCCACGGCCTTTCACGTCGACCAGGTTCAGCAACCGATGGTCAGTCGCCACTGCCCGTTCGATCCTCCTCACGGGCCTTTCGGTTGCTCGGGCGAAATCAGTTGGCGGGCTTGCCGAACCAGCGAGAGAGGTGGTCGTCCAGGTCCCTCTGATCGTCACCGATCCACGCGACGTGGCCGTCGGGGCGTAGCAGGACGCACGGAACATCCAGTACCGCACCGGGATCCGCGAGGTAATCGACCCGGTCCGACCAGCCGCTGACGGTCAGACGTTCGGTGCGGTCCAGCAGTAGTCCGCGGCCGCGATGCAACAGACCGTAGAGGTGGCCCTGTTTCACGTCGATGTCGCGCAGGCGCCGCCCGAGCAGGTCGGGGCCGTCGCCGAAGTCGTAGCGGATGCCGATCGCGGTGATCTTCTCGATCAGATGGCGGTTCACCTCGTCGAAGTCCATCAGTTCGGTGAGCAGCCTGCGCACGGCCTGCGGGCCCGGTTCGGTGGAGTGCAGTTCCATCTGGGCGCGGGTGTTGTCCAGCACGTCCTCGGCGACCGGATGACGTTCGGCCTGATAGGTGTCCAGCAGTGTTTCCGGCGCCCAGCCGCGGATCTGTGCGGCCAGTTTCCAGCCGAGGTTGAATGCGTCCTGAACGCCCAGGTTGAGGCCCTGTCCGCCGGTGGGGGGATGGATGTGTGCCGCATCGCCGGCCAGCAGCACCCGCCCGACCCGATAGCGTTCGGCCAGACGTGTGGCATCCCCGAAGCGGGACAACCAGCGCGGGGAGTGCACGCCGAAATCTGTTCCGGCGATGGTGCGCAGCTGTTGTTTGAAATCCTCCAGAGTGGGTGGTTCCGCGCGATCGCTGACTCCCGCGGCGGGGACCACGACGCTATATGCACCTTCGCCGAACGGCCTGAGCCAGAATCGCTTATTGGTCTCGCCGATTTCGGTCACCTTGGCGGCGATCTCCTCCTGCGGCACACCCACTTCCATCTCGCCCATCAGCGTCTCGGTCCGCGAGGGCTCTCCCGGGAAGCCGACACCGAGCAGTTTGCGCACCGTACTGCGCCCGCCGTCACAGCCGACGAGATAGCGCGAGCGCAGCTGTTCGCCGTCGGCCAGCTCGACGGTCACACCCTCGTCGTCCTGCTCGAAGTCGGCCAGCGCACACCCGCGCCGTACCTGCGCACCCCGTTGGATCGCGTGTTCTTCGAGGAGGTGAACGATGACCGGCTGCGGGATGCCCAGCAGATAGGCGTGCGCGGAATCCAGGCTCTTGGGCGCGGGTTTGTCGATGGCGGCGAAGAATCCGCCGGCCGGACGCTGTCGTCCGTGTTCGAGAATGCGATCCAGCAGTCCGCGCATTGCCATCAGTTCGATACTGCGAACATGCAGACCGACTATACGGACGAACGACGCGGGCTCGGTCTCCTTCTCCAGAACGAGTACCCGCACATTGTGCAGGCGCAGTTCGGCGGCCAGCATCGCGCCGGTCGGCCCGCACCCGGCAATGATCACGTCGAACATGAGAGGGGCGCGATCGCCGCCGGAGGCCGACGACCGGAGTCCGGGGACTTCACCCACAGTGAAGTCGCGCTCGATCGCATCGTTGGACGACGGCTCGGCGGTGAACTGTGGAGAGTTCATAGGTGTTGCCCTTTCGGGAGTGCCTTGTTGTCGAGGCGCTCCCGGCGACACCTACGTCAATCGCCGGCCGTGACAGGAAAGGGGGAGCACCCACGTCGATACAGCGTTCATGGGTCTCACCTCCCCGGGCGGTGTCACGTTCCACTGCAAGGTACAAGCCCGAGCACCACCCCGTCCAACCCTTTCCCAGCCGCGTGATCAGGACTCCGAACGGGCTCGTGCGGTTGCAGGGCGAATCCGGCGTGGCGGCCTGGCTGGTCACGGTCGACGGTCTGGTCCTGGCCGCCCCCGAGGCGGACCGGATCTCAGAAGGCGCTGCCCTGATGAAGTTCGCTCGTGGCACCCACGCGAACTGGCCGTAGGCGGGTTTGACGACCAGCGCGATGACGACGCGCAGCAAGACGACCCGAATGAATCGACCAATGCCTCGACTTGCGCGTCTGGGCCCCGACGTGGACGCCAAGTCGGGTACCTGTGAGGTTGCATGCGGCCCTGCCGAGCCCGAGCAGCCACAGGACCCGGTGCGGCCGCGGGTCCCCGCGTTCTCCCCGCCCGGCCCCGCCCGTGCGGGCTGACGGCGGCGGGACTTCAGAGCGCCGGTCGATGCCTGCCGGCCAGTCGCGGTCGTCTCGCGTACTGTCCGTCTCGCCCAGCGGATCCGGGGCGGCTCGCCTGTGCTGGGACCGACAGGCCGAGCGCATGGCCTCAGGAGGGTGGCTGGAGTGGCAAGCCGAGCGTGACCGGCCCGAAGCCGGCCGGTAGGTGACGCACTGCCAGTGCCACGGCCTCGGGCGCCGTTTTGAACACGCCCAGGTCCGGGGTGATGAAGCCGTTGCCCACCCCGTACGTGCCGTCGCCACCCGCGGTCAGGCACGGGCTGCCAAGGGTCAGGCTCGGGCGGGTGGTGGTCGAGAAGCGCAGCGCCCAGTGGCTGGTGAACGGGTAAAGGACGCGTAGTGCCGGCTCGGCGTAAGCCGCCTCGATCAGGGCCTGGTACTGCTCCTGCCAGGAGTACTCCAGCTCCCGTGCCTCCTGGAGCATGCTCTGCCACTCCGATTCCACCAGGCGGACGGGATCGAGGTCAGGCACCTCGAAGTGGCCGGTCAGGCACACGAACGGTGCTGCCCGGCGGATGTCGCCGAGGGACTGTCCGTCGTGCCAGGCCCGAGCCGCCCTGGCGAC
The DNA here is from genome assembly GCF_044768335.1 of Streptomyces sp. NPDC101151. NCBI lineage: Bacteria > Bacillati > Actinomycetota > Actinomycetes > Kitasatosporales > Streptomycetaceae > Streptomyces > Streptomyces sp. NPDC101151. Next base: position 49,500 of record NZ_JBIWPP010000015.1, on the reverse strand, counting down.
CTGGGCCAGGTCGTCCGTCGCACCCTTGATGAGGCATGAGCCCTGGAACGGCTCCTCGCCGCGGATCGACCACCGCCGTTCGTGCCGCGACGCGCTGATCTGCAGAGGCGCGCGGTGCGGCAGGGTGCTCGCGACGCTCTCATGGAGCAGCGAACCAGATCCCCAGGACACGACGGCAACGGAGTTGAGGCATCCTTCCGCCACAGTCCGGAGCGCTGCCGCGAGACTGCCGCAGGCTACGACGTCGGGATAGAGAACGGCAGGGTCAGGAGGACTCGGCACAGCGCCTGATTGTGCCCGACCCACGCATGGGGACGAGAAACAACCGCCGGCCGACTTCCGATCATCATGACCATCTACCGGCGTGACTGAGTGCTTCGGTTGGCAGGTTTCGTCAGCTGGCGACCCGAAACCGGTTGGTTGCCTGGTCGACGCTGCAGCGGAGCAGCCGGTCGGACTCGGCATGCCGAGGTTCGGTCAGATCATCGGCCGTGGCTGCCCGCCGGCAGGCTGGGGGCATGTGCCTCCCGTTCCAGGTGGCGGCGGCTGTCGCCTGCGGCGCAGGGGGATGTGCGGATGAGGGTGGTGGCTACGCCGGATTCGGGGCAGGTTCGAACTGCATGCCGTCGGCGTGGAAGAACTGGAGGTGTCCGAGACATCGACCCTGCCTACCTGAATTTCCTCCTGTTCAGTCACGCGATCGCGAGGACGACCCTGTACGGCACCTTCGAGCGGGGCCGGCTGTGCTGTTCGAAGAGGTGGGGAGTCAGTCGGGGAATGCGGCCGTTGCCTACGGTGCCGTCATGGCCAGGGGACCGTGCGCGCAGACCAACCGACGAGAGGGGCGTGCCGCCCTCGTCTTCGGCGACCGTCTCCCCCCACCACCTGACACACCGCCCCAGAGGTCCGGGCGCAGCGGGCCGGTTCGAGCGACTGCCTTATTTCCACGTGTAGTCCTCGGCGGCGTCGACGATCAGATTCTTGACCTCCTGCGGGTGGGAGACAAGAGACACGTGTGAGGAGTTGATCTCCATCGTCTTGCGGGCCTTCGCCCGCTTCGCCTCGAAACGCTCCAGGCTCGGGTTGATAGCCTGGTCCTGCTTGCCGACGAGAACGTACACGGGTTTGTTCCGCCATGCGGCGCCGGTGAGTTTGTCCGCGAACGCCGACAGCGCGATCGGACGCTGTGTGGCTCCCAAAATGTCAGTCTGACTCGTGGGCAGGTCCGCCGCGAAGACCCGGCGCAGTCTGTCCGGCTGTACGTACACGTCCGTGCCGGTGGTGCCGTCACCGTTACGGAAAGGCACCTGTTTCAGAGCGGTGGTGAGTGGGGCGGGAGCGAACTTCGCCGACAGGCTGGAGAACGACTCTCCCACGTCGGGCATGATCGCGTTGATGTACACGAGGGCCTTGACATTGTCGTTGCCGACGGCAGCCTGCGAGATCACCTCTCCCCCGTAGGAATGACCGACCAGGACGATCGGTCCCCTGACGGACTTCAGGAAACTCGCGAGGTAGGTCGAGTCCTGGGGAACACCGCGGAGGGGGTTGGCCGGTGCGGCCACTGTGTAGCCGTTCTTCTGGAGCCGTTCCACGACTCCGTTCCAGCTCGACGCGTCGGCGAAGGCGCCGTGTACGAGGACGATGGTGGGCTTCTCCCTTCGGGGACCACCGCTTGGACCGCCTGCCTGCGCCGTTTCGGCTGCCAGGGCGTAGGTGATTCCCGATGCCACCAGAAGTGCCGCACCCCAGCGGGCGATGGTCGAGTTGCCACACGACCTGCTGCGTATTCGCATGTCATTCCTTCGGCGCGAGGTTGTCGGGCGACACCCGGGATTCCATATTCGAAGGCACCGGTCGGCTTGTCCCCGCGCACGGGCCATCCGAGTGAACAAAGTGGCGACACCGCGAGCAGGAACCTGTCCGGAATCTCACTCGGTTCCGCGAAGGGACGCGTGGTCGGGTCACGTCGCCCAGGCCGCACGTCCGCCAGGGAGAAACGCTTTGTCCAGGAACAACGTGAGGTTGTCCCTGATCTATGAGTCTTCACCTGCAGCAATCTCGTTTGGCTACGGCAGACAACCAGACCATGGAGGAACGTGAGTCTCCAGCACACGACTCAATCTCTGGAGACCCGGCGCGGTCACACCCAACCCCGCACGGCCGCCGCGCCGCTCGTGGCCCTATGCCGTCACCGCCGCAATCGTCCTGGCGCGCCAAGAAGGCCGGACCGCCGAGCAGGTCATCACCCTCATCACGTGCCTGCTCGTGCTCATCGCCCTGATCACCTCAACTGGTGGCAGCCAGTAGCCCCTACCGGTGAAGACCACCAGGCGCAGCGCTGCAGCTCCCGTCCGCGAGTCGTGACGCCACGCCCCAGACGGTCCGTGTGTCTCAGCGGCGCCCGGCGTTGCCGGTGGTGGGAGACATCGCCGATCAGTCGGGCGCCCGGCAGTGTGGCCGGGCGCCGACCAGAGGCGGATTCCCTCTCCAGTACGGCTGGAGGTTGCATGGCCCTGGACAAACGCCGAGTGCAGACCACAGTGATCGGCCGGCAGACGGCAGGTCCCCCACCTGTGCGGTTGCCAGGTGGTCGGGGGACGAGCGCGCCGGTGCCGGGTCGGCGTGCGGGCACGCGCCGCCGACGCCGGCGAGAGCCTGCCGGCCTGGTCGCGGGCTGTCGGAGCGGAAGCCGCGTGGACAAGATTCCGGGTGTGCGAGCACGCTCGATCACGCCGTGCGGCCGATGAGCTTTCCCCGGCCCCGGTCTGACAGGCGGATCAGCGCAGTCCGGCGAAGAGATCGTTCTCGGGTACGGCCGCGCCGGTGGCGTCCTGGACTCGTACGAAGGTCTCCATGCCCATCAACTCACCGAACCTCTCCTTGCCCATTTTGAGGAAGAAGATGTTCTCGCCCTGACTGGCGTGCGCGGCCAGCGCGTCGAACTTCTGACCGCTGAACGCTGTGGTGTCCACCCACGTGGTGATCTCATCGTCGGGGAGGCCGATCTCGGCCATCGCCGCGGCCTCGGCAGGATCCGGCTCAGGCATGTCCTCATGAAACTCGCGCACGATCTCACCGAACCGCTGCATCATCGAGCGGGGCATCGTCGTCCAGTACACCTTCGGTGTCAGCGCGGTCATCTTCAGCGCCGCCATCGTGATGCGGTGGGCCTGGATGTGGTCGGGGTGGCCGTAGAAGCCGTTCTCGTCATAGGTGACGACCACATCGGGTCGGTAGTGCCGCATGAGTTCCGCGAGTCGGGCGGCGCCTTCCTCCACCGGGGTCTGCCAGAAGGATCCGGGGGCGTCGTTGCTCGGCCAGCCCATCATCCCGGAGTCGGCATAGTCCAGCATCTCCAGATCACTGACCTTCAGGACCTCACAGCTCGCCTCGAGTTCTTGACGGCGCATCAAGGCAACGGCAGCCGAATCGTGTCCGGGATCGCCCGGCTTGACACCTCCCGGTCCGTCACCGCAACCGCCGTCGGTACACGTCACGAGAACCGTGCGGACACCCTCCGCCGCGTACCGCGCGAGGACCCCTCCGGTTCCGGTGGCCTCGTCGTCGGGGTGGGCGTGCACTGCCATGAGCGTCAATGGCCGGTCAGTCATGAAACAGTCCTCCTGCAGACATACGTCTCGGTCCGAGTGCGCGGCGGGCGTACCGCGATCCCGAGGGCCCGGATCCTGTCGGGGCGACGACCTTGTGGTCACCGTGTTCCCCGGCCGCGCGGCGCCGGTCCCTCGGTCGATGCAACAGTGCCGGCTGTACCGGCTGTTCCCGGCGCGCACGGAACACCTCGGCACCTCGGGTCACAGGGAGGTCGGAGGCGCCGGAATCAGCAGGTGATCTCCAGGCCGATGACGGGATGCCTGACACGGCGGCGGGTGAGCGCGGGGTACCGGTCGCCGAGCCGGGCCATCACCTACTTCCGGCGGAGCAGGGCTGCCCGCCTCCTCGAACGAGGAAGGTGGGCGCAGTCGCGCATCATGAGCAGCGGCAGCACCCCGCTGCTCTTCGGGGACTTACGGCACCACGGCGGCAGGATCGCCGAGGCGGACCGCTTCCGCTCACTCCGGCCGCCTGCCGCGCCGGGGCACAATCCCCTCACGCACAAGGCGGTTTCGTTCAGGCGTTGATCGGTAGTGCCTGAAGCCGGTCGCGGAACTCACCGACGCGCCTGTCATTCACCCGCTCGCGCTCATGCGCGCAGCGTAGAGACAACCCGCAGCAGAGCAACGGCTTTCGAGCTGTCAGCCGGACGTCGACGCAGGTTCGTCAGCTCGGACCGCCGGCCGGTGTACGGCTCGGGCCATCCACCGGTCGCCGCCGATCTGCACGGGCAGCATGACGGGGACGAGGTCCAGCTGCACGAGCTGCTCCAGGCGCTCGACGCACTCGTCGCGGGAGTCGGCCGGCGGGCACGAAGGTGTCCGTGGAGATCACCGGCGTTGCGACCCAGGGGGAATGAGGCGCCGTAGGCTGAGCGTGCAGCGGCCCCGTTCTGGATCGTCCGGGCGGGGCAGCGCCGCCAGTACGGCAGTCCGAGCTGTGCCGAGTGGCCAGGCATGACGACGCTGGTGAACGCACCGCCGGTGAACATCACGTCCAGATTTTGGCTGTGTCCTTCCTGGTGAGTATAGGAACGGTGTCTTCCCTGGCTCGCTCCCACGCGACAGGTGCGAGGCACCCAGGACCGGCGCACGGAGGCCATGGCGCAGATCATCGCGGCACAGCGGGGGGAGAGAGAAGCCGCTCCCCCGGCGCCGGAGCCGAAGCAGCTGCCCCAGGTGCTCGACTTCATGGCCGCTCTGAACGCATCCGTGCGGGAGGCCAAGGCTTCCCGCGGCGAGCCGGCCAGCGATGCCGACGTACCCGAGCCGGCGAAGCCGAGGACGAAGGCGGCCACTGAGAAACAGCCGGCCAGGAAGGCCACGAAGAAGACAGCCGCCCGGAAACCTCGCCACAGCGCGTAGTGGAAGCCGCTCGCCGGGCTGGGGCTGAAGGTGGGCCATGGGGGCTTCGTCCGGGACCTCCGAGCCGGAAGGAGGCCCGCCCCGCGACAGACGCCGTCGGACCGGCGGCGACGTTCCATCGCGCGTCCTGACGCCCGACCGTCCGGCCCTGGAGGTAACGCAGATCCCGCGAACGGAGCCAGGCCTCAGTCCCCGCCGCTGCCGTACGGCCTCGTCAGAATCTCCAGGTTGTGTCCGTTCGGGTCCTCGAAGTACGCCCCACGGCCCCCGTCATTGTGGTTGATCTCGCCGGAGCGACTGTGGTAGGGGTCCGCCCAGTACGCGAGACCGGCCGCGCGGATCCGGGCGAAGATCGCGTCGAAGTCGTCCTCCGAGACCAGGAACGCGTAGTGCTGCGGGGTTATCGAGCCGGCCGTGTCCATGTAGTCCAACGTCACGCCGTTCGGGATCTGTACTGGGATGAACGGGCCGTACTGTGCTGCCACCTCCAGCCCCAGCAGCTCGGCGAGGAACTGCGCGGACTCCTGCTTGTCGTGCGCGCTGACGATCGTGTGGTTGAGTTCGATGGCCATGGGTCGGGCCTCCTGTCCTCTGAGTGCCAGAACCACTTCTCACGCTACGCAGTCGCGCCGTCCCGCACATCCGCCTCTGGGCCCCTCCGGGCTCCGACCGACGGCCGAGGTCCGTGCCCAGGTGCTGTGGCTATGGCGCCGGGCAAGATTCGCGTCGGACCACGTTCACTCGCACGGCCTGAGGGGTGGAGGACGTCGTCATGCACACCGCCGTGGCCGGGCGGCGTCAACGCTCGATGCCGAGCGGAATCCAGGTGATCCCAGGTGATCGCCTTGCCGGTGGGGTTCGCGCGGGCGTCGACCCAGTGCACGGCGTCGACGGTGAGGTCGGCGTGGCCGGGCCGGACGCGGCGCAGGATGCGCTGGGCCTGGTCGGAGTCGGCCTCGCCGTGGGCGTAGGCGGTGGTGAGGTGCGGGATCACGGGGGGATACCGGCAGGCGTCGTCTCCGAGGACGGCCCGGGTCACGCCGCGGATGAGTGTGTGGAGGCCGTCCAGGTCCTCGTCGGGACGAAGGCCGGCGACCACGCCGGAGTGGTCGACTGCAGACTGCCCACCGTCACTGCGAAGCCCGGCACGTCCGCCAGGCACCGGGCGGCCTCGTCGGCGAGCCGGACGCGCTGCATGGCGGTGATGAGGCGGGCGGCGGCTGATCCGGTCGACGGTGATGTGTGCCCACCGCGGTTCGACCGGGGTGAAGGGGAAGCCCGCGTCCAGCAGGGTGCGGTGGGAATCGGCGAGCAGCCGGGCCGGGGGGCTGGTGCCGGGGATCGTCCCAGCCCACGGTGATGTACCAGTGGAGCAGCGTGCCGGCCTCGGTGGGCCAGGGCTCGGTGCCCTGCTGGAACCGCAAGGGCTTCATGGCTTGCCCAACGTAGTGCGTCGCCCGCGAACCGCACCTGCGTGCGGGACAGTTGGCCGGCTTGGATGTTCGCGCAGGGAGTCGGTGTAGCGTCCGGGTATGACTCGTACCCGTACGGTCCGGCTGCCCGCCGATGTGCCCATGTCCGCGGTGTCCGTCGACGGCACGCAGCTCGGCGTGCGGCAGGAAGACAACGGCACCACCAGGGTGGAGTTCACCGGCATCCTGCGCGTCAACGGCCGGCCCGTCCTTTCCCCGGGTCAGCTGCTGACGTTGTGGAGCGGCCGAGCCGGCATCGAGTACGAGGTGGCCGACGCGACTCTACGCCCCGACGACGCCATGCCCCCGAGCGACAAGGCGCGCTACAGCGCTTACTCGGCGGGAGCCGGCATTGCGCACAAGGCCCGCGAACAAGGCCACGGGGACGACAAGATCCCCCTGGTCCTCGAAGAGATGCGCAAGCAGTTCGCCGCTCAAGGACCGGCACACGGCATTCCCGCCACCGCCTACGGCCGCGCGACCGCGCGCGAGATGGACATCATCATCAAGGAGATGATCGCCGCCTGGCAGCAGGCGCTCGCCTTCGAGTGGATCAGCGACGACTGAGAAGCGGGCGACCCGCCGTCGTTCTGCCACGGTCAAGAGCTGTCTCTGGACCAGTCGAAACGACGCGGGTCGCCGGGGCAACGCGGGTCGTACACCGGCCGCCAATGCAGCGGGACGGAGGCCGCAGCGGTGACCGGGGGTGCCAACGGAGCTGGTCTTCGACCGGCAGGAGGCCGGGGAGTGCGCCACGCTCGTCACGCGACTGTCGTGCGGTCCTTCGCAGTAGGAAAGTCGCCGTCCCGTCTTCGCCGACTGCCGGCTGTGTCCCTTCGTGTCCCACCACTCTTCCAGATGGGCATGGACGAGGTGCACGAGGTGCACGAGCTGCCGAAGCCGGTCAGCAGGAGGCGCAGGTGAGGTGAACATGCCCGCCCATGACTTGTCGTTCCACGGGAGGGCCACCGTCCAGCGTTCATTCGGATGGCCCTGGCGGCCCACAGTCAGCCAGTACGTCAACGTCGCGCTACGGTCCGGATGGTGCTCCACCGACAACGTGATGACGTCGAAGCGCAGTTCGTCAGCAGTGACGTACGAGCGGCTCAAGGTCTGCTCGGCCGGCGTCTGCACCTCCATAGGGACCAGCGCGCTCTTGCCTCGTCCCGCGCCCCGGCACAGCGTCCAGCTGTATTGATCACGAGCGTTGTTGACACCAGCCGGGTTCGATCATGGCGAAGACCTCCGGTGTGGTGGAGCTGTCCAGGACTGCACCGCACGGAGGCCTTCCTGTCCCACCGTAATGCCCGACTGACCGTTCACGGCAGGCTGCTGCTGGTCGAACGTGTCTGCGCAGGTCGCCCGGCCGCTCATGTGGCCGCCGAAATGGGCACTTCCCGCGCCACGGCCCACAGGTGGGTCCGCCGCCGGCGAGCCGAGGGCGAGGCAGGCCTTGCCGACCGCTCCAGCCGGCCCCGCACGACACCGCATCGAACTCCGGCCTCCAGTCGTGTGTGCGGTGTCGCAAGCGGGTCGCGTGGCGAGCGCCTCGCGCAAGGCACCGCGGGTGGATGGACAGGTCCGCGATGTTCCTCCGCATGCAGGGCCAAGCATCCCGAGTCAGCCCGACCGCTGGCGAGGCTGGTGCGCCGGGCGAGCTGCGAGGCCAGGCTGCCGATCCGGCTGACCGGCTCCTCCGGGGTCGGGCTGCTCACCTGCGCGCCTGCGTCCTGGCCGCGGAGGCCGCCTGGTCGTCGCGCAGCTCGGTCAGGGCGACCACGGCCGCATGCCGTTCGGCACTGAGGCCGAGCGGCGCGGTCCGGCCGTTGTCGATGTCGCCCTGGTGCAGCTGGTGCTGCCCGATCGCCCAGTCACGCAGCAGGGCGCGGGCCTCGCCCGGGGTGACGTCCAGGGCATCCGCGACCTGGTTCCAGGTGGCGCCCAGCTCGATCGCCTCGCGGACCCGGCTGCCGCGCTGGGCCTCGATGTCGCGGTGCATGGACTCGCGCAGGGCGAGAGCGGCGAGCGCATCGCCGGCGTCGCCGCGCTGGACGGCGTACTTGAAGTTGGCGGGCAGTGCGTTGTTCATCAGCCGGTCGCTGTGCTCGGTGAGCTTCTCGACGTGCCAGGCCAGCGGCGTCGTCGCGGGGACGTCGCCGGGACGGCGCACCGTCAGGGACTTCCAGTGCTCGTGCGCGTCGGTGGTCATCGCTGGTCCTCTCGAAGACAGCGGGCGAACGGTCGGGGCTGCACAGTGGGAACGGTAGGGCCCGGCCCTGACACCGGCCGGTCATACTCGAAGGCCCACTCCCGCAGGCGCCGGGTGACGACGCGGGCGTGCCCGCATCTCGGCCTGGACGCCGCGGACGTACGCAAGGTCGCCGACCTCACCGTCGAACACCACCAGGTCCTCGACGAGATCACGGAACCACGCCTGCTCACCGGGCACTTGTGGACCGTCAACACCACGCTCGACTGCGAGGCGCCCACTCCGGTGATCACCGTGGTCGTGCAGCCGGCCGCGGTGCTCGGGGTCCACGCCGAGCAGCTCGTACATGACGCTCATCGGGAGCGGGAGCGCGAAGCGAGTGCGCGGGTCCTCGATGCCGTCCGGGTCATCGGCGGCAGCCCGGCCGAGGTCATCGAGCAGACGGGCAAATGCGGTCCCGTGCCGGTAACAGTCCAGGTCAGAGTCAGAGAAGGGCGTAGAGCGCCAGTCAGACGACCACCCGAAGGTCAGCACTGGGGCGAGCGCCGGGCCGTCATTCGGTCCGCCGCCGGTACATGCGCTCGCGGTGCCGGAGGAACTGGGTACTCCCTACTCCCACACAGCCCAGGCGATGTCCCCGCAAGATTTTGGTGCCGTGTAAAGAATCCGGCGGCCGTGCGCCTCTCAGCATGCGTACGGCCGCTGCTTCACCGTGAAGCGCTGGGCCGCAGACTGGAGGAGGTCCGGTGGGGTCGACGGGTTCAGGGGTCGTGGCGCTTTTGGTGCTGCTCTTCGCGCCGGCGCTGAGCAGCGTGCTGAAGAGCATCGCGTTCCGCAACCGCGCGGCGGGCAAGGCCGAGATGATCCGTGCGAAGGGGAAGTCGGACGTCCGGGCGGGCAAGGGGCGCCGGATGGGGAAGCGGGGACGGCGTGGTTGATCAGGAGAGGCCGCGGTCACGGCACGCCGAGGCTCTGGGGGCGCTGGTCGAGGAGCGGTACAGGAAGCTGGTCCGCTACGCCGGGAGCCGGCTGCGCAACCGTGGGGTGCCGCAGTCGTCGGCGGACCCCGAGGACGTCGTGCAGAACGCCCTCAAGTCCGTGCTGGCCGTCACGAAGCCGATCGGTAACGTGCGCGCCTACGTCTACACGTGCATGGGCAACGAGATCAAGCTGGCGGCGGAGCGCCACGCCCAAGGCAAGGGCTACGCCTCGCTCGACGCGGACGTGCGGCCGGAGGACGAACCGGCGGTCCACCCCGTTGCCGAGGCCGAGTTGCGGCACGTTGTCGACGAGGCGCTGAGCGACCTGCCGCTGCGGCAGCGCAGGGTGATGCTGCTGACCCGGGAGCTGGGGATGACCCAAGCGGAGGCGGCCCAGGTGCTGGGGTCCGCGCCGGGCACGGTGGGCGTCCACGCGCACCGTGCGATCCGCGCGCTGCGCGTGACGCTCGTCGGACTGGGCACCGTCCTGGTCGCGTGGACCACCTGGTTCATGACGTTCGGCAGGCGGGAGATCATCCCGGCCGCAGGCATCGAGTCGCCGGTCGGTGCGGTGACGCTGAGCTTCGCCGGCACGGTCGGAGTCCTGGTCACGGTGTTGGTGGGGCTGGTGATGTGGGCGACGGGAGACATCAGCCCGCGGTGGGCGCAGGTGGTGCAAGTGCTGCGCAAGGCCGTTACTCGCGCGCGGGTAGGCCGCGACAACATCAGCCGCTCCAGTACCTCCGCCGGAACAGTGCCGCCGGACGCCCAGGTCTCCGGCTCGCCGTCCTTCAGCGGGAGCTACGAGCCGCAGGCATGACGCCCGTGGGGGCAGCCCACTCGCAGGGGCTGCCCCTGCCGGACGCCCGGGGGTCGGTGACCCTCGTACGGCCTGGGACCGGTGGACTCGTATGTAGAGGTGTCGCGGGTTCATCGGCTGTCCGGGCCGGCGGGCGGGGAAGAGCAACTGTGAGCTCCTGCTGCCGGCGTAGGGCAGGTGCTGCCGGGACTGGATGCAGGGCCCGCATCAGATCGGTGACGGGCTCCGGCAGCGGGGGCGGCGGGGCTCCCAGCTGCACGGTGACGGTGGCCTCGCCGTCGGTGACGTCGTCGATGGTGAGGCGAACGATGCGGCTGACGGGTTGTGCGGAGAGGAAAAGGAGCACGGCGGCGACCCGGGTCCGCACCGGCCACGAGCGTCCTAGGTGAGGATGGCTCGCGGGTGATCCTCGAGCCGGTCAAGCTGACCGCCTGCACGGTGCCGCGCGTGCGGTGCGCCGCCGTCGCAGGCCCGGCGAACAATCAACTGGACGAACCTTGCCACCGCCCGCCTCCTCGCGGAGCTGGCATCCTGTGGGCGCCGGACGTCGTGGTCGGCGCCGGAGGCGTCACCCACGCCACCGGGGTCGAACTGCGCCAGGAATCCGAGGCGCGGCTGACCGCCCGCATCGACGGCATCGCGGCCGCGCAGCTGACCGAGGAACGGGTCAGCCATGGACCGTCGACCACCCACGCCATGACAACAGGAGAGCTGACAGCATGCCGAACCGCTGGTCCGGAGTGACCATCGACTGCGTCGACGTCGAAAAGGTGGCGGGCTTTTGGAGCGTCCTGCTGGACCGCCCGCAGGGCCCGTCCATGCCCGGCTGGGTCTACCTCGGCGAGCGCGGTGACCCGCTGCCCCGCCTCGTCTTCCAGCCGGTGGCCGAGCCGAAGCACGGCAAGGTACGCCTGCACCTCGATGTCGTCGTCGACGACATCGACGAGGGCATCGCCCAAGTCATCTCACTCGGCGGCCGGTTCACCGGCGAACGGCACGACTACGACGAGGGGGTGGTCGTCGTGATGGCCGATCCGGAGGAACACGAATTCTGCCTGGCCCAGTACTACTGACCCGCGCCACGTATTGATTTGCGCCACGCCCCGTCACGGCGCACCACGTGTCAAGCGGGTGTCGGCAAACGATCCACCCTCGGCGCGCACTGCGCGACATCCGTCGCGTCCGGCGCACCGAACAGGCCTGCGGTCACGCAGGCCTGAACTCCGTGGCCACCAGATCGAGCCCGTCCGACGATGGAGGACACCACCCGTAGCACGGTACGCGTGGCCCTGGCCCAAGCGCCGGCATCAGCCCAACTGTCTGAACGCCTCCACCCTCCGGCGGAGGTGGTCCCCCCTGAGGGCGGACGTTCCAGCCGGGTCCGCTCCCTAGCGTTTGAGGCATGAACTCTGCGAACCTTCGCCGCCGCCAATTCGCCGGTGTGCTCGGCCTTGCGCTGCTCGCACCGATGGCCGGTGCGAGCAGCGCCGAGGCGGCACTCGGCGGCCGGCCCCGTCCCCACCCCGTCACCATGACGTTGCCGACGCCCACCGGCCCTTTCCCCGTCGGCACGATGTCGCTGCACCTGGTGGACAACGCGCGCACCGATCCCTGGCTTCCTACCCGCGACGCCGCCGCACGGGAGTTGATGGTCACCTTCTGGTATCCCGCCCGGCCCGTGCCTGAGCAAGCGCCCGCCCTTCAGCTGCCGTCCGGGGTGGCGGCCGAGTGGCAGCGGCTCGTTGAACAGAAGGAGGAGTTCTCGGTCGAGCCCGGGGCCGTCGACTGGGCGGCCACGCGGACCCACGCCGTCCACCGCGCCCCGGTACGGCACCGGCGCGGCGGGCTGCCGGTGATCCTCTACTCGCCGGGCAGGAACCTCCCACGCGGCTTCGGGACCGTCCTTGCCGAGGAACTGGCCAGCCGGGGCTATCTGGTGGTGGCCATCGACCATACCCACGAGACGATCGCCGTGCAGTTCCCCGACGGCCGCGTGGCCACCGTGCTCGACGCCACGGAGGAGGCAACTCTGCGCGCCCTGGCCGACGTTCGGGTGGCCGACGTCAGGTTCGTCCTCGACCAGTTGGAGAAGAGCGACATCGCCGACGTGTCCGCGGTCGGCATGTTCGGGCACTCGATCGGCGGCGCCACGGCCGCCCAGGCGATGTACGACGACCCGCGCATCCTCGCGGCCGCCGATCTCGATGGCGCGGTGGGCTCAGGGGCGGAAGCGATCGGCTCCGTCGTCGAGGACGGCCTCGATCGGCCATTCCTGCTGATGAACAGCATGCTCGGCAACCACCACGACGACGTGCTCTCATCCCTCTGGAAGAACCTGCGCGGCTGGCACCTCAACCTTCAGATGACCTCCGCCGGCCACTATGCCTACACCGATCTCCAGACCCAGCTGCCGCTCATCGCCGCCGCCGGGAAGATGCCCGCCGACAAGCTCGCCGGGCTCGTCGGGGACGTCGAGCCGGCTCGCTCCCTACGGGCACAACGCGCCTACCTCAGCGCCTTCTTCGACGTGCACCTCCGGCACCGCCCCGACCGCGGTCTCCTCAACGGTCCTTCGGCCGCCTACCCCGAGGTTGCGTTCATCGGCTGAGGGCTGTCCGGCGAGTTACGGACGGAGCCACCCGACAGCATGGCGACGGGTCATGGCCGACATGTCTGACGTCGGGCTCGGCATCATTCGCAGGTGATCTCGTCGCGCGGGGCGTAATGCGTGCGGAACGGCTCTCGCTCGACTTCCCGGCCGTCGTTGTAGAAGACCCGTTCCACAGTGACGTCGAAGCCCTCCAGCGGTGTCTGCGGCACGCAATTCTCGTCGGTGCTCACCTTCTTCGCCGGCTGTTTCACATCGGTGCGCGGCCCCTTGACCGACTTGATCTCGTCGTACTTCTTGGTGCCCAGGAAGGTGACGGTCACGGAGGTGTCGGTGGCCTCGGCCTTGATGTAGATGGCGTTGCCGGTGTCGTTCTTGAACCTCAGGTCCAGGCTGCCCCAGACGACCGTCGCCTCGCGGCCCTCCGGGTAGCGCTCGATGTAGAAGGAATGGGCGCCGTGTTCCACCAACTTCACCCCGGCGAAGAACGCCGCGTTGTAGACCGTGGTGGCCACGGTGGAGACCCCGCCGCCGGACGCCTTCGTGAACTCGTTGTCGAGGATGATGATGCCTTCGACGAAGCCGTTGGCCTCGGTGCGCTGGCCCACGGTCCGGTTGAGGCTGAATGTCTCGTTCGGCTTGATCACGGAGCCGTTGATCAACTCCGCGGCACGGCCGATGTTCTTGGTGCGGTACGGGGCCTTTTCGAAATTGACGGTGAAGGAGGACAGCTTCTCCTTCAGTCCCAGCTGCGCGGCGTTCTCACGGCTCACCTCGGGCTGGATCCTGCGGGTGGTGAGTTCGCCGGTGCGGGTGGCGGTACCCGACTTGGTGAGCAGCGGCAGGACGGCATTGCCGAGCGACTTGGGCGTGACCTGCCGGCCGGTCGTTGCGTCGTCGGCCACCACGGCCTTGTCACCGTCGAGCCCCACGTCGGCGTTCTCGGGCTCACTGGCGAGGCCGGCCAGCTCGGGTGCCGCCCGAAGGCCCTTGCCGTCGACCCCTGGTATCAGCCTGCCGGTGCCGTCCGGTCGCATCGTGAGGTACTTGCCCAGGGCGGCCTGGCCGATCGTGAACCGCTTGTCACCCGCGGTGAGCGTGACCGGCGCCGACATGGCCGGCCGCGCGAACTCGCGCACCGCTCGTCGTACCTCCGCCGCCGTGACCTTCGGTTCGGTCTCGCGGGCCGGCAGGGCCGTGACGGGGCCGGCCTTGCCACGCAGGAAGGAGCTGCGCAGAGTGCCGACCGCGGTGTCCACGTCGAGCGCGTAGCCGCGGCGTGGGGCCACCTGCTCGACCTGGCCGTCCGCGAAAGAGACCGCGCCGTCGCGGACCTTCTGATCGAGAGATCTGCCCAGCTTCACCAGAGCGGCGCGGGTCTTCTTCTCGTCGACGCGTACGACCGGCTCGATGTCGCCGCCATGCGAGTGGAACAGGCCGCCGACCACGCTGAACGGATCGGAGCCGGTACGCGTCGCCCGGTCTACGGTCTGCTCGACGTCGAAGCTGAGCCCGGCCCGTCGCGGATCGACCGCGCCTCTGCGGTCACCGACCGTCACGGCCAGCTCCCGCGAGCCCGCCGGGGCCAGGTGCTTCTCCACCTCCCGGACGGCGTCCGCGCGACTCAGGCCCCCGATGTCCACGCCGCGCACGGTCGTACCGGCCTCGATCTCCCCGCCCGTGAGCAACAGCCCGGCCAGATACAGGCCGCCCGTGCCGACGGCCAGGGCGCCGCCGGCCAGGCCGATGGCCGGAGCGGAGGCTCTTCGCGGGATGGAAGGTATGCGAGGGCGCATGGGTCTCCTGGACGAACGACGGGGCGATGCACTCGATGACATGACGCCGTGAGCAGGGCAAGCACACCAAACTATCCACAATGGGCATTAGTCGCGTATGCCCCACGTCACGCCGGACGTTCTACGGCAGCCAAAAACACAGCCCGCGAGGCTGCTGTGTCGTCTCAAGCAGATTGAGTGAGTGATTCCGCGGGCGACGTACGCCGTCGTGGCGGGGTCGAGCCGCATCCGCGTCAAAGAGACTCGCGGCCGGACAGGTCGGCCGGACACCGGCCCATGCCGTTCCCTGGGCCCAAGGGCCCCTCGTGGGGCCGAGCGGCACGTTGTGGCCGGGCCCGGACGAGCGCAGGCTGGGAGCAGGAGCCCCACGGTCACGGGGGCTACGGGACCTGCAGCGAAGGGAGCGGGAGCGATGACCTCCGTCACCACCATGAGCGCGGCCCTGCCCGCCGAACATCGCGAACAGCTGATGCGGGTCGCCCGCGCGGTCTCCTTCGACGCCGGGGCCCGACTCTTCGAGGAGGGCCGAAGCGCCGACCGTTTCTGGATCGTGCGGAACGGCACCGTCGCCCTCGACCTGCACGTGCCCGGCCGGCGTCCAGCGGTCATCGAGTCGCTCGGACACGGCGAACTGGTCGGCTGGTCCTGGCTCTTCGATCCTCATCTGTGGCACCTGGGGGGCGAGGCCCTGACACCGGTGCGGGCGTGGGAGTTCGACGCGGAGCCGGTCCGGACGATGTGCGCGGCCGACCCCGAGTTCGGGCGGGCCATCGCGGTCTGGATCGGGCGCGTGGTCGCCCAGCGGCTGCACGCCTCCCGAATCCGGCTGCTCGACCTCTACGCCCCCTACGGCAGCGGTGGCCTGGAATGACCGCGCCGACGGGCACAGCCGGATGAGCGGCACCTCCCGGCCCCCGTGCCGGCTCAGGTGCCGCCTCCCGCTCAGGTGCCGCCGCTGCTGAAGTTCCGCCACTCCGGGCCGATCCGCTTCCATTCCTCGTCCCATTCGGACAGGCGCCGGCGCATGCGGCAGGTGCGGACCAGCCAGCCCGCGGTCCAGACGGCCACGCCGGTCGAAGAGGCGGCGAGGACGCCGGTCAGGGCCGACTGCAGTGCCGCCTCACCCGTACTGAGGGGCGCGGAGACCAGGCGGTCCGAGTGGTTCGTCCACACCGTGACCCGGCTGCCCGCCGGGGCGCCGGGGAAGACCTTGGTCCGGTCGTTGTGCACCGTGCCGTCCGGTGCCGTCCAGCGCACGGTGGCCCACACCCGGCCGTCCTCATAGCCGCTGCCGGCCGGCGGGGTCCTGGCCGCGTCGTCGGTCAGGACGGCGGTCTCCGCGTGGACCTGGGCCCGCCGTGCGGAGAACGCCGAGTCCACCGACAGTGCCGCCGCGGTGCCCGCGAAGGCGCCGCCGAGGACGACGAGGATCCACGTGGCGAGCACGATCCAGGCCTCGACGACATCGCTGTGCCGACGGAGCGGGTTGCGATGCCATCGCCAGCACCGCACCCGGGTCACTCTTGTGGGAGGTGTCCGCGTCATCGGTCGCCGCCTCCTCTCGCGTGCCGGCGGCCGCCGGTCAGGGCGTGCGGGCCCGCTCGGCGTCCCGAAGCTCCGGGTCGAGGTCCGGGTGACGGAGCGGACCGGCCGGGGCGCACCGCGCGCCCGCCACGCCCGCCGCGGCACGAGCCGGGCGGACGTCGAGCGGCACCGGAACGGTGTCGTACAACCGGCCGCTGAGCGTCACCACACCATCGTGCACCTCGAAGCGGATCGGTGCCGCCCGCACGGCGAAAGAGCCGTACGACGGCCCCGGGTTCCCGTCCGGCGGCCGGTGAGGGCGTCGGCTTCCCGGGGCCTACTCCGGGGGCACGGGCACCTGCCACCGCAGCGTCGTGCCGCCGCCGTCGGGACGGGACACCTCCAGCCGTCCGCCCAGTTGTTCCGCCCGCTCGGACATGTTGCGCAGACCGCTGCGGCGGCCGCCGGGCGGGATGCCCGTGCCGTCGTCCGAGACCGTCAGGGTCACCTCGTGGCCGTCGGTGGTCAGGGCCACCTCAGCGCGGTCGGCCTGCGCGTGCCGGGCGATGTTCGTGAGCGCCTCGGAGAGGACGGCCACGACGTGGTCGGCGATCTCCCGCGGCACGTCGGTGTCGACCAGGCCTTCCATGCGCACGCTGGGCGCGAAGCCCAGGACCGGGGCGGCCTCGCCGACCACGCGCACCACCCGGGCCCGCAGCCCGGTGCCGGCGGTGCCCGCGCGCGCCCGCAGCCCGAAGATGGTCGAGCGGATGATCTTGATGGTCTCGTCGAGGTCGTCGACGGCCCGCAGCACCCGCTCGACGGCCTCGGGGTGCTCGATGAAGCGGCCCGCGCTCTGCAGCGTCATGCCGGTGGCGAACAGCCGCTGGATGGCCAGGTCGTGCAGGTCCCGGGCGATCCGGTCGCGGTCCGTGAGGACGGCGATGCGCTCGGCGTCCGCGCGGCGCTCGGCCAGTTCCATCGCGATCGCGGCCTGCCCGGCGAAGCCCTGGAGCATCTCGGTCTCGTAGCCCGCGAACACCGCACGGCCGGCCTTGCGCGCCAGCAGGACGACTCCTCGGACGCTGCGCTCGCTGGTCCCGATGGGAACGGCGACGGCCGGACCCAGCCCGTGGAAGCGCGCTGGTTCGGGGGAGATCCGTTCGTCCTTGTTGACGTCGGCGCTGCTGACGGGCGCGGCGGCGGCGAAGGCCAGCCCCATCAGGCTCCTGTTCCGGGGCAACACCAGGCCGCGGTGCGCCTCGGAGTCGATACCCACGGCGATCTCGACGGCGAGCGCATCGGTGTGCTCCATGGGAAGCGCGACGGCAGCGAGGGCCGAAGCCGTGATCTCCCGGGCACGGTCGGCGATCAGGCCGAGGGCCTCGGCCCGCTCGCTGCCGGACATCAGCCGGTGGGTGATCTCCGCGTTGGCCCGCAGCCAGCGTTCGCGCAGCCGGGACTCCTCGTACAGGCGGGCGTTGTCGATGGCCACGCCGGCCGCCACGGCCAGCGTCGACAGCACCGACTCGTCCTCCTCGTCGAACTCCGCTCCGCCGCGCTTCTCGGTCAGGTACAGATTGCCGAAGACCTGGTCGCGCACCCGGATCGGAACGCCCAGGAAGCTGTTCATCGACGGATGGCCGGGCGGGAAACCGTACGAGGCCGGATGGCCGGAGAGTTTCGCGAGCCGCAGCGGCTGCGGATGCCGGATCAGCTCGCCGAGGATGCCGTGGCCCTCGGGGAAGGGGCCGATCCGGGCGATCTCCTCCTCGCCGACCCCCACCGTGTGGAAGGCCGACAGCCGCTTGCCGTCGGGTCCGATGACGCCGAGGGCGGCGTACTCGGCGTCCACGAGGACGGCGGCCGCCTCGACGATGGAGTGCAGCACCTGTTCCAGATCCAGCTCGCGGCCGACGGAGAGCACCGCCTCCAGCAGGCTGTGCACCCGGTCCCGGGTGCCCCGGGCCGCTTCCAGCCGCGCCTGCAGCTCCTCCAGCAGTTCGTCCAGCCTCAGGTGCGGCAGCCGTACGCGGGGCTCCCCGGGGCTTGCCACCAGATTCCTCCAGGTCCCCTCGGCCCGGCCCCGACCGGTCGGGTCATATGCCACGGTATCGGTCCCCGGCCGGGGGCGGCACGTCCACGGCCGGGTCGCACCGGCGACGGCCCCTGCACGGCGCCGGCGTGGGACGTCCGGCCCCGCGCCGGGGCCGATCGGCACTGGAGAGGGAGCGCGGCGAGGGCCGACAGTGGACACAGGAGCGGCACCGATCCCCCGCGGTGTCGCTCCGCCCCGCCACCGACCGGGGCTGAGAGACCGACGTACCCGCGAAGAAGCCAGCCATGATCCGTGACGACAACCCGGCGTGCCGGCGCATCGACCTCGACCGGGCCGAGGCGTTGCGGCTGCTGGGCAGTGTGTCCCTGGGCAGGATCGTCTTCACCCGGCAGGCGCTGCCCACCGTGCGCCCGGTCAGTCACGTGCTGGACGACGGTGACATCGTCATCCGCACGCACGAGGGCGCGGCCCTGACGTCCCAGGCGCGTCGGGCCAACGGCACCGGGGTCGTCGTCGCCTACGAGGCCGACGCCATCGACCCGCGGACCCACCTCGGCTGGAGCGTGGTGGTCACGGGCTACGCCCACCTGGTGACCGACCCCCGCGAACTGGCCCGTATCCGGGAGCTGTTGCATCCCTGGGCGCCCCAGCAGGGCGTGGATCACGCGGTGCGCATCCGCCCCGATGTGGTCACCGGGGTCCTGCTCACCGAGCCGGGGACAGACGGCGGGGATTCCCGCCCGGCGGCCTCGGACGGTGGTCCGGACGCCACCGGGGTTGGGCCGATCGGCCCTATCGCGCATCCCGGCAGATCGGTTGGCTGATGCCATGTCCGAGAACCATTCGTCGGCACCGGACCCCGCGGACCACACACCCCGGGCAACGACCGTCGTGCCCGTGCACGGCGAGATCGACATGCTCACCGCGACCGCGCTGTCCCAGAGGCTCGACGCGCTGACCGCGCATCCGCGTCCCGACCTGGTGCTCGATCTGCGCCCGGTCGCGTTCATCGACTGCACCGGCCTCGGCGTGCTGTGCCGGACCCGGAACCGGGCGCTGGCCCGGCGGGGCCGGCTGCGGCTGGTCGCCGACAGCCCCGGCTTCCTGCGGATGCTGCGGGTCACGGGCCTGTCGAGCGTCTTCGAGGTGCTTCCGCTGCCCCCGCTCGTCCCGGTGCCGGGGCCCGACGGCTCCCACTGACACCGCGGCGGGGGCGCAGGAGGGGCCGGCTCCCGTGCCCCCGGTGGCTTCAGCCGTGCCAGCTCCATTCCGCGACCTCCGGCAGGTCGGTTCCGTGGGCGCGGATCCAGGTGTGGTGGCGGGTGCGGGCGTCGGCCATGGTCTGGCGTACGGCGGCGGCGCGCACCGCGAGGCCGGGCACACGGTCGATGACGTCCATGACGAGCCGGTAGCGGTCGAGGTCGTTGCGGACGACCATGTCGAACGGGGTGGTCGTGGTGCCGGACTCCTTGTAGCCGCGCACGTGCAGGTTCCTGTGGCCGGTGCGGCCGTAGGCGAGACGGTGGATCAGCCACGGGTAGCCGTGATAGGCGAAGATCACCGGTTTGTCGGTGGTGAACAGACCGTCGTACTCGAAGTCGGTCATACCGTGCGGGTGGTCGTCGTGGGGCATCAGCCGGGTCATGTCGACCACGTTGACGACCCGCACCGCCAGGTCGGGCAGGTGCCGGCGCAGCAGCTGCGCGGCGGCCAGCACCTCCTGGGTGGGTACGTCTCCCGCGCAGGCCAGGACGACGTCCGGGGGGCTGCCGTTCTCGGTGCCGGCCCAGTCCCAGATCCCGGCGCCGCGGGCGCAGTGGGCGCGGGCCTGGTCCATGGACAGCCAGTCGAAGCACGGCTGCTTCCCGGCCACGATCACGTTGACGTAGTCCCGGCTGCGCAGGACGTGATCGGTCACGGACAGCAGGGTGTTGGCGTCCGGCGGCAGATAGACGCGGACCACCTCGGGGCTCTTGTTGAGGACGTGGTCGACGAAGCCGGGGTCCTGGTGCGAGAAGCCGTTGTGGTCCTGGCGCCACACGTGCGAGGTCAGCAGGTAGTTGAGGGAGGCGACGGGGGCCCGCCAGGGCAGCTCGCGGCAGGTCTTCAGCCACTTGATGTGCTGGTTGACCATCGAGTCGACGATGTGCACGAACGCCTCGTAGCAGGAGAACAGTCCGTGCCGGCCGGTCAGCAGATAGCCCTCCAGCCAGCCCTGGCAGAGGTGTTCGGAGAGGATCTCCATCACCCGGCCGTGCCGGTCCAGGTGTGCGTCGACCGGGAGCGTCGCGGCCTGCCAGGCCTTTCCGCTGGCCTCGAACACGGCCTGGAGCCGGTTGGAGGCGGTCTCGTCCGGTCCGACGAGACGGAAGTCCCGTCGTGAGCCGGTGTCCCGCATGACCTGTTCGAGCAGGTCGCCCAGGACCCGGGTGGGTTCGTGCAGGGTCGTGCCGTGTTTGTCGACGGGTACGGCGATGCCGTCGAGGTCCGGCAGGGGCAGCTCGCGGACGAGGAGGCCGCCGTTGGCGTGCGGTGTGGCGCCGAGACGCTTGGTCCCCTCGGGGATGCACGCGAGGACGTCGGCGACGGGCCGTCCGTCGGGGCCGAACAGCTCCTCGGGCCGGTACGAGCGCAGCCACTCCTCCAACTGCCGCAGATGTGCGGGGTTTTCCCGGACGCCGGCCAGCGGGACCTGGTGGGCGCGCCAGGTCCCTTCGACGGGTTCGCCGTCCACCTCGGCGGGGCCGGTCCAGCCCTTGGGGGTGCGCAGCACGATCACCGGCCAGTGCACGCGTTCACCGGTGCTGTCGTCGCGGGCGGCGCGCTGCGCCCGGGCGATGCGGTCCAGTGCCTCGTCGAAGGCCGCTGCCAGGGCGCGGTGGACCGTGGCCGGGTCGTCGCCGGTGACATGGAGGGGTTCGTGCCCGTAGCCGCGCAGCAGCGCGTCGAGTTCGTCCTCGGGGAGCCGGGCGAGCACGGCCGGGTTGGCGATCTTGTAGCCGTTGAGGTGCAGGATCGGCAGGACGGCTCCGTCGTGGACCGGGTCGAGGAACTTGTTGGAGTGCCACGAGGCGGCCAGCGGTCCGGTCTCCGCCTCGCCGTCGCCGATCACACAGGCCACCAGCAGGTCCGGGTTGTCGAAGGCCGCGCCGTAGGCGTGCGCGAGCGAGTATCCGAGTTCGCCGCCCTCGTGGATCGAGCCCGGGGTCTCGGGAGCCACGTGGCTGGGCACCCCGCCGGGGAAGGAGAACTGCCGGAACAGCCGCGCCATGCCGGGCGCGTCCCGTGACACGTCCGGGTACGTCTCGCTGTAGCTGCCCTCCAGCCAGGAGTTGGCGACGACCGACGGCCCTCCGTGGCCGGGTCCCCAGACGCACAGTGCGTCGAGTCCGCGCGCCTTGATCACCCGGTTGAGGTGGGTGTACACGAGGTTCAGGCCGGGCGAGGTACCCCAATGTCCGAGCAGCCGGGGCTTGATGTGCTCGGGCCTCAGTGGCTCGGTCAGCAGCGGGTTGGCCATGAGGTAGATCTGGCCGGCCGCCAGGTAGTTGGCGGCTCGCCAGTGCGCGTCCAGGGTGCGCAGTTCCTCTTCGGTCGGTGCGGCGGCGTCCGGGTGGGCGGCCTGGGACATGAGGACTCCGGAGGTTGTCGTCGGTGGTCGGCACATCAGCCGGGAGGGTCAGGAATCTCAGCGTGGTGACACGGCGGGGGCGGGGTGCAGGGGTCACCTGGCCCCGCCGGGGACCGACCGGCCCTCGCCGCCGGCGCAAGTGGGCCGGTCGGCCCTGGCGCCGGCGGGGCCGGGGAGTGATGATCGGCCTGGTGGGCAGCGCAGTCCGTCTCTTCGGGGGGAACGAGAGGTCGGCATGACCGAGACACGCACCTTCACGGCGGAGCATCCGATCCGGGTGTTCCTGCTGGACGATCACGAGGTCGTGCGCCGCGGCCTGGCCGATCTCCTCGGCGCCGAGCCGGACATCACGGTGGTCGGCGACGCGGACACGGTCGAGCACGCGCTCGCCCGCGGACCGGCCCTGCGCCCGCACGTGGCGGTGCTCGACGTACGTCTCCCGGACGGCGACGGCATCTCGGTCTGCCGGGAGCTGCGCGACCGGATGCCGGAGCTGGCGTGTCTGATGCTGACGTCGTTCGACGACGAGGACGCCCTGCTGGACGCGATCATGGCCGGTGCCTCCGGGTATGTGCTGAAGCAGATCAAGGGCTCCGACCTGGTGTCTGCGGTCCGCACCGTCGCCTCGGGCCAGTCGATGCTGGACCCGGCGACCACGGCCCGTCTCATGCGTTCCCTGCGCGCCGATTCCGCTCGGGCTCCGTCGCTGCCGCCGGAGCTGGAGAACCTGTCCTCCCGTGAGCGGGACGTCCTGGCCCTGATCGGCGAGGGCCTGACCAACCGCGAGATCGGCCAGAAGCTGTATCTGTCGGAGAAGACCGTCAAGAACCACATCTCCCGGCTGCTGGCCAAGCTGGGCGTGCAGCGCCGGGTCCAGGCGGCGGTCCTCGCCACCCACTTGGACCAAGGGGACTTCGGGGAGCATCAGAGCCGGGCCTGACCTGGGTCTCGTCTCACGTCGCCCCCGGGCGCACGATCACCACGGGGCAACTGGCGTGCTGTGTCAGGTGCTGGCTGACGGAACCCAGCAGGGCACGGGCGAAGCCGCCTCGCCCCCGGCCGCCGACGACCAGGGCATCGGCGCCCTCCGCGGCCCTGAGCAGAACGTCGGCGGGGTTGCCGTGCACCACCAGTGGCCGTACCGAGCCGGCCGCGTCCGCGCCGAGTGCCTCGGTCAGTTCCCGCTCCATCCGTTCCCGGGCCTCCTCCTGGTCGACGTCCATGTCCACCGCGGGCCCCGACCAGCCGTACAGGCCCGGCAGCTCCCAGGCGGCCACCGCGTCCACGGTGCCGTCGAGGAGCCCGGCGTAGCGCACGGCCCAGCGCAGGGCCGCGTACGAGGACGGCGACCCGTCGACACCCACGACGACCCGGGGCCGGGAAACCTCCGTGTCCATGCGTCCCACCTCTCTCGCGGCCGGAGCACCGGCCTCGCCCATCGGTCCCCCTTGCCCCACGCTGCGCGAGGTGGCGCCGCACCGCCACAGCAGAGCATCCGGCGGCATGACATGTGGCGGATCGCGCGGTGGCCGCGGTGGCCGTCTCAGGGCAGCAGGCGCTGTTCCTTCGCCACCGCGACGGCACCCGCCCGGGTGTCGACGCCGAGCTTGTCGTAGATGCGGCGCAGGTGTGTCTTGACCGTGGCCTCGCTGATGTACAGGGCGCGGGCGATGGCGTGGTTGGGGAGCCCCTGGGCGAGGTGGGCGAGGATGTCCCGTTCGCGGGGGGTGAGGGCCGGGCGGGGGTTGCGCAGGCGGGACATGACGCGGTCGGCGACCGGGGGTGAGAGGGCGGGGCGGCCCTGGGCGGAGGCGTGGATCGCGGTGAAGAGGTCCTCTGCGCGCTCGGCCTTCAGCAGATAACCGGTGGCTCCGGCCTCGATGGCGCGGGTGACGTCCGCGTCGGTGTCGTACGTCGTCAGGACCAGGACGTGCGGGGCGGGCGTGAGGGCGCACAGGCGGCGCGTGGTCTCCACGCCGTCGATGCCCACGCCCAGTTGCAGGTCCATCAGTACGACGTCCGGTGTCGTCCTGCGGGCCAGTGCCAGCGCCTCCTCGCCGCTGCCGGCCTCGCCGACGACCTCGATGTCCGGGGCGCTGTGCAGCAGGGCGAGCAGTCCGGCGCGTACGACGGCGTGGTCGTCGCAGACGAGGATGCGGACGGGGGCCTTGGGCGCCGGCTCGGGTGTCCCGGTCATCTGGGCTCCAGCGGGATCGAGGCCGACAGGGCCGTGCCCTCGCCGGGGGCCGACTCGATGGTCAGGGTGCCGCCCAGCTGGCGCAGCCGGGCGCGGATGGCGGACAGGCCGTGGCCGCGTTCTCCGGCTTCCGGGGCCGTACCGGTGGCGAAGCCTCGGCCGTCGTCCGTCACGTCCAGGACGATCTGGTCGTCCAGGCAGGTCAGAGTGAGGGTCGCCGTGGTGGCGGCCGCGTGTTCGCGGACGTTGGCCAGCGCTCCCTGGGCGATGCGGAGCAGGGCCGACTCCACGGGCGCGGGCAGCGCGGCGGGCGGGGTGCCCTCGGTGTGGACGCGGACGGTGAGCGCCGGCGTCGTCTCGCGCTCGGCGACGGCGCGCAGGGCCTGGAGCAGGCCGCCGCCCTCGGCCAGGTCGGCCGGCGTCAGGTCGTGGACGAAGCGGCGGGCCTCGGCGAGGCTGCGTTCGGCGATCGACGCCGCCGTACGGACGTGGTCGCGGGCGGTGTCCGGGGCGCTGTCCCAGAGGCGGTCAGCGGCCTGCAGGAGCATCCGCTGGCTGGACAGGCCCTGGGCGAGAGTGTCGTGGATCTCCCGCGCCAGCCGTTCACGCTCGGCGAGGGTGCCCTCCCGGCGCTCGGTGGCGGCGAGTTCGCGGCGGGTCCGGACGAGGTCGGCGATCAGGGCGTCCCGGCGGGCGGCCTGGCGCTGCATGACGACGTAGACGGTGGTGGCCACGGCGGCCACGGCCGGGGGTGCGAGCAGCACGTTGGGGTCCGGCCAGCCAGCGAGGCTCAGCTGAGCCGCCACGGCCAGCGCCGTCAGCACCGCGACCAGCGGGATCGCGGCGCGTGCGGGGAGCGTGCGCAGGCCGGTGTAGAAGAGCGGGACCGCACACCAGGCGAAGCTCGGGGCCAGGACCACGAGGAGCGCCCAGGTCGCCACCACCAGGCCCAGCCAGACCAGGCGGCGCGGGGTCGGGCGGATGCCGAGGACCGGGCCGAGGACGTAGAGCACCGCCAGCAGGGCGGAGAGGGCGATGATCCAGGGGGTGCGCGGCCCCTCAGCGTGCCGGGCCAGATAGCGGGCGAGGGACGCGGCCAGCAGCACGAAGAACGCCGTGTGCATGACGACGGTGAGGGCGCGGGTGTCGTCGCGTTCGGGCCTGGCCACCGGCGGATCCTCCCTGACCATCGCGCTGAGCTGGGCAAACACCCTCCATTGTTCCCTGGCCCGAGGCCATGGGGGTCATCCGATCGGATGACCCCCGGGACCACCGGTCCGTCGACGCCCTCGGCCCGGATCCGGGCCGAGGATCGATTCGGGAGCGACTCCGCCCCCGAATCCGACCGCAGAGAGGTCCTCGTCATGCCCAGTCGCAAGAAGCCGTCCCGCCGTACCCGCGTCCTCGTCGGCGGCGCCGTCCTCGCCGTCGCCGGTGCCGGTGTCGTCGGTACGGTCGCCGCCAGCGCCGCCGACTCCACGGGCAGCGCACCCGCCGCCGTGGCCGCCCGGAACGGCAACCTGACCCAGAGCACGCACCTCACCCTCGACGCGGCCACGAAGGCGGCGCAGGCCGCCGTGGACGCCGCGGAGAAGGACGGCCGGCAGGTGTCGGTGGCCGTCGTCGACCGCACCGGCAACACCCTGGTCACCCTGCGCGGCGACGGTGCGGGCCCGCAGTCGTACGAGTCGGCCGAACGCAAGGCGTTCACCGCGGTCTCCTGGAACGCGCCCACGTCCGAGCTGGCCAAGCGGCTGGAGCAGGCGCCGAACCTGAAGGACATCCCGGGCACGCTGTTCCTCGCGGGCGGTGCCCCGGTCACCGCCAAGGGCGCCCCGGTCGCGGGCATCGGCGTGGCGGGCGCCCCGTCGGGCGACCTGGACGAGCGGTACGCGCAGGCGGGCGCGGCGGCACTGGGCCGCTGAGGTCGGTCCGTACACCGTCGCACGGTGCGGCCGGGGTCTGTCTCCGGCGAGCGACTGCCACGACCTGCACCTGCCGTGGATCTGCGACCTGTACCTGTCGTGGATCTCCGGGCGGCAGACGCGGGTGTCGTCGTCGTCCTCCTGGGCCCAGGGACGGCGAAGGCGCCCAGCCCGGCCCGTGCGGGCCGGCCTGGGCGCCTTCGGAGGTTGATCAGACGAGGTCGAACCGGTCGAGGTTCATGACCTTGTCCCACGCTGCGACGAAGTCCTTCACGAACTTCTCCTTCGCGTCGTCGCAGGCGTAGACCTCGGCGAGCGCGCGCAGCTCGGAGTTCGAGCCGAAGACCAGGTCGGCACGGGTGCCGGACCACTTCACCTCGCCCGTGGCACCGTCACGGGCCTCGAACGTGGTCTGGTCCTCGGAGGTCGACTTCCACGTCGTGCCCAGGTCGAGCAGGTTGGCGAAGAAG
Source organism: Streptomyces sp. NPDC101151 (assembly GCF_044768335.1). Classification (NCBI taxonomy): domain Bacteria; kingdom Bacillati; phylum Actinomycetota; class Actinomycetes; order Kitasatosporales; family Streptomycetaceae; genus Streptomyces; species Streptomyces sp. NPDC101151. The sequence continues at coordinate 22,830 of NZ_JBIWPP010000015.1, read as the reverse complement.
TCGTTGGTGAGCGTGCCGGGCCGGTCGGTGAGGACACCGTGCTGCGAGCCCTGGTGGTTGGCGCCCAGGACGCGCAGGCCGCCGACGAGGACGGTCGTCTCGGGGGCGCTCAGGCCCAGCAGGTTCGCCCTGTCGAGCAGCAGGTACTCGGCCGGCAGGCGGTTGCCCTTGCCGATGTAGTTGCGGAAGCCGTCCGCCGCCGGCTCCAGCGCGGCGAAGGACTCGGCGTCGGTGTGCTCGTCGGTGGCGTCGACACGGCCGGGGGTGAAGGCCACCTCCACCTCGTGGCCGCCGTCCTTGGCCGCCTTCTCCACGGCCGCGACACCGCCGAGGACGATGAGGTCGGCCAGGGAGACCTGCTTGGCGCCGGAGGAGGCGTTGAACTCCTGCTGGATGCCTTCGAGGACGCGCAGCACCTGGGCCAGCTGGTCGGGGTCGTTGACCTCCCAGCCGCGCTGCGGCTGCAGACGGATGCGGGCGCCGTTGGCACCGCCGCGCTTGTCGCTGCCGCGGAACGTGGACGCGGACGCCCACGCGGCGGAGACCAGCTGGGACACGGTCAGGCCGGAGTCGAGCAGCTTGGCCTTCAGGGAGGCGATGTCCGCACCGTCGATCAGCTCGCCCACGCGCTCCGGCAGCGGGTCCTGCCACAGCAGCGTCTCCGCCGGGACCTCCGGGCCGAGGTACAGGGACTTCGGGCCCATGTCACGGTGGGTCAGCTTGTACCAGGCGCGGGCGAAGGCGTCCGCGAGCTCCTCCGGGTTCTCGTAGAACCGGCGGGAGATCGGCCCGTAGATCGGGTCGAGCTTCAGCGACAAGTCGGTGGTGAGCATCGTCGGACGCCGCTTCTTCGACGGGTCGAAGGCGTCCGGGACGATCTCCGGGGCGTCCTTGGCCACCCACTGGTGGGCACCGGCCGGGCTCTGGGTGAGCTCGTACTCGTACTCGAAGAGGTTCTTGAAGAACCCGTTGCTCCACTGGGTCGGGGTGGTGGTCCAGGTGACCTCGAGGCCGCTGGTGATGGCGTCCTTGCCCACACCCGTGCCGTAGGTGCTCCGCCAGCCGAGGCCCTGCTGCTCCATCGGGGCGGCCTCGGGGTCGGCGCCGACATTGTCGGCCGGGCCGGCGCCGTGGGTCTTGCCGAAGGTGTGGCCACCGGCGATGAGGGCGACCGTCTCCTCGTCGTTCATCGCCATCCGGCGGAACGTCTCGCGGATGTCGCGGGCCGCGGCGATCGGGTCCGGGTTGCCGTTGGGGCCCTCCGGGTTGACGTAGATGAGGCCCATCTGGACGGCGCCGAGCGGGTTCTCCAGCTCGCGGTCGCCGGTGTAGCGCTTGTCGTCCAGCCAGGTGGTCTCGGGACCCCAGTAGACGTCCTCCTCCGCCTCCCAGACGTCCTCGCGGCCGCCGCCGAAGCCGAAGGTCTTGAAGCCCATCGTCTCCAGGGCCACGTTGCCGGTGAGGACCATGAGGTCGGCCCAGGAGATGCTCTGGCCGTACTTCTTCTTGACCGGCCACAGCAGGCGGCGGGCCTTGTCCAGGCTGGCGTTGTCCGGCCAGCTGTTGAGCGGGGCGAAGCGCTGCTGGCCGGCGCCGGCGCCGCCGCGGCCGTCGCTGATGCGGTAGGTGCCCGCGCTGTGCCAGGCCATACGGATCATCAGCGGGCCGTAGTTGCCGAAGTCGGCGGGCCACCAGTCCTGCGAGGTGGTCAGCACCTCGGCGATGTCCCGTTTCACGGTCGCGAGGTCGAGGGCCTCGAACGCCTCGGCATAGTCGAAGTCCTCACCCAGCGGGTTGGCCACGGCGGGGTTCTTCGCAAGGATCTTCAGGTTGAGCCGGTCCGGCCACCACTGACGGTTACCGCCGCCCTGGGTCGGGTGCGCGGCACGGCCGTGCACGACGGGGCAGCCGCCGCTCCCCTCCTCCGACTTCGCGTCTGTGACGATCGCGTCGTGGTTCTCAGTCATGGCAATCCTTCCGAAATGGACGGAACTCGGTGCTCAGAAACTGCGGCCGGTGGAACAGTCGGGGCAGGTGCCCCAGTAGACGACCTCGGCTTCGTCGATCGCGAAGCCGCGGTCGTCGGACGCGGTCAGGCAGGGTGCCTCGCCGACCGCGCAGTCGACGTCGGCGAGGGCACCACACGACCGGCACACGACGTGGTGGTGGTTGTCGCCGACGCGTCCTTCGAACCGGGCGGGGCTGCCGGCCGGCTCGATACGGCGTACGAGGCCCGCCGCGGTGAGCGCGTGCAGGGCCTCATAGACGGCTTGCAGGGAAATGTGGCCGACGCGGTCACGGACCCCGGAGGCGATCGCCTCGACGCCGAGGTGGTCACCGTCCCGGACGGTCTCCAGCAGCGCGACGCGGGCCGCCGTCACGCGCAGGCCGGCACCGCGCAGCTCCTCGGCGGTGGTCGGAGTCTGGGATGCGGTCATGAGGCCGAACCTACCCTCACAAACACGAAGGATTCAAGAAAACGAACAATGCAATTCTGACCTCATGCATTCGGCCGGTGTTTGCCTGCGCGTGGCTTTGCTCGGCAGGGCAGGCGAGGGGCCGCGCGCGGGCACGAACGCATCATGTGGCCCTGCGTCCTGCCCTGCCGCGCGCCGGGCCGAAGGGTCCTCCGAACGGGTGAGCACCCGGTTCCGGTGCGGCGGGTCAGCTGCCGCATGCCTCCCTTGCGTACCGGCGGGCCAGGGCGTGGAACGCCTCCTTGGGTTCCCAGTGCCGGCCGGAGGCCGGGTCGTAGGGGCGGTCCTCGATGGTCTTGGTGATGGAGTAGCTCGCCATGTCGAGGTCATGCCGGGGGTCGCCGGGGCGGTGCGGGGCGTCGAGCGAGACGAACTCGAAGGCCATCGCCGCATACAGGTCCAGCGAGGAGAAGACGTCGAGGAGCTGCATGAGGTAGGCGGCCTGGGTGCGCTCGCTGCGGACCAGGTCGCCCTTGATCTCCTCGGGGTCCTTGTCGTGGTCGACCACGTTCCAGCCCATGCCCCGGGTCTCGGGCGCGCCCACGTAGGCGCAGGTGCCGAACTCGGTGATCGCCAGCGGCTTGCCCCGGCGCAGATGACGGCGCAACTCCCGCACGTAGTCGGCACGGTGGGGGAAGTACGAGTAGTAGTCGATGCCGATGATGTCGAAGAGCCGCCAGTCGACCTGGTCGTCCTGGGCGGCCGCGTAGCTGAGCCGGCCGTGGAAGACGGAGCGGCCGACCGCGGCCGCCTTCGCCGTGAAACGGTCCAGGCGGTGCTGCATCCTGACCGGGTCGACCTTGTTGTCCAGCAGGTTCTGGACGCGTTCGAGGACCGTGTCGCCCGGGACGATGCCGGGCACGAACAGCCAGAACTCGCAGCCCACGCTGAAGTCGACACTCGCGCCCTGGCGGCGCAGCCGCTCCGCGAACCGGCCGGTCTCCGCGAGGTGCTCCAGGATGTCCCGCTCCGGGACGTCGCCGAGGGTCGGCTGGAGCCAGACGTGCAGACCGCGCTCCGCCGCCTCGGCCGCGGTGGCCGTGAGGCGTTCCACGCCGTCTCCGGTGACGTCCACGGTGTCGGCGTGCAGGTCGTCGCGGATCGCGCGGATGTCCTTGCGCATCCGGGCCGTACGGAAGCCGGTGGCCGGTGTCCCGCCCTCGCCGACGGTGTAGACGACGCCCCGGTGGCGCAGTCCGGGGCGCTGCTGCGCCGCCCGGGCCGTGCCCGCGGGCAGCAGCGTCGCGGCGAGTCCGGCGGACGCCATCCCGGCGAGGAACTGTGCGCGGTTGATCCCTGTGGTGTTCTGCATGCGGTCACCCTGGCGGGAGCGGGCCCGCCCGCGCCGTCCCCCGATGGTCTACGGCACAGCGCCAAAGGGAGGGGATCGGGCGGCGAAAGTCGCTGCCGCGCAACGGCCTGTCCCGCACGGGAGCGCACTCCGTGCCCCGGCGTCACGGAGGTCCGTGAGGCGACGGCCGCGACGTGGGTCCTGGTGACCGACGGGACGAGACGAGACGGGACGAGACGAGCAGGCTGGGCCGCGCCATGGCCCGCGCCCCGGCCCCGGCGGGCGCCGAGCCGGCGCGGACCGGCCTGCTGCCGCCCGTCCGAGGCGATGTGCCCGCCCACCGTCCGGCCGACCTCCGCCGGGGCGGCCGGCGTGCGCGGCGCATGCATCATCGCACGTCCGGTCGGCCTCCGCCGGGGCGGCCGGCGTGCGCGGCGCATGCATCGTCGCGCGGAGTCCGGCCCCTGGCCGACAGACCGGCGGGCCGCCTGCCGACCGTCAGGACGACGCCTGTCCCGGCCGCTCCGGGAGCCGGAGCCGTAGCCGTAGCCGTAGCCGTAGCCGTAGCCGGAAGACCATACGGTCGACTCCCGGGCCGTCGTGGTCGCGGACGGGCCCGCCGACCGTGAACCCCATCGCGGTGTGGAAGGCGATGGAACGCTGGTTCTGCGGCGCCGTGATCGCTTGCACCTCGGTGCGGTGCTCGACCGCGGCCATGTCGAAGAACCGCTGGTAGAGCCCGCGGGCCAGCCCTGCCCCGCGGACCCGTGGCGCCACTCCGACGAAGTGGATGTACGCGGCATCGGGCACCGACAGGGAGATCAGCCCGACCAGGAACCCGGCCAGGCCGACGCCGTCCTCGGCGACCAGGCTGGGTGCGATGAAAGTGGTCGAGGAACAGCCGGGGCAGCACCGGACGGATCGGCCGCTCCCACCGCTCGTCCACCACCGCGATGATCCGGTCGTCGTCATCGGGCCGGGCCGGCCGGACGCGCGCACTCTGGCTCATGATCACGAATGCTCCCAGCGGACCTGCCGGCTGTCGACGTTCCGCTGCGACCACCCGGCTACCGCGCGACCATCCCGCACCTGCCCCCGCGGCTGCCCCCTCCGCGCCCACAGGGCGGCAGCCCGAAGCGGCAGCACCCCGACCGGGGCACGGCGGGCATACCGCATATGAACCCCACCCGGTGCGAGACTCGGAGTCCGTCACGGGAGGGTGTGCGAGAGGGACGCAGGTGGATCTGGACACCGTCGCCGACGAGCTGTACGGGCTGCGGCCGGAGGAATTCGTCGCCGCTCGCGACCGGCACGCCGCGCAGGCACGCACCTCCGGCGAGCAGGACCTCGCCAGGGAGATCGCCGCGCTGCGGCGCCCGAGTCTGGCCGCCTGGACGAGCAATCTCCTCGTCCGCGGCCTGCCGGAGGAGGTTCAGCCGCTGCTCGGGCTCGGCGAGGAGCTGCGCCGGGCGCACCGCGAGCTGGACGGTCCGCAGCTGCGGCTGCTCGCCCGCAGGCAGACCGAGGTGATCGGTGCGCTGGGGCGGCAGGCGCGGCGGCTGGCCGGCGAGGCCGGTCATCCGGTCGGCGAGGGCGTCCAGCGCGAGGTCGAGGAGACTCTGCACGCCGTCCTCGCCGACCCCGGGGCCGCCCGGGAATGGGCGGCGGGCCGGCTGGTGAAGCCGCTCAGCGCCGCGATCGGGTTCCCGGCGGCCGACGAGGCCGCCGTCGGCCGCCGCTCCGCTCCCGCACCGAGGCCGAACCGGCAGCCGACGCCGAAGCCCGGGCAACGCGCAGGAGACCGAGAGCGCGCACGAGACAGCGCAGGCGAGCGTGCAGAAGACGAGGAGCGCCGCCGGCGTCTCTCCGAGGCCCGCAAGGAGGCCCGCGACGCCGAGCGCGAGCTGCGCGCCCGGCAGAAGGAGGCGAAGGCCGCCGAAGCCGAGGCGGAAAAGGCCGCCCGCCGGTCGGCGTCGGCGGAAGGGCGACTGCGGGAACTGCGGGAACAGACCCGGCGCGCCCAGGAGGAACAGGGGCGGGCCCGCGCCGAGGAGCGGAACGCCCGTGCGCGTGCAAGGACGGCCGACCGGGACGCGCACGAGGCGCGGCGCCGCGCAGGAGCCGCCGGCGCGCGGGTCGAACGACTGGCGGCGAACCGGCTCCACGAGTCGTCCTGACGCCGGGTACCGGACGCGGTCCCGGCCGCTCCGGACACTCGGCTCGCAAGGCCTCGGGGCGGGGTGATCCCGCACCGCGCATCGCGGCGGCCGGACACGACCGGGACCGTCACTCGTCCGGGTGCACCAGGTGCGGCCGTCCGTGGCATACCCGCGGCTCCGTCGTTCGGCAGCAGTGTGATGTTTACAACGCGATGTGATGGACAGCGGGCGAACGGGCAACGTTCCCTTTCATGCCCCACGCGACCCCCCTGCGGCAGGTGATTGCATGACCACGGCGACGACCCGGGCGACCCGGACGCCGCCCGCACGAACCGACGCGGCCACGGGCCGGGCGAGATCCTCCCCGCCCGCCGCCATGACCTCCCTGCCGTCCCTGACCGGACTGCGATGGGTCGCGGCGCTGCTGGTGTTCGGCCTGCACGTGAACAACTTCGGCTACTTCGGAGGCCACGCCGGCCGCATCGTGACCTGGGGATTCGGGGCCGGTGCCACCGGCGTGTCGTTCTTCTTCGTGTTGTCGGGTTTCGTGCTGACGTGGTCAGCGCGCCCGCGCGACCGTGCCCTCGACTTCTGGCGGCGGCGCATCGCCCGGATCTACCCGGTGCACCTGGTCACCCTGGCCGTCGCGCTGCTCATGGCGTACACACTGGCCCATCAGTCGAAGCCGACGCGCTCGCAGGCGCTGGCCAATGTGCTGCTGCTGCACTCCTGGTGGCGCCCCTGGTGGCAGACGCTGAACCCGGTCAGCTGGTCGCTGGCCTGCGAGGCGTTCTTCTACGCCGCCTTCCCGTTGCTGTTCCTGCTGCTGCGCCGGCTCGGTGCCCGGGGCGCCACGGCGCTGGGCACGCTGTCGGTCGTGGCGGTGCTGGTCCTGGCCCGGGCGGACGCACACCACTGGATGAGCCAGTCGATCTACTCCCATCCCGCCGCCCGCCTTCCCGAGTTCGTCCTCGGTACGGTCGCGGCCCGGCTGGTCCTGCTCGGCCGCTGGCGCGGACCCGGAATGGAGGCCTCGCTGGCCCTGGCCATCATCGGGTACTTCCTGGTCCCGCAGGTCACGCCCGGTTACTCCGCCACCGTCTGCACCCTCGCCGGTTTCGCCCTGCTCATCCCGGCGGCGGCCGTCGCGGACCTGCACGGGCTGCCCTCGCTGTGGCGGCACCGGCGGATGGTGCGGCTCGGGGAACTGTCGTTCGCCTTCTACATGATTCACCTGCTGGTCCTGCGCGCGGGCGTCAGCCTGCTCGGCACCAAGCCTCACTTCGGGGTGCTGGCCGGACTCGCGGTCACCACGGTCGCCTTCGCTCTCTCCCTCGCCCTGTCCTGGGTCCTGTACGAGGCGGTGGAACGCCCTGCCAGACGCCTGCTGCTGCGCGGCCGCCGCGGCGGCAAGTCGGCCCCGCAGCGGGAGTCGCTCCCGTCCGGCCATGAGGCGCAGCCGGCCACGGGGCATGAATGAAACCGTGGTCATGTCCTGGATCGCCCTGGCCCGGCGTCCGAACGGGCGTCACGGATCCCCTGCGTGACGAACCTCGGAAGCCACGTTCCTCAACTGCTGTGTGACATCTGTTCCTTGATCATGCCCAGCAGTGCGGCGTGCGTCTCGGCGTCGGCGGCCGCGATCAGGCCGCCCGCGCCGGTGTGCAAGGGCCGGCCGTCGATGCCGGTGACCGTGCAGCCGGCGGCCCGGCACAGGGCGATTCCGGCGGCGAAGTGCACGCTGTCGCGCAGGTCGCCGTCAGTGACGTACGCGGCCCGGCGGCCGGCGGCCACCCAGGCGACCGCGAGGGTCGTGGAGACCACCCGGGGCCGGAACCGCCGAGCGAACGCCGGGTCGGCCAGGAGCCGGACCGCCTGGAAGCCGGGCGCGTTGGGGAACGGGGGGTCGAGGTTGACGTCCACCAGCCGCGAGTCCGGCGAGGGCGCCGACTCCTCGTCCCTGCCGTCGTTTCGGACCCGGGCCAGCCGGCCGTCGGTCCAGAAGACCTCGCCGCTGAAGGGGTCGGCCGTCGCGGCCGCCGTGATCTCGTCGCCGACGCGCAGGGCCACGTTCACCCCCACCAGCATGTTCCGCACCGCGTAGTTGAGGGTGCCGCACAGCGGGTCGACCAGCCATCGGCGCCGCGTCGCCGCGGCGCCGGTGCTGCCGCTCTCCTCCCCCGTCACGGCGTCGTCGGGCCGCGCGCCGCGCAGCACCTCGACGATGGTCTTCTCCGCCGCGAGGTCGGCCGCCGTCGCGAAGTCACCGGCGGCCTTCTCGAAGCGGGCGAGGGACTCGCCGTACATGTCGCGCACCACGTCCGCGCCCGCCCGGGCGGCCGTCAGGGCCAGCTGGGCGTCGGACTCCCCGATGTCGATCAGCATGCACGCAGCATAGATCCGGGCCCGCCCCGACGGCGGGCCCGGGGCCGGCTACGGCTTGTGGGCCCGCCCGACCGGGCTGAGGGACAGGGTCTGCTCGGCCGCGGTGCGGCCGCCGCCGACGGAACTTCCGCTGGTGTCCGTCCAGTTGCGCGGCGCAGTGGTCTCGGCGTGCCGGCCGGAGGTCGCGGACAGGGCGAGTACGAGGCCGCTGTAGCGGTTCACGAGACGGTAGCCGCCGTCGCCGGAGGCGCTCCGGATCAGGAACCACTGCTGGCCGACGGTCGGCCCGCCGGCCGGTGCCGCGGTGACGGTCGGCCTGGCGCCCCAGGCTCGGCCGGCGGTGGAGGCCGAGCCGACGCCCAGCAGGCGGCCGCCGGCGGCGTTGGCGATGGTGAAGGCGCCGTCGCCCGTGGGTGCGAAGATCCACGACTCCCGGGCGGAGCCGGAGGGGGACGCGACGGAGGTGGTGGTGGAGCCGCCGGATGCCTGGGTGAGGACACGGCCCGTGCCGGCGGCGATGCGGTAGCGGCGGGTGGTGTCCACCGGCGGGGCGGCGGGCCGGCCGGAGTCGATGGTGACGTCGACGTGTTCGCCGGAGGAGTCGTGGGAACAGCCGAAGGAGCAGTACGAGCGGAAGGTCCTGCCGACGACGGCGGAGCTGGTCCTGTTGGCCGGGTCGAGGAACCAGCGGTACCAGGACGCGTTCGTGTAGCCGCCGGTGTCGCCGATGAGGCGCCACTTCTGGGACGCCAGGTCGTCGGTGGCGTAGAAGTACTGCGGTGAGTTGCCGCTCTGGTCGACGGCCTGCGGTTCGCCGATGTACAGACCGAGGTAGGCGTCGTAGGCGATGTTCATGACGAACAGCGGTGAGGTCGGGGGCATCTTGCCGGCCGCGATCTGCTCCGCGGCGGTGCCGGTGTTGGCCGGGTCGTACTCGCCGGAGACGGGGGTGTAGCCGCTGGGGTGGTCCGAGTCGACGGGCACGATGTTGCTCTCTTGGCCGCCGGTGCCGGGCTGGGACCAGGAGCCGTCGTGCCACTTCTGCCAGGAGCCGGGCGCCATCTTCGCGGCGATCGGCGCGCGGGCCACGTGCTCGTGGAAGGCCTTCCAGCCGCCGTTCTTCTCCACGATCCGGGAGCCGTAGTAGACGTAGAAGTAGCCGGAGGCGGTGTCCACGAAGAGGCGCTGGTCGCCGTCGCCGTAGTAGTACGTCTGGTTCGGGAAGGCCGTCGTGTCCCCTCGCTTCGTGCTGTACGGGGACGTGATGACGTGGTCCTTGATGGTCCAGGTGCGGCCCCGGTCGGTGGAGACGGCGTAGTCGATGGCGTCGTAGTGCAGTCCGTCGCCGAAGGGCTGCGGGGTGAACTCGTTGTGCACCAGGCCGTACCAGGCACCGGTGTCGGGGTCGACCCACACCCCGGACAGGTCGCAGTAGTTCTTCTGGGCGTAGCCCGAACCGGTCGGGGCGTAGGTCGACTCGCGTCCGGTCGGGCTGTTGTTGCACCGCCAGGTGGTGTCGTCGTTGCGGTCCTGGGCGTTGGCGGGGTTGACCGCCTTGCTCAGCGTCTTGTCGAAGGCGGCGGTGTCGAAGTCCTTGCCGGTGTAGAAGTCCCAGGTGCGCGGGTCCTCGGCGCCGTAGAGCGCGGCGGACTGCTGGTAGTGGAAAGTGCCGTCCTTGTCGGTGTACGGGGTGGCGGGCGTGTCCGTGGGGTGGGTGAACGGCACCGGTGTGCCTACGGTCACGCTGTAGGTCGCGTCGGCGGCCGGCGGCGCGGCGGACGCCGGGGCCGGTGTGCCGCCGCCCAGGGTCAGGGTGGCGGCCGCGGCCAGGGCGCCGCCTGCTCTGCTCAAGAGTCGCACGGGTGCTCCTTGTTGCCGAAGGGCCGGTTGCACCGGAACGATCCGGGCCCGGTGGTTGCTCCGGCAATGGACTCCCATGCTCCGCCTCTTGCACTTTCGCGGCGGACGCACCGCTCGGCCCGCCCGGTCGCGGCAGAACCGCAGCGCTCAAACCTCCCGGCCGGGGCCGGCCCGTGGCGCTCAACCTCCCGGCCGGGACCGGCCCGGGGCGCTCAGTCCTCCCGGTCGGGGTCGACCCGGAGCGTTGTGTCCCAGGTCAGTTGACGGATCAGCGCGTCATCCTCGCGGGGCGGTCCGGGAGTCGTGGAGGAAGCGGGCGAAGGGGTGTGGGTGCCGCGGGAGATGCCGCCGCTGACGGTGATGTTGTGCTCGACGCGCGGGCGGCGGTAGTGCTCGTAGAGAGCGAACGCGGTGCGCGGATCGGGGGTGTCGCGCAGGGCCTTGGCGAGGACGACGGCGTCCTCCAGCGCCATCGAGGCTCCCTGGCCGGTGGCCGGGGAGGCCGCGTGGGCGGCGTCGCCGATGAGAAGGACGCGGCCCGCGTGCCAGGGGGTGCCGAGCGGCATCTCGGTGGCGTTGGTGACCATGATGCGCTCGGCGCAGGCCTCGACGATGTCGCCGGCGGGGGTGTCGTCCTTGCGCAGGAGAGGAAGAAGCTCCTCGCGCCGGTCGACGGCCGTGCGGTGCGCCGGCCCGCCGACGGGCAGCGGGTCGCCGGCGACACGGGCGAACCAGTACGTCTCCCCCGCCGGTGAGACCGCGTAACCGAAGGCCGATGCGCTGCCCCGCACCATGGTGATCGCGCCGGTGCCCTCGGCCGCCGGAACGCCGTCCGTGTAGCCGTAGAAGATGCGCTGGCCGGCATACCGGGGCTGTGCGGTGGGCGCGACATGGCGGCGGACGACGGAGTTGAGGCCGTCCGCACCGATCAGCAGGTCTCCGGTGGCGGTGCTGCCGTCGGAGAAGTGTGCGGTGACACCGTCGGGGCCGTCTGCCACGGACACCAGGCGGATGCCGTGGCGCAGGGCTGTGCCGCGCCGCACCGCCTCCGTCTGCAGGGCCGCGTTCAGCTCGCCGCGGCGCAGGCAGCGGTAGCGCAGGGCGGGGTCGTCCGCCCCGGCGAGCGGGGCCTGCATCACCTCGCTGCCCTGGCCGTCGAGAAGGCGCAGCGAAGTCAGCGGAAAACCGCTGGCCGTGACGGCCTCCGTGGCGTCGAGCTGGGCCAACGCGCGCATGCCGTTGCTCGCCAGGGTGAGGAAGGCACCGATGTCCTCGGCGGTGTCGGGATGCGCCTCGAAGACTGCCACGTCGTGCCCGGCCTTGTGCAGAGCCAGCGCCGCCGCCGTTCCCCCGATGCCGCCGCCGATCACAAGAATGCGTGCCATTGGTTCCACCCCACCGTTCTGGTCCGGTACTTCACTCAGAGGCACAGGTACGCCATGGACGGCGGGGCGGGCAAACCGAGGCGCCACAATCGGTCGCGTCCAGGAGCGGGAACGGGCGGTGCCGCGCCCCGGCTCCCCGGACGCCAGGGTCACTTGGCGAGCTGCTGGTACATCGACGCGAGGTCCTGCGAGAGCGCCGATTTGACCCAGCGGGTGGTGTCGTCCCCGAGGACCTCGTGCGCCCCGGACTCGATGCCGTCGAGGGCGGCCACGGCGATGTCGCGGGCGTGCGCCTTCGGGGCGTCCAGGCCGGCCGTCAAGTCGGTGTCGACGTACGCCATGTGAAGGCCCGTCACCTGGATGCCGCGGGACTGGAGGTCCAGGCGCAGGCTGTTGGTCTGCGACCACAGGGCGGCCTTGGTGGAGCTGTAGCTGCTGCCGTCGGCGAGCCAGGACAGCGCGGAGTGGACGTTCAGGATGTGGCCGCCGCCGTTGCGCTCGATGATCGGCACGAGGGCGCGGGTGAGGAACAACGGGCCGTAGTAGTTGATCTCGAACTCCCGGCGGATGTCCTCCAGCGGCGAGGTGAGCACCCGGGCCCCGGTCGAGGCGCCCGCGTTGTTGACCAGGACGGTCACGTCCGGCGTCCGCTCGGCCAGGGCCGCCACGGAGGCGGGGTCGGTGGCCTCCAGAGGCAGCGGGACGGCGTCGGGGTGGGTGACGGTGCGCGGGTCGCGGGCGGTGGCGTACACCTTCCCGGCTCCCCGTGTGTACAACTCCTCGACCAGGGCCTTTCCGATGCCCCGGCTGCCGCCGGTGACGAGGACGACGGAGTTCTTCAGTGCGGTCACGGTAGTCTCCAGACAGATGAAACCGATCGGTTTCCAGAATCGTAAACCGATCGGTTTCCTCGCTCAAGGCGACAAGCCTCGGGGATCCGGCGCGGGCGGCTCCGGGGCAGGCGGTTCCCGTACGGACGTCTCTTGTACGGACGTCTCCCGAGGCGAACGCGCCCGCCGAAACACGGCAAGGTTTCACATTTCTCCAAAGACCGACGAAAGTCACCTCTCGCATGTAGCGATCATGACAACCGCGGGGTAGGCATGCCCGTATGGCGTTATGTCGATCACGATCGGGACGGACCAGGTTCGCCGCGGCCATCGCCGCCGTGGCACTCATCCTCGCGGGCTGCGGGAGCGGCGGGGGCTCCTCCTCGGGCGACGGGCGGCAGCAGCTGACCGTGGCCGCGCTGCCGCTCACCGACTCGGCCGCCCTCTATCTCGCCCGGGACCGCGGACTGTTCGCCAAGGAGGGACTGGACGTGCGCATCCGGCCCGTGCAGCAGAGCATCCAGGCGCTGCCCGCGCTGATCAAGGGCCAGGTGAGCGTGATCGCCAGCGCGAACTACGTCACCTACCTCCAGGCGTACGAGAAGGGCACCCTGGACCTCCGCATCCTCGCCGAGGGCGTCCGGATCGCCCCGCACATGATGGACGTTCTGGTGTCCAAGGAATCGTCGATCAGGACTCCGGCGGACCTGGCGGGCAAGAAGATCGCCGTGGCCGTCCTCAACAACATCCAGTCGCTGACCCTGAACGCGATCCTCGACGCCAGGGGCGCCGGCCGGCCCGTCTATCGGCAGATCCTGTTCCCGCAGATGGGTCCCGCCCTGGAGAAGGGTCAGGTGGACGCCGTCCACGCGGTCGAGCCCTTCAACAGCGCGATCCAGGGCGAGTTGGGCACCCGGGTACTGCTGGACGGCGGCTCGGCACCGGTGCAGGGCCTGCCCGCCAGCGGGTACGTCACCACCCGGGCCTTCGTGGCCGAGCACCCGAAGGCCGCGGCGGGCTTCCGGCGCGCCATCGAGGCCGCATCGAAGCTCGCCGCCCAGGATCCGCAGGCCGTGCGCACGGAGCTGCCCAAGTACACCAAGGTGACCGCCGGCCAGGCCAAGTCCCTCCATCTGCCCACGTATCCGGCGACCGCCGACCCCGCGCGGCTGCGCCGGCTCATCCGGTTGATGCACGACCAGGGGCTGCTGAAGAAGGCCTTCGACCCGGCGCCCCTGCTGGCCCGATGACGCGGCGCCAGGAGATCCTGCTCGGCGTCCTCGGCGCGGGGCTGGCCTTCGGTGCCTGCGAGACGGTCGCCCGGGCCGGGATCGTCCGGCGCAGCTATCTGCCGCCCGCTTCCGAAGTCCTCGTCCGCGCCGCTCGGTTGGCCGGCGACCAGGCCTTCCTCGACGGGATCGGGGCCACACTGCGGGCCTGGGCGCTGGGGCTCGGCCTCGCCTGCGCGGTCGCCGTACCGCTGGGGCTGCTGCTGGGTACGGTGCCCCTCCTCGACAAGGCCCTGCGTGCGATCGTCGAGTTCCTGCGGCCGTTGCCGTCCGTCGCGCTGATCCCGCTGGTGTCGCTGCTCCTCGGGTCGGGAACCACCACCGAGGTGACGCTCATCGCCTACGCGTCCCTGTGGCCGGTGCTGTTCAACACCGTGTACGGCCTCGCCGAGACCGATCCCCTGGCCAAGGACACCCTGCGTTCCTTCGGCTTCGGACGGTTCGCGGTGCTGCTGCGGGTGGAACTCCCGAGCACCGCCCCGTTCATCGCCGCCGGGGTGCGGATCTCCGCCGCTGTCGCGCTGATCCTGGCCGTCGCCACGGAGATCCTCTCCGGGTTCGGCGAGGGGCTCGGCATCTTCATCGCCGACGCGCAGACGGACCCGGACGGCACCCGGGACGTCCTCGCGGGTGTGGTGTGGGCGGGCGTCCTCGGGCTGGTGATCAACGGTGTACTGGTGGGTGCGGAGCGGCGGTTTCTCGCCTGGTCCCATGAACCCCTCGGTGGGCGCCGGCAGTTCGGGGCGGACCGGGAGGGGGTCCGGGCATGACCGTGGACCTGCGCCTCGGCCGCCGCCGTGCACCGCACGGCTCCGCGACCCGCCGGGGCCGCACGGCCGTCCCGTTCCTGCTGCGCTGGTCGGTGTTTCTGCTCGCCGTCGCCCTCTGGGAGACGGCCGCCCGCACCCACGGCAGCGTGTACGTCCCGCCCCCGCTGCGCATCGCCCGGCACGCCCACGATCTGTGGTTCTCCGGGTCCCCCGGCCATCTGTTCCTCACCCGGGCGGCCGTCGACAACGTCCTGCCAAGTCTGGGCCGGATGGCGGCCGGCTTCGCGCTCGCCGCCGTCGCCGGCATCGCCCTCGGGATCGCCGTGGGCCGCTCGCGGCGGGCGTACGCGCTGTGCAACCCGGTGCTCCAGTTCGCCCGGGCCGTCCCGCCGCCCGCCCTGGTACCGGTGTTCGTCGTCGCCTTCGATTTCGGTACGCCCATGCAGGTGGCGTCGATCGCGTTCAGCGCCATGTGGCCGGTGGTGGTCAACTCGGCGGAGGGCGCCCGTGCCACGGACCTGCTGCGGCTGGACGTGGCCGCGGTGCTGCGGCTGACGGGGCCCGAGCGGCTGTGGTTCCTCGTCCTGCCGTCCGCGCTGCCCCGGATCTTCGCCGGCCTCCGGCTGAGCCTGTCGCTGTGCCTGATCCTGATGGTCTTCTCGGAGCTGCTGCCGGGGACCGCCGACGGCATCGGCTTCACGCTCACCGACGCCCAGACGCGGTCCGACCTGCTCACCGTGTGGGCCGCGCTGATGCTCCTCGGCGTGCTCGGGCATCTCCTCAACACCGGTCTGCTGGCGATCGAGAGGCGGCTCGTCGGCCCAGGGAGGACCTCATGACGGCAACGGTGCGCGACGCGGTCGTCCGGTTCCTGCGGGACACCGGCATGACCACCGTCTTCGGCAATCCCGGCTCCACCGAACTGCGCATGTTCCGTGACTGGCCGGACGACTTCACCTATGTCCTAGGCCTGCAGGAGTCCACCGCAGTGGGCATGGCGGCCGGTCACGCCCTCGGCACCCGGCGCGCGGCCCTCGTCAGCCTGCACTCGGCCGGCGGGGTGGGGCACGCACTGGGTGCCGTGTTCAACGCCTTCCGCGACCGGGTGCCGCTGGTCGTCGTGGCGGGCCAGCAGGCACGGTCGCTGATCCAGCTGCGGCCGTTCCTCGGCGCCGACGAACCGTCCTTGTTCCCTCGCCCGTACGTGAAGTACGCGCGCCAGCCGGAGCGGGCCGAGGACGTGCCGGCGGTGCTCGCCGAGGCGTACCGGATCGCGATGACGCATCCGCGCGGCCCGGTCTTCGTCTCCGTGCCCGAGGACGACTGGGACCGGCCCGCCGAGCCGGTCGCGCCCCGCACGCTGTACTCGTCGTTCACGGCGGACCCGGACGCCCTCGCCGCCCTCGCCGCCCGCCTCGACGCCTGCGCACGACCGGCCCTCGTCGTCGGCCCGGGCGTGGACGACGAGGACGCGCTGGACGAGGTCCGGGCGCTGGCCGAGCGGATCCGTGCCGGGGTGTGGATCAGTCCCCTGTCCGGCCGCTCCGGGTTCCCGGAGTCGCACCCGCTGTTCCAGGGGTTCCTGCCCCCGGTCCCCGGCCCGCTGGCCGCGCGCCTGGCGCCGTACGACGTGGTGGTGGCCCTGGGCGCGCCGGTGTTCACGTACCACGTGGCAGGTGACGGGCCGCTGCTGGCGCCGGGCACCGAGCTGTTCCACCTGGACTGCGACGTGGGGCAGGCCGCCTGGCTGCCCGTCGGCACCAGCATCGTGACGGCCCTGCGGCCCGCGCTCGCCCGGCTCGCCGAACTGCTGAAGGAGGCGGACCGCGACCCGCCGCCGTCCCGCCCGGCGCCCGGGCCGGCCCGCGACGGGGAACACATCACGCCGGAGCTGTTCTTCGAGCTGCTGCACGCCCGGCTGGCGCGCGACCGGGTGCTCGTCGAGGAGGCCCCGAGCCACCGCGACGCCCTGCACGCGCGCGTGCCCGTCGAGATGGCGGGCGGCTTCCTCACGACCGGCAGCGGAGCGCTCGGCTGGGGCCTGCCCCTCGCGGTCGGCCGCGCGCTGGCCGACCGGCGCCGGGTGGTGTGCGTGGTCGGTGACGGCTCGGCGCTCTACTCGGTGCAGGCCCTGTGGAGCGCGGCCCGGCACGCGGCGCCGGTCACCTACGTCCTCCTCGACAACGGCGGCTACGCGGCCGTCCGCGCGCTGGGCCGCCGGATCGGCATCGCGCCCGTCCCCGGTACGGACATCGGAGGCATCGACTTCGCGGCCCTCGCGAAGTCCTTCGGCTGCCCGGCGGCCCGCGTCGAACACCCCGCCGGCCTTCCGGCCGCCCTCGACCACGCGCTGGGCCGGGGCGACGACGCGGGCCCGTTCCTGCTCCATCTGCGGGTGACCGGCAGCGCGGGCACCCTGTACGAGCCCTGGGCCGGGTGAGGGATGCTGCGCCTGGAGTCCCTCAGCCAGCGCTACGGCGACCACCGCGTCCTGGACCGCATCGACCTCACCGTGCCCGACGGCCAGCTGCTGTGCGTCGTCGGGCCGTCCGGCTGCGGCAAGTCCACGCTCCTGCGCACCATCGCCGGGCTGCTGCCCGCGCACGAGGGCACGATCACCGTCGACGGCACACCGGTGACCGGCGTACCCGACCGGCTGGCGGTCGTCTTCCAGGACTACGGCCGCTCGCTGCTGCCCTGGCTCACCGTCCGCGACAACGTGGCCCTGCCGCTGCGACGCAGGGGCCTTGGCCGGGCCGCCCGCCACGAGGAGGCCGAGGCCATCCTCGAACGCGTCGGCCTGCACGGCGTGGCCCGCCGGCATCCCCGGCAGCTCTCCGGTGGAATGCAGCAGCGCGTGGCCATCGCCCGCGCACTCGTCTGCTCCCCGTCCCTGCTGCTCATGGACGAGCCGTTCGGCTCCCTGGACGCCCGCACCCGGGAGGACCTGGAGGACCTCCTCCTCGAAGTGCACCGCGCCGACGGCACGACCATCGTGTTCGTCACCCACGACATCGACGAGAGCGTCTACGTGGGCGACCGCGTCGTCGTGCTGTCCCGCGGCCCCGGCGCCCGCGTCGTCCGGGACCTGGCGGTCGGCCTGCCGGGCAAGCGCGACCAGATCACGACGCGGGGCCTGCCCGACTTCGTGGCGCTGCGCACGGAGGTGGGACGGGCGGTACGGCACGGCGAGTGAGGCGGGGAGCGGGGGTGCCGCCGGATCCGCACGACGGGTGGCCCCGTGCGTGGCGGGGCCACCCGTTCCTCACCCGGGTGAAAGAGCTGTCACCTCGGCCCGCTCATCCTGACCGAGGGCGGTGGGTCCCGACCGTGGGCTCGGTCGCCGGACTCTGGGTGCGCAGGTGGCCGACCGTCTTGAGCAGCCGGTCGGCGGGCTCGCGCAGCCGGGGATGGGCCAGGACCGTGTTCCGCAGACCGCGTACCGGTCTGCGCCACAGCCGTTGCGCCATGGCCACCGGATGGGTCCGGGCGGCGAAGCCCTCGCCGACCCGCAGTTCACGGGTCTTGAGCCAGTCCTTGTACTCCTTGTCGCCGCGTCCCAGGTCGACCAGGGTCACACCGTGCCGGGCGGCCGCCTCGGCGGTCCGCAGGTGCATCATCAACCCCGGTGAGTAGTAGTGGAGTTCGGGGTCGTACGCGGTGAACCAGGCCGCCAGGACCGTACCGGAGCGCGGGCCGAAGTGGGCGGCGACCGGACGGTCTCCGGCGTACAGCACGGACAGGACGCCGGTGAAGTGCTCCTCGCGTACATGGAAGAGATGGTTCACCAGGTCCACGATCCAGGGTCGCGCGAACCGGTCCATCCGTCCCGTCCGGCGGTACTGGGCGGACTTCCAGTCCATGAGGGTGCGCAGGACCCGCGGGTCCCGTTCGTCGAACTCGAACCGCACCTCGCCGAGGTCCCGCCCGAGCCGCCGTTCCTTCTTCAGCGTCGTCTTGGCCAGGCCCGGGTAGGTGCCGCGCAGCCACTCCGCGTAGGTGCCGTCGCCGGGCTTCACGTCGATCACGGGTGAGGCGAAGGTTCCGGTGACATGCGGGGCGAACGGCCGCTGCTCCTGGACGAGATGGTCGAACTCGAAGATGCTGAGTCCGCAGGCGCGCAGCAGTTCCCCGGCGTCCCAGGTGACGCCGGGCCGGTGCACCAGGGCCTGGCAGTCGGACAGCCCGAGTCCGACGGCCCGTCCGGTGCCCAAGGGGCCCCGCTCGTACGGGAAGAAGCCGACGGGTTCCCCGCTTTCCCGCAGGACCGCCACCCTCACCCCGCCCCGGTGCCGGCCGACCCCGATCGTGAACTCGGGTGCCAGGAACGGGTTGGCGTACTCCGGCGACTCGTCCATCGCCCGGTGCCAGGCCCCGCGCAGTGCGGAGGTCAGCTCGCCCGGTCTGTGGATGGTGATCTCCACCTCAGCTCATCCGCCCTTCCGCCGGCTCCACGACTGGCGTGTCGTGTGTGGCACAGGCCGGTGAGGCGTGTGGAACATGGCTCATGGATCGCATGGGCGATCGCTCCCCCCATGACGCGCCGGGCGCGTCCTGCCGTCTTCGGATCCCCGCCGTGCGCCCATGCTCAAATGTCGCGAAACAGTACGCACACCGTCAAGGGTGCCTCAGGCGACGGATGATCCGCCATGGGTCTGCGGACATCGGTGAGGAGTCGGGGCGGACGGCGTGAATCCCGCGCCCCTGCGCCCCCTCAGCCCTGCCGGTGTCCCGACCGGTCCGCGCCCGCCGTCATGTCCTGGGTGCCGATCACGGACAGCAGTTCGAGCTGCGCGGCACCTTCGGTGCCGGGCGGGGCGCTGAACCACAGCAGGCGCTGGCGGCCGTCCTCGCTGAACAGGTTGTGGCAGTCCAGCTCGATGACGCCGAGCGCGGGATGGACGATCCGTTTGTGGTCGGTGCGGCGCAGGGCCACGTCCCGCTCCTCCCAGAGCGCGGCGAACTCCGCGCTGCGCCTGCGCAGTGCGGCGACCATCCGCGTGACCTCGGCGTCCTTGGCGCGCCGGGCGGCGACCGCCTGCAGGTCGGCGACGAAGACCCGGGAGTGGTGCGGGTGGTCCTCGACGGGGTAGACCGCACGGGCTCGGGGGTCGGTGAACCAGCGGTGGACGAAGCTCGCCTCGGGGCCTCTGGTGGCCGGGGGCGGGCCGAGCAGGGCCACGGCGAGGGGGTTCTGGACGAGGGTCTCGTGCAGGTCGGTGATGATCTGGGCCGGGGTGGTGGTGAGCCGGTCCAGCAGGCCGAGCATGGCCGGCTGGACGTGCGCGGTGGGGGCGTGGGCGGCGGGCGGGAGCGGGCGTTCGGCCAGGTGGAAGAGATGGTCGCGTTCGTCGCCGTTCAGCCGCAGCGCGCGGGCGAGCGCGGCCAGCACCTGTGCGGAGGGCTGGGCACCGCGACCTCGTTCCAGCTCGGTGTAGTAGTCGGCGGAGAGCCCGGCCAGCTGCGCGACCTCCTCGCGCCGCAGGCCCGGGACCCGGCGACGGGGCCCGGTGGGCAGGCCGACGTCGGCCGGGCGGACCCGGTCGCGCCGGGACTTCAGGAATGCGGCGAGTTCCGAGTGGTTCACGGATCCATGGTCACTCCTGCGGCCGGCCGGAACCAGGGGTTGCCGACCCCAGGGTGAGCAGAGCCGTGGCCCGAGCGCGGGCGGACGCCCAGGCTGGAGCCAGAAGGCACCACCCCCCTCCAGCACCCAGGAGTTCCCATGTCCACCCAGGAATCCACCCCCACGGCTCCCCGCGTCGCCCTCGTCACCGGCGGGTCCCGCGGCATCGGCCGCGAGACGGTGACCCGGCTCGCCGCCGACGGCTTCGCCGTGGTGGTCGGCTACGCGGGCAACCGCGACCTGGCCGAGGCCGCCGTCAAGGAGGTCACCGCGGCCGGCGGACGTGCGGTCGCCGTCCGGGCCGATGTCGCCGACGAAGCGCAGGTCACCGAGCTGTTCAAGACCTCGGCCCGCGAGTTCGGCGGAGTCGACGTCGTGGTCCACGCGGCCGGCCGGATGTACCTCGCGCCGATCGCCGAACTGGACCTGGCGGAACTGGATGCCATGCACCGCACCAACATCCGGGGCACCTTCGTGGTCGCTCAGCAGGCGGCCCGGACGCTGCGCCGGGGCGGCTCGTTCATCGCCTTCTCCACCTCCGTGGTCGGCCTGTCCTTCCCGTCCTACGGCGCTTACACCGCCAGCAAGGGCGCGGTCGAGGCGCTGACCATGGTGCTGGCCCGGGAGCTGCGCGGCCGGGACGTCACCGCGAACGCGGTCGCCCCCGGGCCCACGGCCACCGATCTGTTCCTGGACGGCAAGGACGAGGAGACCGTCGCCAGGCTGGCCGCCCAGCCCCCGCTGGAGCGGCTCGGCACGCCCGCCGACATCGCCGCCGTGGTGGCCTTCCTCGCCTCGCCGGCCGGCCACTGGGTCAACGGCCAGGTCGTGCGCGCCAACGGCGGCATCGTCTGAACACCCCCGGCGCCCCCGCACTCTCACGGCTCCCTGCACTCTCAGAACACTCCCAGCGAGGAATCATGCCTACCGACACTCCCCGGACCGTCCTGGTCACCGGCGCCTCCAGCGGCTTCGGCGCGCTGACCGTGCGCGCGCTCGCCGATGCCGGTCACACCGTCTACGCGGGCATCCGGCACACGGCCGCCCGCAACGCGCCCGCCGTGGCCGACCTGGACCGGTACGCGGCCGAGCACGGGGTCGCCCTGCACGCGGTCGACCTCGACGTCACCTCCCAGGACTCCGCCGACGCGGCCGTCGCCCGGGTTCTGGCCGCCGAGGGCCGCCTGGACGTGCTGGTGCACAACGCGGGCCACATGGTCAGCGGACCCGCCGAGGCCTTCACCCCGGAGCAGCTGGCGGACCTGTACGACGTCAACGTGCTCGGCGCCCAGCGCGTCAACCGGGCGGCGCTGCCGAGCCTGCGGGCGCGCGGCGAGGGCCTGCTGGTGTGGATCGGCAGCTCCAGCACCCGGGGCGGCTGCCCGCCGTTCCTGGCGCCGTACTTCGCCGCGAAGGCCGCGATGGACGCGCTGGCGGTCAGTTACGCGGCCGAGCTGGTCCGGTTCGGCATCGACACCGCGATCGTCGTCCCCGGCGCGTTCACCTCGGGCACCAACCACTTCGCTCACGCGGGCACGCCCGCCGACACCGAGCGGGCCGCCGCCTACGCCGAGCCCTACGGCACCCTGCTCGCCGGCCTCGACAAGCGGCTGGCGGCGCTCGTCCCGCCGGACGCGGATGCGGCCGAGGTCGCCGAGGCGGTCGTACGCCTGGTGGACCTGCCGGCCGGCGGCCGGCCGCTGCGCACCCACGTCGACCCCGGCCGCGACGGCAGCGAGGTCGTCTCCGCGGTCGCCGACCGCATCCGCGTCGACTTCTTCCGCCGCGCCGGACTCGAGGACCTGCTCACCGCGGGCAGCTCGCTCTGACCCGCCTCCGACACCCCGTCGACTCAGGAGAACCATCATGCCGTTCGCGAACTTCAAGGTCCCTGCCGGAAGCCTGGACGAGAAGCAGAAGGAGCTGATCGTCACCCGTACCACCGAGCTGTACACCGAGATCTACGGCGAGCGCGCCCGCGCCACCACGATGGTCCTGGTCGAGGAGGTCACCGACGGCGGCTGGGGCATCGGGGGCGGCGTGCTGACCCTGGCCATGCTCCAGGATTCGTCCGAGGACTGACTGGCGCATTCGCGCCCGTCGGCCGGGTCCCGGCCGGAGCGTGCTGGCACACTGCCTGGCGGCACCGCGGCGGATCTTCGTCCGGAGCACCGCGGCACTCACGAAAGGCGGTACGCCATGTCCCTCTCCGAGCCGGTCGTTCCGAAGCCGGCCGATCTGCTGGCGACCATGCCGTTCGCGGCCGGGCTGGGCATCGAGCTGGACGAAGCCACGGCCGAGCGCACGGTCGGCAGCCTGGCCTGGTCCCCGGACGTCTGTACGGCGGGCGGTGCGCTGCACGGCGGGGCGCTGATGGCGCTGGCGGACAGCGTCGGCGCCGTGTGCGCGTACCTCAACCTGCCGGAGGGCGCCTCGGGCACCTCGACGGTGGAGTCCAAGACCAACTTCCTGCGGGCGGTCACCGGCGGCCGTGTGCGCGCCACGGCCCGGCCGCTGCACGTCGGCGGCACCCTCCTGGTGGTGCAGACGGATCTGCGCGACGACCGGGACCGGCTGGTCGGGCAGACGACGCAGACCCAGATCGTGCTGCGCAGGAGCGAGGCCTGAGCCTGCGCACGGAACAGGGCCGGCCCCCGCCGCGGCTTCCGTTCTAGTGGTCGTCGCAACACCCCAGCTCAGGGGATGCGATGGACTTCGAGATTCGGGAGGGGCGCAAGCCTCAGGGGCCCCGCAAGTT